>NZ_JBHTRI010000014.1:0-184218 GCF_042796085.1 Streptomyces sp. NPDC056452
CGATCTTCGACCTCGTCGACTACGGCGTCGTCGGCGACCTCTTCAACGTCGTCCCCCAGCTCACCGACGAGGTCAAGACCCGCAAGGGCTGACCCACCGGAAGCAGTACGGCCTGAGGGCCCGTGGTGATGGTCACCACGGGCCCTCGCCACGTGCGCGTAAGGAAGCCCGAGGGACCTGTCGTTCGCGGTCCGGGGCCTCGGTCCAGTACTGGCGACGCAGCCGCGGTCCGCCGAGCGTGACGTGGGCGCGTCTGCCTAGGCTGTCAGGCGTGCAGAACGAGCTCACCCACGAAGGCAGCACCTTCATCAACTTTCGAAACTACGAGTTCCAGGATTCGAGGTCGCCCGCCTTCAGGTGGGTCGATATCAAGTGTCTGCGGTTCCCAAGGGAGTCTGTCGGCGATACGGAACTGCTTGCCGCACTCATCGGGCATGACCAGTTTCGGGACGACTACGCCGGCGGTGGAGTACTGCTGGAGGGACTGCGGCACGGCCCGTACTGGGTGAGAGCGGTAAGCCCCGACGTGTACGAAGCCGTCGGCCGGGAGATGAGTGACCGGATTTTGTGGGAGTGGGCGAACCAGTTCGAAGACGTTCCCGCCGAGCTTGGGACGGATCTGCAGCGGGAGGTGTTCGACCGCCTGGCTGCGGCCGAGCAGATCTACTACCTGAGCGAGCTGGGCGATGAGGCTCACCACGACTGGGGTGGTGTGCACAGTGACTTCCACGAGTTTGTGCTCATCGACCGCTCGGGAGGTCAGATCACACTCCTCGTCGCGGCCGACGACTGATTCATCAGTCAGAGCGGTGAGACGGTCCCCTGCCGCGCCGTCGGCAGTTGACCTCCACCCCGCGAGCGGCCGAGCGACTCGGCGGGGTGGTGCTCGGCGGGGTGGTGGCGCCGCCCCGCGCACCAGGGTCGGCGGCGGCCAACCCCAACGGCACGGTAGTCCAAGCCCGTTTCCCGGTTCGGATCGCCGCCTTAGGCGTGGCGATGCGCTGGCGGTCAGGAGGTTCGGTTGTCTCCGCTGGGTGCATGGCTCAGGTCCACGACACAGAAGATGTTGCCGTCCGGATCAGCCAGGACGACGAAGTCGGGATCGGCCGGGTAGAGGCCCCAGTCGACCACGCCGGCGCCCAGAGCAGTCAGCCGCCGGACCTCCGCTCGTTGCTCCTCAGTCGTGTCCGTGAAGAGGTCCAGGTGGAGACGGGGGCGTGGCTCAGGCGGGGACGTGCTGAGTTGCAGACCGAGGGCACGACCCGAGCCGTCGGCGTGGTTGAGGGTCCTCCACGTCTCGCTCTTCGCCTCCTGTGATTCAACCAGGTTCAAAGCGGCGGACCAGAAGGCCACAGCGCGAGGCATGTCCGTGACACCGATGACAGGGATTCCGAGTCGCAGCATGAGAACGAGCCTAGTACTCCAGTCGTAGATCGCGATCATGAATGTGCGGTCCGCTCGTCGGTAACCTGCGTGTGTGGTTGAGACCTGGGATGAAGTGCAGTTGATCGCGGACGGCTTCGAGCGTGTGCTCGTCGAGCTGGAGTGGTACGACGGACCCCGCCTCGGGCTCACTGCCATCGACGGGGAGCCCACTACTTCGACGGCTACGGCCGATACGTCTCGGAGAGGCCATCGCCCGCGAGCTGGCGGCGGGGTGATCAGGCTCGTTCGGGCGGAATCTGGGCGGCGGCGGAGAACAGTCACAGCCGCAAGCGGCGGGGCTCCCAGAGGCGGGGTTTGCCGGTCAGGGCGAGCATCGGAATCCAGGCCAGCAGGTCAAGGGCGAGCTGGACGATCTCCAGCCAGATCTGGTTCCGTGGGGATCGTTGAGCGGTTGGTACCGGACGAGTTGTGGGAGTTGTTCCAGCGGGTGGTGCCGGAGGCGCCGTCGCGGCCTCAGGGCGGTGGTCGACGGCGACACGGAGACCGGAAGGTGCTAGCCGCAATCGTGTCCGTGGCCACGTCGTGTTGTACCTGGCAGTAGGTGCCGTCAGCTTCCTTTGGCCCTCGGGAGCAACCGCCCACCGTCGTTTCTCGGAGTGGTCAAAGGCCCGGGTGTGGGCAAAGCTGCACCGTCTGGTCCTCGACGAGCTGCGGCAAGTACGGCTCGAAGATCCATCTGATCACCGAACGAACCGGTCTGCTCATATCCGTCGGAATCTCCGGGGCAAACCTGCACGACAGCCAGGCCCTGATCCCGCTCGTGAAGGGCATCCCGCCGACCCGCTCGCGCCGCGGACGGATACGGCCCAAGCCGGGAAGCTCCATGCCGACAAGGGCTACGACTACTCCCACCTGCGGCGCTGGTTACGCGCGCGAGGGATTGCACACCGCATCGCACGCAAGGGAGTCGAGTCCTCGCAGCGGCTGGGCCGCCACCACTGGACAGTCGAACGCACCATGGCCTGGCTCGCCGGGTGCCGACGCCTCCACCGACGCTACGAACGCAGAGCCGATCACTTCCTCGCCTTCCACAGCATCGCCTGCACCCTCACTACCGCAGACTCGCCAAATGAGATGGCTTCTAACAGAGCCGCCGCCCGGCCAGGCACAGGGGCGAACAGGACACTCCAGGTCGCCGCACGGCTTTGCAGCGCCCCGGAACACCTTCTCCCCGTGCCGCCTCGCCACATGTACTGGCTGCGGATACCCGCGAGCTCGCCCCCTATCCCCGCACATTCACGGAGCCTCCGGGTGCTGAAGCTGAACCCCACCGACGAACAGACCGCCGCCGCCGACGCCTTCCACGCCGGTTACCACCTTGCCTCCAAGCAGGCGCCGGAACCGGCTAGACCAGCACACTCGCCTACGTCGCCCAACACACCCAACGACGCGGCCAATACCTCACCTAGAACAAGGCCATCGCCCAGGACGCAGCCACCCGCTTCCCCCCAACGGTCCTCTGCAAAGCCGCTCACGCCCTGGCCGTCGCGCCACCGGCCGCCACTACGCCCGCCGCCTGAACCGTGACCCGGGCGAGTCCGACCGCTTGCGAGCCCCGACCGCGATCCCCATGCTGGGGCTCACCTCCTGTGTCGTGCTCGCCACGCAAATCGAACCCCAGGTGTGGCTCCGTGGACTCTCGCTGATCGCAGTCGGTGTGGTGCTCTCGGCGGTTGCCACCACAAGACCGAACAAAGCGATCGGCACGGCGCCGAGGAGGCGGCCGGCGCGGGCGTTACCGAACCGAAGTAGACCGTCCACCGCACTATCAGTCGTCCGGAAAGGCGTCCGCGCGTACGTGAGGCATAGGGCTGCTGCTCACCCGGTAGGGATCGCCCGACGGGCGATAGGCGGGGCTGACGCGCAGGGTGAGCGGCCCCACCCACTCGTAACCCATGCGCTCGCCATGGCGAGCCAGGTCATCGGTGAGAGCCTCTCCCACGTTGCCACCGCTCCGCCGCACCAACTCCTCGTGCACCCGGGCGTCCAGTTCCACCTCGTAAGCGTTCGGCGCGACCACTCTGCTCTCGCTGCACACGATGGCCCGGGAATCGCACTCACGTCGCAACGCTTCGAGCAGTTCGACGGGCTCATGGCGGCGAGCCCGAGAGACCAGAGCACCTTCCCAGCGCTCCAGGGCTCGTTCCCAGCGTGTCAGTCCTCCCTTGGCCATCGGCCTGCCCTCCCGGTCCCCCCTCACCGGCGCCCGCGCAGCCGACCTAGGAGGCCGCGGGCCTGGGAGCGCTTGCGCGGGTCGGCGGCGACTCGTCGGGCCAACACGGTGGCCCGTCGTCCCTGCGGGCTGCGGGTGAACTGCTTGATGCGCATGACCAATCCGGACATGATGCCCTCTCTTTCGCATTGTGTACCGTTCGCTTACCCGGTGCCACCGCGGCGATGTCCGGGGTAGCGCCGCGAAATCGGATGTCCGAAAGGCAGGGTCCGGATCACAACCGGTCACAGCCGCCACCACTTGCACTTCGCGGCGATGCCGGCCGCTTCCGGTCGGGAGCGGCTGGGGAGCATGCGCGGTGCCACACGCCGATAGTGCTCGGCCAGATCGGCCTTGGTGACGCCGTCATGCGGAAACAGTTCCTTCTCAGCCCGCTTCACGTCGATCGTGCGTCGGCCGACCCGAAGCTCAACCGTGGGGCTCACGCCACCGCCTCCTTCTCGCCGGTGCTCTTGCTGCCTCCCCGCTCCCCCGCTGGATCATGGGAGCGGTGTGCCTCCGGTGGCGTTCATGATCTCCGCGGTGATGAAGCTCGCGTGCTCCGAAGCGAGGAACACATAGGCAGGGGCCATCTCCGCGGGCTGGGCCGGCCGGCCCATCGGCGCCTGCTTGCCGAACTCCTTGGTGTCCGGCAACGTGGCCGGGATCAGCGGTGTCCACACCGGTCCCGGAGCAACGGCGTTGACGCGGATACCCTTGTCGACCAGCATCTGCGCCAGCCCCTGGGTGAACGTGACGATGGCGCCTTTGGTCATCGCGTAGTCGAGCAGGTGAGGGCTCGGCTTGTAGGCCTGCACCGACGTGGTGTTGATGATGGAGCCGCCTGGCGGGATGTGCGGCACAGCCAACTTGCACAGCCAGAACATGCCGTACAGGTTCGTACGCACGACCCGGTCGAACTGCTCAGTCGAGATGTCCTCGATGCCCTGGGGCTGGGACATCTGGTAGGCCGCGTTGTTGACCAGAACATCAATCCGGCCGAACTCTGTCACGGCCCGCTCGACGAGGCGACGGCACTGCTCCTCTTCACGAATGTCGCATGGAACCGCGAGGCCTCGACGGCCCGACTTCTCGACGAGGTGGATGGTCTCTCGTGCGTCCTCCGCCTCCGAGGGCAGGTGGGTGAACAGGACGTCCGCCCCCTCACGGGCGTAGGCCAGAGCGACAGCCCGACCGATACCGGAGTCGCCGCCGGTCACGACCGCCGCTCGGTCCCTCAGCAGCCCGGTCCCTCGGTAGGACTCCTCACCGTGGTCGGGCGGAGGGTCCATCGGGCCGCTCCAGCCAGGCGGCTCCTGATCCTGCTGAGGGAACTCCGGCTGCGGATGCTTGGTCGTGGGGTCCTGAGGGCTGTCACTCATGGGTGCAAATCCTTCCTCCGGCTCACTCATTCCAGCTTGCTCCGCACTCCTCCGAGCCGCGAACGCCTGACGACCCTGCCGAGGCTGCGAGCGTGCACGCGGATCATCAGAGCACCGGGTATCCCGTGGACCGCCGTCCCACGCATGCAGGGCGATGGCAATCGCGATGCTGCTTTGGGCGAGCGACTCCGCCCGTGGAGGGGCACACGACTACCGACCGGCACGGGAGAGGCTTGCGGCGGGACCGCAACCGGTCCGGCGGCATGTGCCAGCCCTGGATTGCTATCCGACCTCTGCCGTGACCACCATCGGGATGTCCGCGTCGGCCTGCGCGAGGAGGTCGCCGCCTGCAGCCCACACCGCGGATCGGCCACAGCCGGTCCACGCACCGGCAGGGCCGACGTGGTTGGCCACGACGACGTGCAGACCGAAGTCCTTGGCAATCCCCGGATACACGGCCGCGAGCTCTTCCACTCCGCCGCCCGTGCCGTACAGCGAGCTGGCCAGGTGCACCTGGCACCCCTCGGCGGCACCACGGGAGACCAGCGCGGAGAAGTGGTTGTCGAAGCACGTGGCAAGGGCGAAACGCAGCCCTCCGAACTCGAATCGGCCGTCGTGCTGTCCTGCTACGAATACGTCCTGCTCGTGCTCGAACAGGTGCTGCTTGCGATACGTGGTGATCAGTTCGCCGTCGGGCCCGAAGACCAGCGTCTCGATGGCAGGCCGCTCCCCACCGGTGACTGCAGCGCAGTTGACGACCGTGGCGACTCCGCTCGCCCGGACCGCGTCCAGGCGCGGGTCGTCCGCCCGCACCCAGAGATCTCGGCGGGCACGCAGTGCTTCGAGTTCGTACCCCGTCAGCGCCAACTCAGGGAACACCACCAGTTCGGCACCCAGTGCACGCGCCTCGCCGGCGAGGGAGGCGATCAGCCTCACATTGGCCGAAATGTCAGCAGGAGCACAGGTGAACTGAGCTGTCGCGATCTTCATGGAACTGAGCATGCCAGCCCGCGGACGGACGATCGCCGGGGGCGCTGCCGGAGGCGTCACGACCGAAGAGTCAGGCAGCCGCGTCGACCTCCCACCTCAACCCCGAGGTCACCCGCGACGGGACCATGACCATCCGCGCGTGCCGATTGAACGCCACGAAGTTCCGCGGCCTGTAGTCCGGCTCGTGCCGGACACCGTTTGCAGCCACGCACGGACCAGTCTGAACACCACGGCCGAGCGAGCCGAACTCGCACAACTCCGCGACTGGCACCGCCCGCACGCGGGCCCGGCCGGCCGGGCGAGTTCGGTAGTGCTCGATGCCGCCCCGATTGGTCAGCTGAACCCATCACGGCAAGTCGACCTCGTGGACATTCCGCCGGTCCGGGCTGCGTCGCGGCGATGAGCCTCCAGGCATCCGCACATCTATACCTTTAGGGAGAAAACGACTCATCGGGAGGAAACCATGGGCCTCATCCACATCGAGATGTTCGCGACCCTCGACCTCGTCGGGCAGGCGCCCGGCGGCCCCGACGAGGACCCGGTGGGGTTTCCGTTCGGTGGCTGGCAGGCGCCTTTGCTGGACGAGGTCGCCGGGGCGCAGGTCGGCGCCGCGTACGAGGGCACGGACGCCCTCCTGCTCGGCCGGCGGACGTACGACATCTTCGCCGGCTACTGGCCTCACCAGGAGGGCGGCAAGGACAACGAGATCGCCACCCTCTTCAACAGCGTCCCGAAGTACGTGGCCTCTCGCGGCAGGCCCGACCTCTCGTGGGCCGGATCCACGCAGCTCGGCCCGGACCTCGCCGGCTCGGTGCACGAGATCCGTGACCGGCACGAGCACGTGAAGGTCGTCGGCAGCCTGAACCTGGTGCAGACCCTCCTGCGCGAGAAGCTCTTCGACCGTCTCGACCTCTGGCTGCATCCGATCGTGCTGGGGGTCGGGAAGAAGGTGTTCGACGAGGGCGCGGTGCCCACCAACGTCACGCTCCTCGCACCCCCTGCAGCCGGCCCGAAGGGCACCGTGTACCTCCGCTACGGACTCGCCGACGGCACTCCCGCAACGGGGGACATGAGCGCACCCAATCGCGGTGCCGGTAACGACGCTTGAGCACCCGGTCTCGCGCATTGCCGTCAGCGGCCAGTGCTCCCCATCTGCCGATGAAGGCCCGGACCAGGAGTGGTGGCGGGCGATCGACGACCATCGCTACTGCGGCCTGCGCGCCGCGTGCATGGAGCACAGATCCCGCCGGCGCCGGGGCGTTCTTGGACGGGTACATCTTGCGTTCGCGCTCCTGGATGCCCACAGGTCAGTGTCCTACCAGGCCCGCCGCGCCAAAATCCCCCCGGTCAGCGCTCCCGTTTCCCGACCTACCGGATCGAAACGGTGCTCGGATCAGCCGCGTGATCGGCAGAACAGGTCCTGGTTAACGACTGAGGCAGCCAAGTGGCCGCAAGGGCTCCGGGGTTGCCATACGCAGGCCGGGTGTCCGGCACCCGGCTGTGGAGGTGTTCCGCCTCCGATGTCTGGCGGCTCTCAGCAGAGTGGCCAGTTGCGTAGCGCGGCGTCAGCCATCGCCTGGAGTTCTCCACGGCTGACGCCGCTCGCTGCTTGCACTGCGATGCCGAAGGCCAGGGTGGTGACGTAGCGGGCCAGGAGCCCCGGATCTGCCTGCGGAGGGAGGTCGCCGTCGTCGACGGCTTGCTGGAACCGCTGCCGTAGGCGGGAGCAGCCGTTGTTCCGCCAGGCGGCGAGGAGGTCACGGACTGCCCGTCCGGAGTCGCCGACGGCCAGGGCGCTCTGGACTCCCATGCAGCCGTGAGGGCGGGCCGGGCCTGTGGTGGTCCGGATGGTGCCGGTCAGAATCGCGGTGGCGGTGGCCAGGGCGGTCGGCTCTTCCAGGGCGCGGTCCAGGTACGCGCTGGGGCCTTCGGTGTAGCGCTCCAGTGCTTTGCGGAAGAGCTCCTCCTTGTTGCCGAAGGCCGCGTACATGCTGGTGGTGGAGATGCCCATTGCCTCCGTGAGGGTGGCCAGGCTGGCGCCCTCGTAGCCGTGCTCCCAGAAGACCAGCATGGCGCGCTCAAGCGCCTCGTCGGTGTCGAATCCCCGCGGTCGGCCGACGGAGCGGCTCTGTTTGGTGCCCACCCCCACAGGCTACCGCCTTCCGTATCGAGCGATGCAGAAGTGCTATGTTCAATTTCTGCATCGATCGATGCAGAATGTTGGGGAGGCTATTGCCGTGGGACTGTTGGAAGGAAAGACCGCTCTCGTCACCGGGGGCAGCAGTGGTATCGGCCTGGCCAGCGCTGTGCGGCTGGCGGCCGAGGGGGCGCATGTGTTCATCACCGGCCGGCGCAAGACAGAACTCGACGCGGCCGTCGGAACGATCGGCTCGGCGACCGCTGTGATCGGCGACATCGCGGACCTGGCCGATCTGGACCGGGTCTACGAGGCGGTCCGGGACCGTGGACAGGGTCTGGACGTCCTGTTCGCGAACGCCTCCGTCGCCGCGTTCGCGCCGCTGGAGCAGATCACGGAGGAGCACTTCGACGCCCTCTTCGGGATCAACGTCCGGGGCACACTGTTCACCGTCCAGAAGGCACTGCCTCTGCTCAACGACGGCGCCTCGGTGATCCTGAACGGTTCCACCAACGTGGACGTCGGCGCGGAGACGTTCGGCGTGTACGCGGCGTCCAAGGCCGCCACCCGGTCCTTCGCCCGGACCTGGGCCAATGAACTCAAGGGCCGAGGCATCCGGGTCAACGCCGTCACGCCCGGCCCGACCGACACCCCCGGCCTGTCAGGACTCGCCCCCGACGCGGAGCAGGCTGCCGGCCTGCGGCAGCACTTGGCGGCGCAAGTCCCGCTGGGCCGGCTCGCGCGCCCGGAGGAGATTGCCGCAGCCGTGGCTTTCCTCGCCTCCGAGCAGAGCAGCTTCATCACCGGTTCGAGCCTGTACGTCGACGGCGGCCTGAACCAGATCTGAGCTCGAAGACGGTTGCGGCGCCCGGCCGGGCCGAGCTGGTTCCAGTTCAACGGCCGGGCGGCTCGCTTCGGGAGGAGAGGTGGCAGGATGACACGGTGTTCGACTCCCTGCGTGAACTATGGCTGCGCGGCATCGCCTTCAATCCGGCGGCTCCCTCCGACGTACTGGTACGCCTGCTGGATCGAGCGGCCGGTGAGACCGGCCCGTTGATGTGCGGCGGTCGTGACCTGCCCGACGCCGTCCTCGACGCCGCACTGCGCAACCCGGCCGAAGTCATCCGCCGCGCGCTCGCCCGCAACCAGTACGTCGACCCGGCGCGACTCGCCCCCTTGGCGACGGACCCGTCGGGACTGGTCCGCGCCTCCCTCGCCGGCGGCCCCCGCCACTACCTCCGATTCGTCCGACCGCTGCCGGACGACATCCTCGTGACCCTCTTGACCGCGCAGGACGGCGGCGAGGACGGCAAGGTCACCGAGAGGGAGATCGTCGGGGAGCTCGAATCGTCCCGGCAGATCCCGCTGTCCTTCTTCCGCCGCATGGCCGACCACGAGCACCCCGAACTCCGGATACGGGCCACCTGGAGGTGGGAGTCACTCCTCCTGGCGCAGCGGGCAGGGCTGCTCGACGATCCGGACCCCGCGGTCCGTGAAGCTGCGCAGGACAGGAACTGGGTGCTGGACCCGGAACGGGTGGAGGCCAGACTGCCGTCCTTCGGTTCGCGCAACAGATTCGCGTTCGACACCTGCGCCCTTTCCCCCGCGCTCGTCGAGCAGTGCTTCGCGGACGGCACGGTGCACCCCCTGGCCCGGAACCAGCACACCCCGGCCTACGCCGTCGCCCGGCTCGCCCGCCACCACGCGGCCGAGGTCCGCGTGCTGGCCGCCACCCGGCCCGACCTGGGGCCCGACCTGGCCGCCGAGTTGACGACGGACCCGGACGACGACGTACGGAGGCACGCACGCCTCCACCCCTTCTCCCGCACCTGGACCGAGTACGAGACGATCCACAGGATCATCGACCACGGCCCTGACTGCACCTGCCCGATCACCGAGCCGTTCACCGGGTCGAACCTTGAGCCGGCCGTCGGGCCGTCGCCCGACTGGTTCGCCGCCTGTGCGGTGTCCGAGGAACCCATACTCCGCCGGATTGCGGCGAGTTGGCCGGGCCTGTCGGCGGAACTCGTCAAAACGCTCGCGCAGGACGACGACGAGGAAGTGAGGATCCGGCTGGCCTGCCACCACCCGCTGGCTCCCCCGCACGTCCTCCTGGACGTCTTCGTCACCCGGCCGGACCACCGCCCGCACCTGCTCACCCTGCCCGCCTTCCCCCGTACCGGCCGGGCTCACCTCATCGGCCATGCGGATCCCGAGGTACGGGCCCTGGCCGCAGAAGACCCCGCCTTGCCCGACCCCCCGGTGGAGGACCTCGACGACGCGGTGCGCCAGGCAGCGGCCGCCAACCCGAGCCTGGCACCGGGCGCCCTGGAGGCCCTCCTCACCGACCCCCGCACCGCCGAGGGCGCTGCGGCCAATCCGGCCCTCCCCGTTCAGCGCATGCACGCACTCCTCGACCGCTGCCTGAACGGCACCGCCACCCCGTCGGGGGCCGTCCAGCGCTGACAGACGGCGTCCACGGCCGGTCGGGTCGTGAACATCCGCTGCGACTCCGCTGGTGGCCCCCATGCGTTCGCGGCCTGGCTCGCAGCGCGGGAGTGACTGTCGTACGCGGTCGGGATCCGGCTCCGCACGCGCCCCCTACCCGAACCAGCAGTAGACATCTTGCCCCTGACGTCGGGCGCTCCCGACGAGAGCGGCCAGATCGCCCAGGATCACTTCGGCGATCTCCGTGTCGATGACCTCGCCGTCCTCCGCCCGCTGCAAGGACCACGCGACTGCGGCATCCTTCAATGCTGACAGCTCGGCTTCGGCTAGTGCGGCGGACAGGCGAGGCGAGAACGCGAAGACGACGCACCCGTCATCGTCCTGGCCGGCGACGATACGCGGCTCACCAGCTTCGACGAGCTCCTCGAAGCTGCCGCCCGCAAGCAGGCACTCCCACTCGACCACAGCTTCCTCGGGATCGAAGTTGCCGAAGGAGAGCGACTCGAATGTGCGTCGCGGCCCGGTCTGCAGAGCCAGAGCCGCTGACGCGTCATCCGGGGCTGCGAAGAACTCGATGATGATGCTCACCCCGGCATCATGCCGGACCGCCCACGACCGTGATCGGCCGGACGAAGCGAAAGCGCTGGTCACTGCCCTCGACGAGCGGCTGTGACCAGCACTTTCGCAATACATGCCTTACGAGGCCTGCATCTCGTAGGCGCCGGACAGCGCCTCGACCTGGGACCAGACACGGGCGCAGCGCTCCGTATCGGCCACCGGACGCCGGATGGCGGCCAGGGCCCAGGCGGCCTGCGCGTCGGTGGTGGCGGCCTTGCCGTGCAGCTCGGTGGCGTAGGCGGAGAAGTCGCGGATCAGCACGTCGAAGATCTCGTCCAGCACATCGGCGTCCAAGCCGGTCAGCTCAGCCTGCTCCAGCACCAGTTGGCCGTAGACAACCAGGGCGAAGAGGTGGCCGATGACGAGCGAGAAGTCGAGGTCCTGCTGTTGGGCCCGGTCGGGAGCGTGCTGGGACAGCAGTTCGCACAGTGCGTCTGCCTGCTCCCGGAAGCGGGCCACGTTGGGCCGGTCGGCGTGCGCGTCATAGGCGGTGCGCCAGTCGTGGAAGCGGATGGCGCCCAGGCCGCGCGCCGGGCCCTGCTGGAAGAGGAAGGTGTCGTCCGCCGCGTCGAGACGGGTGGGCACGGGCGCGTACTCGGCGGGATCGAACAGGTAGTTGGGCATGAACTTCTGGATCAGGGCGAGGTTGACGTGGACCGTGCCCTCCAGCTTCGGCAGGCCGCGGATGTCCCGGGCCGCCTTGTCGAAGTACGTGTCCTTCTCGAACCCCTTGGCGGCGATCACGTCCCACATCAGGTCGATGACCTTCTCGCCCTCTGTGGTGACCTTCATCTTGGTCATCGGGTTGAAGAGAAGGTAGCGGCGGTCGTCGGGGCCGGCGGAGCGGAAGTAGTCGACAGCCCGGGCACTGAAGAGCTTCATGGCGACCAGACGGATGTACGCGTCCGTGAACTCCCGCCGCACGTGCGGGAAGGCCGTGACCGGCTTGCCGTACAGGATGCGGTTGTCGGCGTGGGTGACCGCCTCGTACATGGCGTGTTCGCAGATGCCGATGGAGGCGGCGCACAGGTTGAACTTGCCGATGTTGATGGTGTTGAGGGCGGCGTCGAAAGCGGCCTTCCCGGTGTGCATCACGTCCTCGGCACTCACCGGGTAGTCCTCGAGGCGGAACTCGCTGACGAACATCTGCGAGTTCACCACGTTCTTCACCAGGTGGTAGGCGGGGTGGCGACTGTCCGCGGCGAAGAAAACGTAGCCGTCGGGGCCCTCGATGTCGGAGCGGCGGCCGAAGACGGAGACGAGGCCGGCGACGTTGCCGTTGCCGATGTAGTACTTGGAACCGTTGGCGAGGAAGCCGCCGTTGCCGTCCGGGGTGAGGACGAGGTCCGTCTGGTAGATGTCGGCGCCGTGGCCCTTCTCGGACAGACCGAAGGCCATGACATGCCCTTCGGAGAGCAGCTGTGCCGCACGGGCGTGCGCCTGGGGGTTCGCGCTCTGCCACACCGGGCCGAGGCCGAGGATGGTGACCTGCCAGGTGTACCAGTAGTTCAGGCCGTAGAAGCCGAGGATCTCGTTGAGGGCGGCGTTGCGCGCGGTGTCCCAGCGCTTGTTGCCGTCGTCGGCCGCGCTGGCGGACGGGGTGAGGAAGGCGGCGAAAAGGCCCTCCTTGGCGGCGAACTCCAGGAAGTCCGCGTACCAGGTGCGGTCGATGTAGTCGCTGAGGAGCGCCTTCTTGCCACGGGCCTCGAACCAGTCGATCGTGGCCCTCAACAGGCGGCGGGTCTCAGGGTCGAAATGCGCAGGATCGTACGTGCGCGGGTTGAAGAGCAGTTCGCTGGGCATGGAAGGGTCCTTTCTGGGGCCTACTGGGTGCAAGGTCAGCCGATGATCCGGCGGAGGGTCGCGAGGACGTCGTCGAGCCAGGCGAGGTACATGCGCTCGTACTCGATACCGCCGCGCAGCACGACGTGCTGCAGCGACTGGCCCGCGTCCTGCGTCTCGAGGTCGGGGAAGTCACGGCGCTCCCCTGCCAGGTAGCGCTCCAGCATGGCGGCGTGGATCTCCCGGTGCCGCTCCACCTCGGCGAGCAGTCCGGCCCTGCCCTGCGGATCGTCGAAGGCGGCGCCCCGGATCTTCACGGCCAGCTCCTGCCGAACCGATTCGGACTCGACAGGCGTTCTCAGCCAGGCGGTGAGCACGGTCCGTCCAGGGCCGGCCACCGAGTACACCTTCTTGTCCGGTCGGCCTTGCTGAGCAACCTCCTCGACGGCGACCCAGCCGTCGGACTCCATGCGCTTGAGCACACGGTAGATCTGCTGGTGGCTGGCGCTCCAGAATCGACCGATGGTTCGGTCGAAGCGGTTCGCCAACTCGTAGCCGGAACCGGGCTGCTCCAGCAGGGACACCAGGATCGCGTGTTCAAGGGCCATGCGGTGAGTCTGCTACGCAACTAGTTGCATAACAACGGGTCGCGGCCACGTGCGACACACCTCACTCCGGGGCGACGGCGCCCAACCGTGACGGGTCGACCCGCCCGGCGGCTTCGTGTGGGCGGCGGTCATTCCTTGTTGCGCAGGTGGGCGATCTGTTGCCGGGAGAGTTCAACGGTGCGCTGCATGTGCCGGTACAGAAGGGCACGCTCGTCCTCGGTGTAGTCGGCGAACATCGCCCGCCATCCCTGGCTCAGCTCGGACCAGAGCTCCTGGAGATCCCTCATCGCCTCCGGGACGGGCTCCACCCAAACCCGGCGGCGGTCGCTCTTGTCGCGGCGCCGGACGACGTAACCGGCCTTCTCCAGACGGTCGACCAGCCGGGTCGCCGATCCGCTGGTCAGGCCCGTGAGTTCGGCGATCCGGCCGGTGGTGAACGGGCCGGGCTCGGCGGTCAGCAGGTTGAGGCACTGGACGTCGGTGGGGTGCAGCTTGAGATGGTCTGCGACCGCCTGGTTGAACATGACGTACGAGGCCAGGTAGCGGCGGGACTCCTGCTGGAGATCATCGATCAGCATGTGCACCCTCGCTAAATATCTGCGTAACGCAGTAACTGTGTCGTACGGTAACCGCATGACAAAGGAATCCTATCGGCCCGTGGTGGCCGTCGCCGGAGCGACCGGCGCCCAAGGCGGCGCGGCCGCCCGTTCGCTGCTCGATCAGGGCTTCCAGGTCCGCGCCCTCACCCGCACTTCCGGCTCTGCCGCCGCCCACGCTCTGAGGGGCCTCGGCGCCGAGGTGTACGCGGCGGACTTCGACGACAGCAAATCGCTGGAGGCGGCCCTGAAGGGCGCCGACAGGTTGTTCGCTATGTCCACGCCATTCGGCTCGGACCCGGAGACCGAGGTCAGGCAGGGCATCGACCTGCTGGAGGCCGCCCGTGGTGTCGGGCACATCGTGTTCACCTCGGCAGCTCACGCCGACCGCGGCACGGGCATTCCGCACTTCGAGAGCAAGTACCGCATCGAGCGGCACCTGCGAGGGCTGGGTGTGCCGTGGACGATTCTCGGTCCGGCCGCGTTCATGGACAACTACACGGTCGAGTGGTCGCTCGAGGGCCTGCGTGAAGGCCGGTTCGTGCTGCCGATGCCGGCCGACCGGCCGCTGACGCTGATTCCCGCGCGGGACATCGGCGCCTTCGCAGCCCATGTTCTGGCGCGACCGCAGGAGTTCGCGGGCCGGCGCATCGACATCGCTTCCGACAAGCTGACCTGTCCGGAAATCGCGGAAGCCCTGACCGGGGCGTGCGGCCGACCGATCGTCTTTGAGCGGCTGCCCATCGCCCACGTCGAGGCGTTCTCGGCCGATCTCGCCGCGATGTTCCGCTACTTCACAGACGTCGGCCTCGATGTGGACGTGGACGCACTGCGGCGCGACTTTCCGGAGATCGGCTGGCAGCGCTTCGGGACCTGGGCTGCCGAGCGCACCTGGCCGGTCAGCTGATTCCACGCGGTCAGCACACAGCCGGACTCGGGCCGCGACCATCACGCTCGGCCAGGGCGTGGATGGCGGAGGCGCCGTCCTTTCGCAGCTCGTGCCAAGGGTGGCATCTGGGGCGAAGTGTTGCCGTCCGCGAGGACCCTTTCGCCCCAAGGGGCTGCCCCCCCCATGAACGCCGGTCCGGCCTGCCCGAGGGCGACCGGATACAGTGCGCGGGACGGCAGCCTGGCTTGTGAGGGATAGCGTGACCGACTCCAGCGACACCCGACCCGCCGACAGTGACGCTCAAGCGCCGCGACAGAGCCGACTGCACCGCCTGATGCGGTACATCCCCCTGATCGCCCCCGTCCTGCTGTGGGCCGTGCCCTGCTGGGTGCTCCTGCACAGCGGCCAGCACTGGCCGCTGCCGGTCACGCTCACCGGCACCGCCCTGTTCGCCCTGGGTCTCGTCGGTATGCCGCTCGCGATGGTGCGCGGCCACGGCCGGCGCCAGCAGGACCGGGCGGCGATCGTCGGTGACACCCTGCTGGGCACCAGTTGGGTCCTGTTCGCCTGGTCCATACTGCTCGGCGTCCCCTTGCTGCTCGTCCTGACCGTGGCCGGCGTCGAGGAGAGTCAGGACCGAGCTCGCATCGTCACCTGGGCCGTCCTAGGTATAACCGCCGTACTACTCGCCTGGGGGTACGCCGAAGCCCGCCGCGTGCCGCGCGTGCGCCGACTCGACGTGCAACTCCCACGGCTGGGTGCCGGGTTGGACGGACTTCGCGTCGTCCTCATCACCGACACCCACTACGGTCCCCTCGATCGCACTCGCTGGTCGGCACAGGTATGCGAGAGGGTGAACACCCTGGAAGCCGACCTGGTCTGCCACACGGGTGACATCGCGGACGGCACGGCCGAACGCCGCCGCGCGCAGGCCACCCCACTCGGAACCGTTCGGGCCACCCGGGCCCGTGTGTACGTCACCGGTAACCACGAGTACTACAGCGAGGCCCAGGGCTGGGTCGACCTGATGGACGAGCTGGGCTGGGAGCCGCTGCGCAACCGCCATGTGCTGCTCGAACGCGGAGGCGACACCCTCGTGGTCGCCGGCGTGGATGACGTCACCGCCGAGTCCTCCGGCCTGGCAGGCCACGGCGCCCACCTCGCCGGAGCCCTGACCGGCGCCGATCCCGACCTACCCGTCCTGCTCTTGGCACACCAGCCCAAGTTCATCGACCGCGCGGCAGCCGACGGCGTCGACCTCCAGCTCTCCGGCCACACCCACGGCGGCCAGATCTGGCCCTTCCACCACCTGGTCCGCATCGACCAGCCCGCCCTCGCCGGCCTCAGCCACCACGGCCCCCGCACCCTCCTCTACACCAGCCGCGGCACCGGCTTCTGGGGCCCGCCGTTCCGCGTCTTCGCCCCCAGCGAGATCACCCTGCTCGTGCTCCGCTCCCCGCACCTGCCCACCTCGCCGTAGCACTCGACGGGCCGACACATCCGCTTGGAGCAGTGCACACGCCGAGGGATGCCGCGTCGACAGATGCACAGGCTCGTCCCGCTGCGAACATGATCTGGCCCATTCCCGGGCCTACGGCTCCAACGAGCGGTAGGCGGCCGCGTTTTGCGCAGGTCAGCTACGCGTGAAGCCTGTACCACCAGCAGACGAGGAGCCCTCCTTCGCCAGGTGACCAGTGGCCGCGCCACCTGCTCACGACCGTGAGGCGCGGCCATCACCTGCGCCGTACGAGAGGGTTCCCACCAGGCGCCGCACCGGAGCAGGGCTACGGACCGTTTGAGCAGCTTTCGATCATCTGCGCCGTCGGCGTCAGCTCCTGGTCTGGCGGGTCGGGACCGATCCAGAGTTGCCTGCCCATCTCGATCACCTGCCCAGCTCACGCCAACTCCGCGGCAACCGCGGGAGGATCGCGTCTCCGCACCAACGTCACGGAGAAGGTCTCACGCGTGCGGACGGGCAACGCCACCCGCGTGAACGTCATCTGACGCAGGTTCACCATCGGTCCCCCTGTCAGCCGGAGTGACCGACAGCGCAGCCGAGGGCCTCCCCCGCAGCAAGATCTCGATCATGCAACGACCATGGCCATGACACGCAGCCGGATGTGAAGATCCTTCTCGCGCAATGGATCAATCGATGGAGAGGTGATGAAGAGCATCCGCTTCAAGGAAAAGGTAGCTGCCTTCACTACCTCTTTCGCGATCGTACCGGAAGCAGGAAAGGGAACACCTAAGTGCGTATAAGGCAAAGAAGGCACGCGGTGGTGATGGCGGCAGCGACGGCGATTCTTGCGTCGTCGCTGTCCACCTCCGCACAGGCTCAGGGGCCGAAGGTCCCCGACAACGCCGTTCAAGGCGGCAAGAGCCTGCCGAAGGCAACGAGCAAGCCCCACGCGGTCGTTGAGAAGGACCGCGCCTCGGTCCTGGGCAAGAACCACTCTTCTTCCAGGGACGTGGCCCTGTCGACCTCCGGCGACGGTACGGGCTTCCATGTCCTGACAGGAAAGGAGAAGGACGGCTACAAGTTCGCCACCGTAGCCACCCTGCGCGAAGACGGATTCGATGCGGACACCTGGATAGGCAATACGTGTGTGACCGGATCCGGGAAGTACGCGGCTGTCGCCTACGCACCCCGGGCATTTACCAACAACCCCGAATTGATGGTGCGCGGAGCATTCACCGCCGTCATCGACCTGGGCAGCGGCAAGGTCACCAAGCTGCCGTTCACGGCGTCGCTGGCCTACTTCTCTCCGGGCTGCGGCACCACGGATGACGTGGTGTTCACCCAGCTGACCTACGACGGGGACAAGGAGCAGAAGACCCGTCTTGTCACCGTGGACGCGGCCACGGACGAACAGACCCGGTCGGCCGCCTTCCCCGGTCAGGTCACCTCAGCGGTCCCGACCCGGCACGGCATCGTGGCCGGCCACGGCAACAAGCTTGTCCGTCTCAACGGGCAGAAGGAAACCGTCCTCGCCGTAACGAAGCACGTGCCGTTCCAAATCGCGGCTGACAGCAGCGACGGCGTGACCTTCATCGACCGGGCAGCCGACACCAAGAAGTCCAAGGTGAAGTCCTGGGCCAAGCACCTGGACTCCAAGCAGGTCAAGGGCAGGAAGACCACCCCGAAAACGGTCGCCGAAGGAAAGCTCGCCGACTGGGACCTGTCTGCCACCCCTGGCGGCACGGTGTTCCTCACGGGTAAGGCTACGAGCACGGGGACTCTGCCGGGTCGGGTGAAGAACCCGGGGCATCTCGCCAAGGGGGCCCGCATGTCGAGCCTCGGCCACGCGGGCGTGTCCACGACGTGGGCGGACGGCAGGACCAGCCTGATCACACCCGAGGAGGCCGAGCAGGTCCGCGACGCGCGGATCACTCTGGACGTGGTCGCCACCGGCAAGCACACCGAGCTGGACGCCACACCCCAACTGTCCGCCGAGCGGGCCGAGGCCGGAAGCCGGCTCTCCCCCGCGCTGGGTGTCCCGACGGCGAAGAAGTCATCCGCGAAGCCGTCGGTGAGCGGCGACAGCGAGGGCATGTCCACGCAGTCGGCGCGCACCCAGGTGCTGGCGGCGTCGCCGACCGGTCCGAGCGAGGGCACCGATGAGCGCTACTGTGCGGTGGCCCGCAACGATGTGAAGAAGCAGGCGTTCCAGCCGACTCCGCGGCAGGTGGAATGGGCTGTGGACCAGGCCGTTGTCGGTGAACTGGGCGTCGGCAGGCCGGCGAACTGGAAGAACACCGGCATGGACTCCTACAGCCCCCAGGGGCTGTTCCCGCCGATCACGCTGGCCGGTGACCCCAACGGCACCCTCGACAACGAGGACCCGGATGTCACCGACCGCTGGCACATACCCTCGCAGGTGATGCTCGGCATCACCGCGCAGGAATCCAACATGTGGCAGGCGACCCGCTTCGCTGTTCCCGGCGTCACGGCCAACAGCCTCGTCGGCAACTACTACGGCACCCAGTACACCTCGGACGGAACCCAGGCCGACCCCTGGCGGATCAACTTCTCCGAGGCGGACTGCGGTTACGGCATCACACAGGCCACCGACGGCATGCGGCTCGCAGGCAAGACCAAGGAGGGCGAGACGGCACTGCCGCCGTCCACGCAGGAAGCTGTCGCTCTGGACTACGCCGCGAACATCGCCTACGGCGTGACGATCCTGTCCCGCAAGTGGAACGACCTCCACGGCCAGGGCATGATGATCAATGACGGTCACCCGCAGTGGCTGGAGAACTGGTTCCTCGCCCTGTGGGCGTACAACTCAGGCCTCTACGCGGCCGCCGACTCCGCCGGCCACAAGGGGGTGGGCTGGACCAACAACCCGGCCAACCCGCTGTGGAAGGCCAACCGGGTCCCGTTCCTGCAACACGCCGTCGATCCGCATCTGGACGACTACTCCCACGCCGCGCACCCGCAGGACTGGCCGTACGAGGAGAAGGTGCTGGGCTGGGCCGCACGCCCGATCTCCGCGATGTTCGGGCCAGGCGACTTCCGGGCCGGCTATCTGGCCGCCTGGTGGAACAGCGACGCACAGCGTTCCGCGGTGAAGCCGCCGCTGGACACTTTCTGCGACGCGTCCAACTCCTGCGACCCGTCGAAGGTGGTGGACGGCGACTCCAACGACCCCGGCATGGGGGCCTGCGCACTGGACTCCGGCGACAGCGACACCAATCCACACTGGCTGCACTGCTGGTGGGGCAAATCCGCCGAATGGAAGAACTGTGACACCGGCGCCGAATGCGGCCACCAGGTACACAGGTTCAACACGTCGTACCCGGAACAGGCGGACGCCAACTCCTATCCCCCGCGGTGCAGCACCGGTCTCCCGTCGAACGCCCTGATAGTGGACGACCTTCCCGACGGCACGACCCCAGCAGGATCGAATACGCGAGGGTGCGGGGCGGCGAAGTCGGACGGTACGTTCGCCCTGACGTACCAGCCCTCCGACATCATCGATTCCGAAACCGGGCAGACCATCACCACCTACCCCGGCAAGATCGACACCCACCAGATCGGCGCCGGCTACGGCAACCACTTCTGGTTCGCCCATACTCGATCGGCCGAGTCGTTTCCGCCGCCGGGTGACCGCATGAAGGCAACCGGCACCTGGAAGCTGGGGCAGCAGATCACCGCGTACAGCGGACAGGCCAAGGTCTACGCTCATATCCCCGATCACGGGGCCCAGACCTCCAAGGCCGAGTACCACATCAAGCACGCCGCCGGCGAGACGGTGAAAGCGATCGACCAGAGCGCCAACCAGTCCAACAAGTGGGTTGATCTCGGCGCGTACTTCTTCGGCGGTATGACTGCTGAGGTCAGTCTGGACAACTTCAACGGTGGTGACGGAACCAAGGACATCGCCTGGGACGCCATTGCGTTCGTGCCTGGCGACTACTCCGGCATTCCGTCAGACCTGACCTTCGGCGACCCGGATGTCAACGCCCCGGATCCGGCGCCGGTGGAGCCGCCCCAGAGCATCTCGGGCGACTACTTCAGTCTGGTTCCCTCGCTCTCCGGCGCGGCTCGGTCCGCATCCGGAGCGGAAGACCTGCTTCTCACATCGGGTCCGGCGAAGCAGTCCGCCACATCGTCGGCCCGCTCCGTCTCGACCACGGAAGCCTTGAGTTGCTCAATATCCACACAGTCCATGGACTACACGCGGACTGACGCGTGCATCGTGGACGACCTGTACTTCACGGGATCGACGAGCGGCACGCCGAAGGCGAGCTTCGACCTCCGGCACGAGTTCGACCTGGACCCCGACAGTGACACCTTCACTCAGACGGTGTCGGTCAGCCTCAAGTCCCTGGTCACCGAGGTGCCTGCACTGACCCTGGACATCGACTTCGGCTGCCGTGGCTACTGCGAGAAGGAGACTCCCGTATGGAGCGGTTCCAAGACCTTCGTCGCGGGCGATACGCACACGGCCACAGTCACTCAGAAGATCAAGTGGAACAACACCACCGATGACAGGGGAAGGATCAGCCCCTATCTGACGGTCAAGGGAACGGCGAACGGTCAGACCAGCAACCCGATGTCGGCTGAGAAATCAGAGCTCGACGTCCGGTGTGACCGCGATGTGAAGGCCACTCCGGGCTGTGTCTTCAGCTCGTACAAGCCGACGTACGTCATGAACGCCAAGAAGTTCCCGGCGGCTGCCGCGCACGCTTGGATGGTCCAGAGCAAGTTGCCCGGACACTACGGGCTGCGAGGCAACAATCCGTTGACCTTCCTGGCCGACGACGTTCTGGTGCCCGATCCGCCGACGAGCAACAAGAGCATCGTCGACCACAACCGTGGCGTGATCTGCCCGACGTCGTGGGAGCGCAGCCGTCTGGCGACGATGTCCCCCGAGCTCGGCGCGGACGACGTCCCCAGCTGCGACGAGTTCCCCTTCGCGGCAAGTTGGCAGAGCGCTGCGACACCGAAGAACTGGGGCGGGAAGAACCTGAGCCAGGTGACATCGGGTGAAGGCTGCCTGAACACGATCGCCCAGCGCGGCGCGGACGGCGTGTGGAGGCTTGTGCCTGACCCGCGCTCCCATGTGCCGACCTGGACCGAGCCGTGTGGGCGTTCCAGCATGTCGAACAATCAGAACACCCAGTCCATGAGCCTGTTCCCGACCTGGCGCAAGAACAACAGGGTCCTTGAAGGAGACGACTACTGGCTCGACGCCAATCGCTCCTGAGCGAACTGGTTGACGCCACGTCGATTCCCTGGCGTCACAGAGAATAGGGAACCGAACAGGGGTCCGGTCGCCACGACCGGGCCCCTGCGGCGTGGCGACGCCCGTTTGGGCGCGAGGAGGAGGACCACCCTGGCTCGCGGTCCAACGGGTTCACTAGGGTTCCAGCCATGACGAACGATGGCATCGAGTGGCTGGACGCCGAACTGGGTGGGGAAGGCTTTGCCCTCACCATGGTGAAGGGCATGGCTCCCGAGGTCCTTGCGGTGAATCTGGGCGCACAGTCCGGCACACTCATCGATCCGGACATCACCCCTGGAGCGCTGGAGTTCTTCCACGGGCCCGGATCGTCGAAACTGCCGGACTGGGCGATGGTGGGTGAGGCCGGTGACGGCTGGGCGTTCGCCCTGGAGGCGCCCGAGGTCGGACATCGGGACGACAGGTTGGCACCCGGAAGAGACCTCAGAGCCCGTCACACCGTGGTGGACATCCTGGACACCACCATGGATCCGCCGGCCGTGACCGTGAGCGTGGGCGGGAGGACCGACTGGATGTTCCGGGAGTACGGCACCAGGGACGCTGACCACCCCATCAGCCGACGATTGGTCGCGGAGGCCGGTTTCGTCGCGTTCCCCCACGGCGTCTACCGGGACGACGCGTCCGAAGACTCCGGGATGGCGACCGTTTACCGGATCATCGGTGAGCACTACGGGCTGTCCTTGCCCCGAGCTTCCGTAACCGGAGGGCGTTTGCCGCACGTGTTCACCGAGCCCAGGGTGCTTCTGCACTCAGAGGCACGGTGCCCCGCTTGTGGTGAAGAGCGGATGCTCCCCTACGGCGGTGGCTTTCGAGGGCCGGAGGGCTACCGGCTGGTCTGTATCTACTACCGGGTTCGCGATGTGCCGGGCTACCCGCCGCAGGGATGTCCGGGGGAGATCTCTGCGCCTGCGGTGTCCGGGGTCGTGCGCACGGAGCCCAACCCGAAGTATGGGAATCTCCGTTTCCCTGGCACCTCTTGAAGAAGGTCCGGGACTGACGCGGTGGCTCGTGAAGGCTTCGCCTCCAGCCCTCGCTTGTGAACCGCCGTGCATCGGCACGGCGGTCCGCATTCCCCAACCTGCTTCTCGATCGGACCTGTTGACACGTACCTGGGCAGGTTCAAGAGCATCGGCCGCCCGGGCAGTGCCCCGATCTACGTGAACGCGTCCGGGGCCAACCCGATCGAGGCGCACTTCGGGCCGCTGCCGCAGTTCACACTGGCCCAACCGCACCAGGCGAACCGCGTCGTCCGGACACGGGAGTTGCACCGCTTTCTGCGCTGGCGCAGCCAGAACGTCCGGCACCCGACTCCGCGTTGGCCGGGGTGACAACACCTTCGGCCAACGCGGAGAGCGGAGGGCAAAGAATCAGGCCAGTCCGTTCCAGCCCCACCGGGGCGTGGGGCCGGGGTCACCGACGTTGGTGCCGACCGGATCAGCTGACACCTCGCGGGCGATCTTGGTGCCCCAGTCGAAGTATTCGATGACACGGCACCGCAGCAGTTCGTCGTCCGGGAGTTCCTTCTCGACAGCACCTGTCATCAGCTCCATCCAGCGCAGGCGCTGCTCCTCGGTGATCGACAGACCGAGGTGGGCGCGCAGCAAAGCCTGGTGGCCGCCGAGTTCGTCAGTGAACCGGGTCGGGCCGCCGAAGACCTCGGCGAGCCACACGGCGACGTGCTCGGTATGGGTCCGGCTGAAGTTGGCGAAGACTGGCGCGAGCAAAGGATCCGCCAGGACACCGTCGTAGAAGGTGTTGCTCAGGCGCCGGAGCGCATCAAGACCGCCGATGGCCTCGACCAGAGGTTTCGTGCTGTCGGTCATTCCGCCTCTTCTGGGTGGATGTCACGGTGGACTGCTCGTGGTGCTTCATTCCACGACTCTCTTCGCATTCAACCCGTCGAGCCACTCGATTGCGAGCATTAAATCGGCGAACCTTACGGGCTCTCCCGCGATTGGTCGTAAGGCGTGTTGGCCTGGAGGTTCGGCTGGTGGTTGGTTCAGCAGGTCATCGGGCGGACGGGCACGAGTTCGGTGCTCGCCCGGCGCTGGGTGGTGCGCTTGGCAGCGCGGTCGGAGACCAGACCGGCTATCCGCTGCGTGGGTTTCGCCGAAGGCGTCACGTCGCCCGGTGCATCTCTGGAGCGGATGCCACTGGCGATGTTCGGCGTTGGCGTGTTCGACGCAGATCCGGCGTGAGGACTGGCGGCGTTTGCGCTCGCGCCAGCCGTAGTACTCGGTGACCGGCAGGTCGTCCAGGTATCGGCCCGGCCCTCGCCCCGCGTCGGCGCGAACCCTGAAGACGGTCATGACGTTCGGACTCGCAGCGGGCCTCCCAGCGCGCAGCGAGCTCCGTGACCAGCTCGCCCGAGAGCCACTTCGGGACACCGCAGAACGGGATGCGCATCACCGCACGGATCTGATGAGTCATCACGACCCGGACAACTCGCACGACCACCCCGATGTCCCCAACCGTGACGAAGATCATCAATCGCGGAAGAGCCCGTAAATCCAGGTGTCCCCTCCCGACCGCCCCGGTAGCGTGCGCCGGCATGACATCGGAACTGGAACGCCCCCCGCTCCAAGCGGACGAACGCACCGCGCTCATCGGCTGGCTGGACCTGCAGCGGCAGATCCTGCGCTGGAAGTGCGAGGGGCTGAACGACGAGGACGCGCACCGCCCGGTCATCCCGACCTCACCGGTCATGACGATGGCCGGGCTCATCTCCCACATGCGCTGGACCGAGCACATGTGGCTGGAGGTGCTGTTCCTCGGCGGCGACGAGAAGCAGAACCCCTCGTTCGACGAGTCGAGCGAGGACGCCGACTGGCACACCGACGGCCGCCCCCTCGCCGAGCTCCTCGCGGAGTACGAGGCCCAGTGCTCCCGCAGCAACGAGATCGTCGCCGCGGCCTCCCTGGACGACGTCGGCCGCCACCCCGGCTTCCGCTCCGGCAGCGCCAACCTCCGCTGGATACTGATCCACCTCGTCGAGGAGACGGGGCGGCACGCGGGGCACGCGGACATCGTCCGAGAGCTGCTCGACGGCACGAAGGGGTATTACTAGCGCGGCTCCGTGTAGCGGGCCCTTGCCTCAGGAGCCGGGCCGACACGCCTCACGACCAATCGCGGGAGAGCCCGTTTCGATCGAAGCACCAGGCACTGCTTCTTGGATCTCCTCACCTGAGCGTGGTGTTGGGACCAGGCCGGCCTCGGTGTTCCCGCCATCGGCCACCCCGCCGCGGTGTCCGATCTGGGAGTAACAGCTCGATTCGCGCCCACTGCGCGTCGGTCAACGGCACCTACGAACAACGACCGGCGGTGTTGGTTGGAACGGCGCCGCTGTCAGGCGGTCGGCCCGGTGCGCAGCCGCCGCGCGTCCCGTACGAGCGTGTACGAAGCGCTGAGGAAGATCACGGCTCCAGCCACGAGCCGGAGGGCCGACGCCCCAGAGCGGTACTCACGAACGGCAGGAACGAGCAGCATCACGCTGGTAGGGGCGCCCAAGGCCGAGATCAGAGCGCTGATGCAGTGAGTCACACAGACGTCATCAACGACGCCCCTCGGCCGTGAGGACGCGGAGGTCCCGCCGGAGTCCTGCGGGGAGAGGCCTCCGGTCGCGGTGGCGAGGAGCAGCATGAAGGCGAGAGCGAAGCCGAAGTCGATGAGGAGGACGCCGGGCAGCCGGTGGGTGGCGTAGGAGCCACCGGCCGCGACGCCGGTCAGGAGCGCAAGGCCGACCGACGTGAGCGCCAGGCCCGGCACGATCAGGCCGGCGAGGCCGCGGGGTGCCGGCCGGTGCTGGAGGCCGGCGGAGACCTGGGCGGAGGCGTTCCTGCCATCGGCAGCAGGACGGGCCGATCCCGTCCGGGGCAGCCGCGGGCGTCCACCCGACCACATCGTCGGATCGCCCTGCGCATTCGCCGGACCGGTCGCGCCGAGCGGCCTGCCCGGCGCCAGGGGCGGCCCGAGACTCACCCGTGACCTGCGGGAAGGTGCGCGACGGGGTTACCGCGGGTTCCGTGGCCACACGCACAGGATCGTCACCGAACCGACATACCAAGCGGTCGGAAACCCCCTTACGCAGGGGCTATACCCATGAGTAACGTACGCGGACCACCAGCGCCACCCGCCCGTTCCCCGGGGCGGCAAGGAGCAAGATCGATGTCGTACCACCAGCCTTTCCCCGGCCCACCGCCCGTACCCCCGCACCGGAATGCCGGGCGGCACCGCCAAGAGGCGGCGTCGCAGTCCTGGGAGGGTGGATCGCCGTCCTGGGACACCGATCCACAGGCAGCCTGGGACTCCGCCCCGCGAGCGTGGGACTCCTCGCCGCAGGGCTGGGACTCCGCGCAGCAGCCCTGGGACGCGTCCCCGCAACCGCAACCGCCCGCCGCCACCGACGATTGTGGTGATCTCCACCGGCTCGGATCGGCTTACCGCAGGCTCCGCCGCGCCGCCACCTTCACCGCGCTCGGCTACTTCGTCATCTTCCTTTTCCTGTCCGGCTACGCCCCCTCGATGATGACCAGCAACATCACAGGTGGTCTCACCACCGGTCTGGTCCTGGGGCTCCTCCAACTGCCCGTGGCGCTGGCTGCGATCGCGCTGTACGAGCGGATCGCGCGCAGACACGTCGACCCGCTCGCCGCGGCGATCCGCGAACGCGCCGAGCAGGCGGCCGCGGCAGCCGTGCCCCAGCCAGAACGCCAGAGCCGCTCCGGACGTCCCGTGTGGCAGCAGCCCACCGGAGGTGCGCGCGCATGACCAGCTTCAGCTCCGAGGCCCAGACCATGTCGCTGATGGCGTTCATCGCGGTCATCACTGTCACGCTGCTGCTCTGCGTGATAACCGGCCCCGACCGTGACGACCTGGGCGATTTCTACACCGGCTACCGCTCGCTCTCCCCCGTGCAGAGCGGCCTCGCGATCGCCGGCGACTACATTTCCGCCGGCACCGTGCTCGGCACCATCGGCATCATCGCGCTCGTCGGCTACGACGGCGTCACGCTCGTCCTGAGCACCGTGCTCTCACTGGTCCTGATGATGTTCCTGCTCGCCGAACCGCTGCGTAACGCCGGCCGGTTCACGATCGGCGACGTCTTCACCCGGCGTCTCCCCGGCCCCGCCGTGCGGATCACCACGGCCGCGGTCACCCTGACCGCACTGCTGCCGCTGGTGATCTTCCAGCTCGCGGGCGCCGGCGATCTCCTCTCCGTCGTCCTCGGCTTCGACGCCGACGGCTTCAAGACCGGGGCGATCGTGTTCCTGGGCCTGCTGATGATCGCGTACGCGGCGATCGGCGGCATGAAGGGCACGGCCTTCATCCAGATCGTCAAGACCGTCGTCCTGCTCGGCGCCTCCCTCGCGATCGCCGCGCTCATCCTCAACCGCTTCGACTTCAGCCTGCCCTCCCTGCTGGACGCCGCCAAGCGCGGCAGCGGGGCGGGAGACGCCTATCTCGCCTCCGGTCTGCAGTTCGGTGGCAACGAGCTCGACATGATCAGCACACAGTTGACAGTCGTGCTCGGCGCCGCGGTGCTGCCGCAGATCACCATGCGCATGTTCACCGCACGCAGCGCGGCAGCCGTGCGCCGTTCGATGTCCTGGGCCGTGTCGACCGTTGTCGTGACCTGTCTGCTGATCGCCATCATCGGCTTCGGCGCGGCGGCGATCGTCGGCCACCAGGGGATCGTCGCCGGCGACCCGCAGGGCAAGACAGCGTTCCTCATGGTCAGCCAGGCCGTCATGGGCACGGAGCAGACGACCGTCGAGACACTGCTCTTCACGGCTGTGGCGACAGCCATCTTCCTCACTCTGCTCGCCTCGGTCGCCGGGATCACCCTCGCCTGCGCCAACACCCTGGCGCACGACCTCATCACGCACGGGTTGCGCCGCAAGGCGCAACTGAAGGCCTCCACAGAGATGGCCATCGCCCGGACCGCCGCGGCGGTCGTCGGGCTCGTGGCAATCGCGATCGCCGCCGGTGCACGGCATCTGAACCTTCAGGCACTGCTCACCCTGTCGTTCTGCATCGGCGCGTCCGCGGTCGCACCGGCCCTCATCTACAGCCTCTTCTGGCGCCGCTACTCCCGTGCGGGACTGCTCTGCACCCTCATCGTGGGCAGTGCCTCCGCGTTCATCCTCATGACGGGCAGCAACCTGGTGTCCGGATCGCCCCAGGCGATCTTCCCGGACCAGGACTTCAACTGGTTCCCGTTCACCACCTCGGGCATCCTCTCGGCCCCGCTGGGCTTCCTCGCGGGCTGGCTCGGCACGGTGCTCTACGAACGTGACCCGGCCGACCAGCGCATGCGGTACGAAGCGGTCGAGGAGACGATCCTGGCCGGCACACCCGCGGCGAACAGCGCCTCCGCGTCCTGACGCGCACACCCTGGCGAAAGGGCGCCCTGCCTGAAGTTCCAGGCCGGGCGCCCTTTCGGCTGTCCCGAGGCGCCTGGGTCCTCTCGTTCGGATCTTGCCGGGCTCGCGCGCCCTGGTGCCGCGCCTCGCCGCGTTGTCGTAGGTCGGCACGGCTCCGCCCTGCGGGCTTGTCGACAGTGACCTCGGGGTAGCCCTTGACGTGGGACATGACCGCCACACCGCTCTCGAACCCGGAGAGCCCGAGCACCAGCTTCGGGAACACGATGAGGACCATGGCGATCATCAGGAACGGATGCTCCGCGGTCAGAGCCTGCGTCCGGTCAGTGACGACGTGTGGCTCGGCCATCACCTCCCACAGGCCGCGGCGCCACCACGACCACGTCCAGGCCGAGGTGTCCTGGTCGTCGGCGCGGTGCATCCGCAGGCGGGTGATGTCGTCGAGGACCAAGACCTTGGCCCCTTGGTCCTTCAGTACCCGTCCTACCTTCCAAGCCTGGGTCTGAGGCGGTCATTCGCAGGATCGTCGGGCCCAGGGGGTCCGGGTACGCCTCCGGGGGGCCGTGCAGCCACCGCGGCCACTCTCGGGTGGGTGCCACAACGCGCGAGGCGTGGTGATGCTGCATAGCGTGGGAGCTTCAGGGTCGCCGAGGCCGGGATGCGCGCGGGGTGAATGGATGTGAAGCCCGAGCTGGACTACAGGTCGCTGTTCGCGGCGACGCCGAGCCCTTATTTGGTGCTGGGGCCGGATTTGGTGATCGTTGGGGTCAACAACGCCTATCTGCTGGCGACCGGCCGTACCGGGCAGGACTTGCTCGGCCGGTACGTGTTCGATGCCTTCCCGGACAACCCGGCCGACCCGGGTGCGGACGGGGTCCGAAATCTGAAAGCCTCGTGGGGGCGGGTACTGGCCACTGGGGTGGCGGACGTATTGGCGGTGCAGAGGTACGACATCCCCGTGGTCGCGCGGCCGGGGGTGTTCGAGGAGCGCTGGTGGTCGACGGTCAACACTCCCGTTCTTGACCGGGACGGGCATGTTGCGTGGATCATCCACCGTGTGGAGGACGTGACCGCCTTCGTGCAGGCCCGCCTTGCCCGCAACCGGAATGCGAGTGAACCGCTGACCGAGCGGGAGGAGGGGATGGAGGCCGAGCTGTATCTCCGAGCCCGCGAGCTGCAGCGTCTGAACGAGGATCTGCGGGCAGCGCATGCGCGGGAGCGGAAGGTCGCTGTCACGTTGCAGGAGGCAATGCTGCGCTCCCCGGATCTGGCCCGACACCAGAATGTGGCGGTGCGGTACCGGCCGGCGGTCGGCTCCTTGAACGTGTGCGGCGACTGGTACGACACCGTTGACCTGGCCGACGGACAGTTCTCCGTCGCCGTGGGCGACGTCGTCGGGCACGGCCTGGAGGCCGCCACCGTGATGGGGATGCTCCGCAGCGCGCTGTCCGCGGCAAGCCGGGCGGCGACCGGGCCTGCCCAGGCTCTGGAGGTGCTGGGCATGTACGCCCGCTCCGTGGAGGGCGCGCTGGCGGCCACCGCGGTCACGGTGCTCGTCGACGCCCGGTCGAACCTTCTGGTCTACTCCAGCGCCGGCCACCCTCCGCCGGTGTTGGTGCACAGCGACGGCACGTGCGAGCTGCTGGAGAATGCCACCGATCCGCCCCTGGGCGCGCGACCCGAACATGTGCCGCGCCCGCAGGCCAGTACCTCCTATCGCCGTGGCGACATCCTGGTCTTGTACTCCGACGGGCTGATCGAACGTCGGGGGGAGGACATCGACACCAGCCTGGATCACCTCAAGGAAGCGCTGGGCGGGATGACCGACCTTGCTCCTGAACAGCTGGCGGACGCCTTGCTCGAGCGGCTCGGCGTGGCAGGGGGCGGCGACGACGACATCGCCGTGGTCATCGTCCGCCTGTAAACGCGGCGGCCGCCATCCCGGCCGAGGTTGACCGAATCCGAATCCGAATCCGGGCTGGTATTCACATCCGGCCGCTGCCAGTTCCTTCGACTGCCAGGACCAGGCGATGCACGTCAAGTTCAGCTCGGTGCGTCTGCGGTGCTCGCACCGTCGTGGGCACCGGGAAGGGTGAAGACGAAGCGTGTCCCGGGGGTGTGAGCGGTGTCGAGCGCGACGGTACCGCCGTGGTATTCGACGATCTTCCTGCAAAGGGCGAGGCCGATGCCGTTGCCCGGATATGTGTCCCGGGTGTGGAGGCGCTGGAAGATCAGGAAAATCCGCTCCGCGTACTCCGGACCGATGCCGATTCCGTTGTCGCTCACCGCGAATTCCCAGCGGCGTTCGACTCCCTCGGCGGAGTCCGCGCTCGCCGCGACTCCGTGGGCGCTGATGTGGACCTTCGGCACAACGTCCGGCGCGCGGAATTTGATGGCGTTGGAGACGAGGTTCTGCAGGAGGACTTCGAGCTGGGTCGGGTCGCCGTGTACGACGGGGAGAGGGTCGTGCGTGATGACGGCCCCGGTCTCCTCGATCACCAGGCCCAGGGAATTGGTGATGCGGCGCACCAGTGTCTCAAGGCTGACGTCGGCGTCCTGGGCGTGCAGGCGTCCGACCCGGGAGAAGGTGAGGAGGTCGTTGATGAGGGTCTGCATGCGGTTCGCGCCGTCGACGGCGAAGGCGATGTACTGCTTGGCCCGGTCGTCGAGCTGATCCGCGTAGCGGCGTTCCAGCAACTGACAGAAACTGGCGACCTTGCGCAGCGGTTCCTGCAGGTCGTGGGAGGCGACGTAGGCGAACTGTTCGAGTTCTTCGTTGGAGCGGCGCAGTTCCGTGGCTTGTTCGTCGAGTTCGGTGCGGGCGCGGTCGCTGAAGTCGAGCTCACCGGCCAGGCGCCGGCGCATTCCGTCCACGTCGGTCGCCAGGGCGCGCAGATCGGCGGGCCCGGAGGGAACGATGGAATGGTCGAACCGGCCGTCCGCGATCTTCCGTACGTCGGTGCGCAGCCGGTCCAGCGGTATCTGGACGCCTCGGCGCAGCCCCGCGAAGGCGAGTGCGAAAAGGGTGAGAACCATGCCTGCGATGGCGGTGAAGACCGTGTTGCGCAGGGTGCGTACCTCCTGCAGGTCTTCGCGGGCCCGATCTCTCTCGGCCTCGATCTGGATCTCCTGGTCGTGCAGGGCGGTGCGAAGTGAGTCGAATGCCGCCTTGCCTGACTCGGCGCGTTGATGGGCGGCGGCTACGGGATCAGCCGCTTCGCTGACTGGGCGGGCAGTCGTGGTCCGCCACCGATCGGCGCGCTCGAGTACCAGGGCGAGTCCGGCTGCGGCCCGCTTGTTGCCTGCTACCAAGGGCGACAGTTCCGCCGCCGCGGCGGTCTGTTGTGCGATGCCGTCCTGGTACGGCTTGAGGAATTCGCGCTCGCCCGTAATGCCGTATCCACGGATGCCCGATTCCTGATTGACCAGGGCGCTCTCCATACGGATCGAGGCGACCAGGGCCGGCGACCAGCGCTCGGTGAGCTGCTTGTTGACGTCCGTGGCGTGGGCGAGGACCCACACTCCACATCCGGCCAGGCCAAGGAGCGTCACCAGTGCTGCCGCGGAGCAGACACCCAGCCACCCTCGGGTGGTCCAGCCCGCTCCGGCCGACGGTGCCACCGTGGCCTGCTGCTGCACTGCGTCGATCCGCACGTCGGGTCCCTCCTCCTCGTCCCCAGCGGCACACCGGGGCGGCGTCACCCTACCCCCGGGACAACCATGGTTGTCCCGGGGTCCACCGCCGTCTACGGTGCTCCCATGGCAGCGGAAACGCAGATGACTCCTGAGCAGGAGGAACTGGCCGAACGGGCACGGCAGGTCGTCGCCGAAGCCGCCCGGCAGCTCGTCCTGCGCACGCCCGTGGCGGCAGCGGACGAGCTGGGCCCGGACGGGCTCCGGAGCGACACACTGGCATCGCTGCGGGCCCTGGCCTTCCTCGGCCGGGCCGTGGAGGAGTGTGCGGCACTGGCCGCGCGAGCCGCCGCCCTGGAGGGCGCCAATTACCCGCAACTGGGCAGAGCCTGGGGCGTCAGTCGTCAGGGCGCCCGCAAGCGCTGGCCCGGACTCGTCTTCACCGCCCGCCCCGCATCACGCCCCCTACCCCACCACCAGACCCGGAGCACCCTCATGAACGGCCTCGTCCCCCGCACCTACACCGTCCTTCTCGTCGAGGACGACATGGCCGACGCAATGCTCATCGAGGAGGCCCTGACCGAGAAGGGCATGGCGCGCGGGATTCAGAGGGCCGACGACGGCGTAGCGGCGTTGGAGTACCTCCGCGACCCGCGGACCGACCGGCCCGACCTCATCGTGCTCGATCTGAACATGCCCCGCATGAACGGCCGCGAGCTGCTGAACGTCCTCAAGAACGACCCGGTTCTGTCCAGCATCCCCTGCGTCGTGCTGACCACTTCCGCCGCTCCTGACGACATCGACGACGCCTACCGCCAGCACGCCAACGCGTACGTCACCAAGCCCGTCAATCTCGACGACTTCATCGAGACCGTCCAGAGCATCGACTCCTTCTTCTTCGACACCGCAGTGACTCCGCGCCACCCCATTGCCGATGCCGGTTGAGATCCGTGCTTCCGGATGTCCGGCATCCCCGCGGGAGGTCCTGAAGTCGGGCTCGCGTGCGTCAAACGCCCGTCAGAACACGATCAAGTGCCGCCCGGCCTACAGGTCCCCAGTTCGGCTTGCCGCCGGGAAGGCCCCGATCTCCGTTCTGCCCCATGAGCATCAGGAAGAGGCTCTTCATGGCGGCCAGCCCGCGGGCACGCCGGATCGCCGCCTCGTCCGCATACGCGTACGTGTCGAAGAACCGTGAGGCCGTGTCCGAGGGCAGCAGCACCCATGCGGCGGCGAGGTCCCACGCCGGATCGCCGGCGAACATGTCACCGAAGTCGACGATGCCCGAGAGCGTTCCGTCCGAGACAACGACGTTCGCGGGATGGAGATCGCCGTGCACCCACACCCGCGGGCCCTCCCACGCGTGGGCCGCGACGGCATCGTCCCAGACAGCCCGGACATCGGCAGCGATGTCGTCGGGGACGACGGCCTGGAAGAAGTTCTCGAAGCCGTCCGTGCAGTTCCTGGGATGGGCACCGCGATCCGAAGCAATCGGCGCCTCGGCGGGCGCCTCCACATGAAGCGCCCGGAGGAAGCCCGCCAGCGTGTCGGCCGCGTGGTCACCACGGCTGATGGAGCCGTGGTCCAGCGGCTCTCCGGGAACCCACGTCATCACGGTCCAGTGCTTGGGGAAGCGCTCGGAGGGTTCGCCGAACCGCACCGGCGTCGGCACCGGGAGCGGCAGGCGCGGGGCCAGCACAGGTAGCCACCGCCGCTCCCTGAGCTGGCACTCCGGGGTGCGGTCCATGCGCTGCATGCGCACGGCCAACTCGTCCCCGAGACGCCACATTTGGTTGCCCCAACCGCCCGCCACCTCGCGGATGGCCAGCCCTGCAAGGTCTGGATGTTGCTCCTCCAGCAGGTCGCGGACCAGGTCTGCGGTGATCTCGATCTCGGTGTCGGTCATGCGAAGTCACAGTACTAAGACGGCAGACGGAGCAGGATCTCGCTCGCCGGAACACCTTGCTCAGATCGCTCTGGCATCACCAATTCGGTTTCAGAGAACAGCGGATCAGAAGCTCGGGACAGACCGGGCCCAGTTCGGAGAAGCCTGTGTCCGTGCCCCTACTGCAGCCGAGCCGTCCACCTCGGCATGCCGTAGCGTCAAGTCGGTGCGCCAGTACGCCGTGACCAGCAGCATCCGGTCCTCCAGCGGGAGGCTCCACGCCGGCCTCTGCGGACCGTGTCAGCTCCTTCACGCCGCAGCTGTGTCACCAACGTGCCAAGACAGCGGGAGGAGTCAAGTGAACGGGTTGTTCAGGAGAGCTCCGACGCCGTAATCGCACAGACACCGCAAGATCCTTTCACTGCCCTCAGTGCCGGCCTGCGGGCAGTCAGGATGGACATCGCTGCGGTTCCACAGCCCTGAGCAGGCACTCGCGGTCGTCCACGCTGATCAGTCCGTCCGGAAGGGTCCCCTCCTTCAGCAACGCGCGCAGGCCGGAAGCGTGTGCGGCGAAGGCGGCCCTGCACCACTCGCGTTCTGGGTGATCGGAGTCCTTCCCGAACAGCAGCGCCTGGCGTTCGTCGTCGGCGTCGACGGGTAGAGACAGCTCCGCGGCGACGACCAGGAGTTCCACCAGGTCGGACCGCACCACGATGTCAGGGACCGCTGCCAGGCGGATCAGGAAGGGCAGGACGGCCGGCATCGCGGCGCTCACGTGGAAGACGCTGTTCATCAGGACGTTCTCCAGCACGGGCAGAGCAGCGGGGCCGGCTACCTCATCCAGGAGACCTCGGAGCAGGACGGGGACCCCGGCGGGGCACCCGGGAATCCGCGACCAGTCGACATCAGCACAGCCCAGTAGCGCGGGGTGGTCGCATACAGCTCGCTCCATTTGCGGATTCTCGCGGAGGAACCGGGCAACGGCAGCCTCTCTGACCGCCGCATCTATCGCACACATCTATCGGCCCCTGCCCCTACGACTTCGCCCCGAACTGCGTCCGTAAAACTCTTCCCGGGGGCGGGCGCCGAACGCAAGTACCGGTCCAGCAGTCACCACTTGCCGCCCTGGGGTGGTGGCGCCCCGGCCCAGCACTGGATTCCGGGACACCCCGTGGAGAGATTGCTGTGAACTGCAGGCAATTGCACGGGCAGCGATCGCGGCGGTCGGGGGTGCGGGATCCCTGTGCAGCCGTGTCCGGACGTTCCCTCGACAGGGGCGGCGTGGTGGTGAGAATGGAAGACCACGTCACGCAAGGGGGCAGCGTGTCTACGTATCTGCGACATGGTCGCGAGCGGTCTCAAGGCTGGCTGCGGTACCTGACAGCGGTGGGGGCTGGTGGGGCCGCTGTGGCGCTGTCGGCGATGTGGGCGTCCGGTCCGCTGGCCGCAGGTATCGGGGCTGCTGTTACGGCTGTCTACACCCTCGTCACCGATCGTGTGCGGCCGCAGCGTAGCGCGCCGCGGGAGGCTGGACTCCTACTCACTGCGTCGGGCCGGATTCCTCGATTCGATCAGGTGGACCGTCCTGGGCTGGCCGGTGTTCATCCCGCTGACAGGCACCCTGATCACCAACTGGCGCCGCCCTACGTCGAACGTGATGTCGATCCTGAGCTGCGGCAGGCTTTGCTGGAGGGCGGCTTCGTCCTCATCGTGGGTGAGTCGACCGCGGGCAAGACCCGGCTCGCGTATGAGGTTGCGCGCTTGTGCTTCCCTCGTCATGCCTTTGTCTGCCCCCTGGCCAGGCCGGCGCTCGCACATGCCCTCAAAGTCGCTCGGCGGCGTCGCCGGGCTGTTCTATGGCTGGACAATCTCGAGAACCATCTGGGTGCTGACGGGGTGACCGCGTCCGCGCTCACCAGGCTGCTTCAGGGCCGGCCCGGCCGGGTGGTGGTCCTGGCGACCATGCGGTCGCAGGAGTTCCGGCGCTACGACGCCCGGGAAGAGAGCCGGCTCACGGGGTCGGACCGGGACGCTTGGCGGGCGCAGCGCGAGGTGCTCCACATGGCCGTGAAAGTCCGGTTGGAACGCCGCTGGTCCACGGCGGAACAGGAGCGTGCTGACGCACACCGTGATCCGCGGATCCAACTGGCTCTGGGCAGTTGCGACCGGTTTGGTCTCGCGGAAGTCCTGGCGGCAGGGCCGGAGTTGTTGGCGGCATGGGAGAACGCCTGGGCGCCGGAGGCCAATCCGCGGGGCGCGGCGATCGTCGCCGCAGCGGTCGACTGTCGCCGGTCGGGATTGCGGCGGCCGGCGAGCAGGCAGTGGCTTCAGGACTTTCATCTGCCCTATCTCGCCGAGCGTGGTGGGCCGGACCTGCAGCCCGAGCCGTTTGCCGAGGCGATGCAATGGGCGTGCAAGCCCGCGTACGCCACCAGCGGACTCCTGATCGGTAACTACAGCCAGGGCTACACCGCCTTCGACTACCTGCTGAGCGCGCCACGGCTGCCTCCGGTGCCGGACCATCTGTGGGAGGCGCTCTTATCCCGTGTGGAGGCGGCGGACGCGTACGACATGGGGCTTCTCGCCCATCAGGCAAGTCAGCTGTCGCGGGCGACCGCAGCCCTGGAGCGGGCTCGGGCGGGAGGTGTGGCGGGAGCTGACTTCCTGCTGGCGATAGCGGTCGGCGACCGTGGACGACCGCGCGAGGCGGTCAGAAGCCTCGAGGGCATCGTGCGGCACAGGCGGGCCCAGCTGGGCCCGCGTCACCCCGACACGCTGGCTTCCTTGCACCAGTGGGCGTTCTTCACCGGGGAAGCCGGCGAGGGGCAGGCAGCCGCCGACGCGTTCGGGGAACTGGTCGCCGAGACGACCGCGGCTCTGGGCGCCGAGCACGCCGATACGCTCGCCGCACGGCACCAACGGGCCTACTTCACCGGGGAAGCCGGGGACACGCGGTCCGCTGTTCAGCAGCTCAGGGAGCTCTTGGAGGACAGGACACGGCTGGAGGGGCCCGGCCACCCGCAAGTTCTTGCTGGTCGGCGCAGTCTTATCTGGTTCTCCGGCCTGAACGGGGACCTGGTGGACGCCGAACTGCAGTTGCAGGAGTTGATGGAGGACGCCCTGCGAACGCTCGGCCCGGATGACCCTCACGTGCTTGCCATACGCAGTACCCAGGCGGACTTCGCCGCCCGGGCAGGCAGGGTCCGCGAAGCAACCTCAATCTTCACGCAGCTGATTGCCGAACGCAGCAGGGTCCTCGGCCACGACCACCCCCATGCCCTCCACACTCGCCTGCAACGAGCCCAAGGACTGATGAGCTCGGGCCGCAGCGAGCAGGCACACCAGGAACTGGCGCAGATCGTCGACGACGCGGCGCGTGTCCTGGAGCCGGGTCACCGCCATCTCGTCCTCGCGCACCGCATGGTCGACCAACTGCAGCTGCCCTGAGCCGCTTGATAGCCCGTTCGATCGCCGGCCGGGGGGTGGCAGGAGCCGTTGCAGCTTGCTCAGCCGGAGTGAACTGCATCCGTACCTCCCGATAGGCGGTCTGCTCCATCAGCAGACAAGCACTTCCATCGTCGCGCAGCTGTCCTCCTGCCTTCAGCTGCGCATCATCGTGTGTGACCGTTGGCTGTCGGGCGCCGATGCGTCGATAGCTGACGAGGGCCGTACCTCGACGGCTTGCCTGGATCAGCTTGAGGGGGATTGTTCGGTGCATGCGGATTCTGGGAGCAGGGGCAGCGACGGGGACTGGTCTTTCAGGTCCACGGATGCGTACGGGGGCTTCAACCCGTACGGATGGGGCGATGCCGACCAAGCGCGGTTCGCCGCGGTGTGGACCACGGACGGCGATTGTCTGGTCGATGACCTGATCGAGGCGTACGGGGCAATGTGGCCCTGGGTGTGTCCGCGACGTCTCCTTACGCGCCTGCCGATGCTGGCAGAGAGCCTGCACGGTCTTGCCCGCCAGAAGCTGATCGGGCAAGGACACACCTACCGGGACCAGGCGGACATCGTGTACGAACACGCTGCTATGTATGGTTCCTTCCATGCCGCGCGTGCCCGGAGGTCCTGGCCGGATGCGGCCCCGCAAACCTGTCCTCTGTGCGCAGCTGTTTTCACGGCCGGGCAGCTCAATCCATGGATCATCCGCCAGTTCGGGCCCTCACGCTGGTGCAAGGAGTGCTGTGTCCGGGCTCGCGACGGCCACATCGGCACGTTGACGCCGCGCGCGGCCCGCCAGGCGCTGACCTCTCTCTCGGCGAGCATGGGTGCCGCGCCACCGCAGGACTTCTCCAAACGACCCGTCCCTCTCGACCTTCCAGCCGAACAGCGGGACGCCATCGTCGGCGCCATGGCAGCATGCCCGCCGTCCGCGACCATCCGCAGCTTGCTGGGGGCCGGCAGCTGGATCGAAGTGCTGCGCACTACCGGCATCGTCCCTGACGCCTGGCGCCCGGCCCGAGGAACCTACTGCATCGCCGCGGACGGCCATCCATGCCGGTCGCTGGCCGAGCGCACCATCGATGACTGGCTGAGCCGCCACGGTGTCGAGCACCAGATCGAGCCCGCGTGGCCGCACCACCCCGAGCACAACGCGCATGGCCGACGCCGCGCCGACTGGCGGCTATCCGATGGCACATACGTCGAATACGCCGGCCTGAGCAGTGACGACTACCTCGCGAAGATCCAGGCCAAGCGTCAACTCGCTCACCACACCGGTATCAAGCTCATCGTCATCACTCCGCCGGATCTGGCGAACCTGACCGAGGTCCTCGGAGCATGGAGCAGTAACACCCGCACGTGACAGTGCGGGCCGGCTTGCGGTTGAGGATCCATACCGGTGCGTTGTCCGGACCGAGTCGGCCGCGCCTGGGAGCTCCCTCCGGTCTCGGGTGGCCGCTCGCTCCAGTTGAGCTCATCGGCGTACTGCGGACCGCTCCCCACCGGGTCGGCATCGCTCGTCAAACCGCCCCCTCCGGCTTGGCCTTGGCGCTCAGAACCCGTCAGTCCACCCGAAGGTGACGTTGTACGCGCGCTGGACGGCGTGCCGGCCCTGGTCCCCGTCGGCGTAGGCCCATGCAAGGGCTGCGGCGAACCAGAGCAGAAGGACTCCGCTGACGACGCCCAGAGCGGCCAGCTTGCCGTACCAGCTGAGGAGGACCAGGGCGACGGTCACGATGACCGCGCCGAGATGGGCTCCCCGTGAGTCGAGCGGCGCGGCCTTGCGTGCCGCCCTTCTTTCACATCGTTCTGCGGCGAAGCGCTCCTCGCGAACAGACTGCGGTTCGTTCTCGTCGAAGTCCATCTCGTCCCCTTGGCGCTGACGCTACATGGAGCCGGGCCGCGGCGTCAGAGGAGCACCACAGGGATCTGGAACAGGGACTTACCGAGACGCCCGGGTGTGGCTATGGGTGAACCAGAAATGGCAAATGGCCCACTGGAAGCGGGTGGAAGTGACCCAGATGCTTGGGCTTTTTCCCACCTAGGTTGGAAGCGTGACCGCAAGGCGCCTGCCAGCCGTCCTCCGACCGCCGCTGTGCGGTGGCGGAACAGGGGCGGACGGCGCTGGGATTGGTCATGGCGGGCGGGTCGGCCTCCTGCGGGGCCGATGCCCGCGCCCACCGGGCGCGATGCCCGCTTCCTGAACGTTCCCCCTGCTCAGAGGAATCCCTCATGCAAGCCATCACCGTCCAGGACCGCGACGCCGGTGTCAGCGGCCTGACCCTTTCCGAGCTGCCCCACCCGCACGCCTCCGAGAACGACGTGATCGTGGAGGTCCACGCCGCCGGATTCACGCCGGGGGAGCTGGACTGGCCCGGCACCTGGACCGACCGGGCCGGTCATGACCGGACACCCAGCGTGCCAGGCCACGAGCTGTCCGGCGTGGTCACCGAGCTCGGCTACGGCACCACCGGCCTGACGGTCGGGCAGCGCGTCTTCGGTCTGACCGACTGGACCCGCAACGGCTCGCTGGCCCAGTACACGGCCGTCGAGGCCCGCAACCTCGCCCCACTCCCGGCGGATGTCGACCACGTCACGGCCGCCGCACTGCCGATCTCCGGGCTCACCGCATGGCAGGCCCTGTTCGACCACGCCCACCTGATTACCGGCCAGAGCGTGCTGATCCACGGCGCTGCGGGCGGCGTCGGCTCCATCGCCGTGCAGCTGGCCCGCGGGGCCGGCGCCCGGGTGATCGGCACCGGCCGGGCCGGCGACCGCGACACCGCCCTGGGCCTGGGCGCGGACGCCTTCATCGACCTCCAGGCCGAGGAACTGGAGGACATCGGCCAGGTCGACGTGGTGTTCGACGTGATCGGCGGCGAGATCCTCGAACGCTCCACCGCGCTGGTCCGCCCCGGCGGCACCCTGGTCACCATCGCCGAGCCGGTCACCGTCCACCCCCGCGACGGGCGAGCCATCTTCTTCGTCGTCGAACCCGACCGGGCCCGCCTGGCCGACCTCGCCCAGCGCCTGCGCGACGGCCACCTCAAGCCGATCGTCGGCGCCGTCCGGCCGCTGGCCGAGGCAGCCTCCGCGTTCAAGCCGGACAAGCGCACTCCTGGCAAGACGATCATCAACGTCACCGACTGAGCGAGAAAGCCCCCGTGTCCCGTGGCAGGGGCGGAACGTGGTTCCTGGCAGGAGGATTGTGGAAGGGGCACCGGCCCGGGGGCGGGAGGTGACGGCCTTCGACCGCGGACAGTCCGGAAGGGATGTCTCCTGGGTGGAAGCGATCCGGGGGGCCACTTCACGGGCGAAAATCTTGTCCGGCTCGCTGCGTGAGCTAACCTGCCCCGCATGCGCGCACAGTTCACCGGCTGGCCGGAGCAGGCCATGGACGTGTTGTGGCAGCTCCAGGGCGAACCGACCCACGCGACCCGCGAGCTCTATCGCGCAGACCGCGAACGCCTGGTCCGGCAGCCGATGATCGCCCTGCTCAACGAGGTCGCGGACACCGACCCCCGGTACGAGGACTTCTCCGTCTGGCACTACCGCACCAACTCCTGGTGGTGGCAGCACCAGAGCGCGGTGATCCGGCTCGGCCGCAAGATCGAAATCGGTCTCCGGTTCGACCTGGACGGCCTGCGGATCCAGGGCGCCTGGTGGTACCCCGATCCCGGCCAGGTGGACATGTTCCGCAGAGCCGTGGCCTCCGAGGGGAGCGGCCGCGAACTGTCCGCCATCGTCGAGGACGTACGGAAGAAGGGCTACGACGTCTCCGGGGACGTGATGAAACGCCCCCCACGCGGCTACCCGACGAACCACTCCCGTACGAACCTGCTGCGCCACCGTTCGCTGATCGCCGCCCGCCCCCTCGGCTGCGAGGAGTGGCTGCACACCCCCGAGGCAGTCGGCCAGGTCCTCTCGGCAGCCGCCGATCTGGACGACCTGCTGATGTGGCTGGTCCGCCACGTGAAGCCCGCCGCCTGACGTCACGAGGGCGTGGCGCGGCACCGCAGGAACCTCGCCAAACCTGGCGGGAGTGCACCGCGAGCCGAGACAACCGCAGCTGGAGCAGCGTGAGGCACCACGAGAATTCGCAGGTCACAGCCTCGGTGGGTGCAGCGAAGCGCAGGGAAGATCAACACGCCACGCCGTCAGATGCCTGATTGGTTATGGCAGATCAGTCCGTCGCTTCGCGGACGTCCCTCCCCTGCTCGGCGAACGCCTTGAAGTCCTTCATGTGCTGTTGCGACTGCTTACGGAAGGCGCCGGGCATCAGAAGTCCTACCAGCTTCATCAGAATGCCGCTGAACCGGTATTCGTTCTCGCTCTCCCAGAGCGTCGTTTCCGGGCCGGCTGCGGTCAGCCGGTCGCGCACGGCGCTCCACATGCCCTCGCCGACGATCTCACGGTCGAAGTGAACGACACTCGCTTTCGGAATCTCACGCAGGTCTTCCGGTTCCCGGCGTGTGATGGTCTCGGTGCACTCGATCTTCCGTTGGCCCATCTGCATCACGACCCGCGACTTGGTCCCGAGCTGCCCGTGCTCCCCACTCAGCGGCTCGTGCAGCACCAGGCCCCGCAGCCACTTCGGCAGGTGTGCGGGGTCGGCGAGCAGCTGGACCACATTCTCCCGCGGCAGGGCGATCTCGATGGAGACGGTGTATTTCATGGGGCGCATCATTTCCTTCTAGGTGTGGGACAACATGCTTTTCACTGCTCCACGTACTCCTCGGCCGAGGACACCGCATTCTGTGTCCGGAATGCAAATGGCAGACACGTGATCCGGGAAGTTGCGCCGCATGTCCGACCGCTTTCACCTGGACCAATAGGTGTCGGTTTCGTATTCCTCCGGCTCACATTCGGTGCCGTCCCGTCCCTCTGGACTGAAGGGCATCCCCTGGGGAGGAAGAGTGCTGACCGAAGCGGCGAGATCGCTCACCCGGGCCTCAATGAGGCTATCCGGCTGAGCGGCCGCTGCCTGAGCGGGCAGAGAGCAAGCGGCATACGGACTCCTCCGCAACAAGATCCACAGGACACGGCCTGGTCGGGGTCGGTGACGACAGAGGGCGTGCTAACAGGACCGGAATGTGCCGGGGCGCTCGCTGGTAAACTGTGGGCACGCTTCGAAACCGTTGGGGCCCGTACCGAGGGGTACGGGCCCCGACGCGTTCCTGGCGCCAGACCGAGGAAGGTTTCCCATGAACGCGAAGACTCCGGCCCCGAAGGGCGAACTCACAACGCCGCGGACGGCTGCCCCTGGCCTGCCGCCGGTCGAGTCCTTCGACGCACTCGGGCTGCCGTCGGAGCTGACGGCGACGTTGACCGGCCTCGGCGTGACGGAGCCCTTCCCGATCCAGGCGGCGACTCTGCCCAATGCGCTGGCCGGCCGTGATGTTCTCGGCCGTGCGCGGACCGGCTCCGGCAAGACGCTTGCCTTCGGGCTTGCGCTGCTGGCGCGAACGGCGGGTATGCGAGCGGAGTCGAAGCGGCCGCTCGCACTGGTTCTGGTACCGACCCGGGAGCTCGCGCAACAGGTGAGCGAGGCGCTGGCGCCGTACGCTCAGGCGCTGAACGTGCGGCTGGCGACGGTGGTCGGAGGGCTGGCGATCAACAGGCAGGCGGCGCTGCTGCGGACCGGCGCCGAAGTGGTCGTCGCGACGCCGGGGCGGCTCGCCGACCTCGTATCGCGTCGGTCCTGTGAGCTGCAGCAGGTGCGGATCACCGTGCTGGACGAGGCTGACCAGATGTGCGACCTGGGGTTCCTGCCGCAGGTCTCGGAAATCCTGGACCAGGTCCGCCCCGACGGACAGCGGCTGCTGTTCTCGGCCACGCTCGACCGCAATGTCGACCAGTTGGTGCAGAACTATCTGCACGAGCCGGTAGTCGCCTCGCTCGACCGTGTGGCGGGTTCGGTCACCACGATGGAACACCATGTGCTGAACGTCCACCCCGCCGACAAGTACGCGACCGCGACCGAAATCGCTGCGCGGGACGGTCGGGTCCTGATGTTCCTGGACACCAAGGCCGGCGTGGACCAGTTCACCCGGCACCTGCGGGCCAGCGGCGTGCGGGCTGCCGCCCTGCACAGCGGGAAGTCGCAGCCGCAGCGCACACACACGCTCGCGCAGTTCAAGGACGGCGAGATCACCGTGCTGGTGGCCACCAATGTCGCGGCGCGAGGCATTCACATCGAGGCGCTCGACCTCGTCGTCAACGTCGACCCGCCGGCCGACGCGAAGGACTACCTGCACCGTGGCGGGCGTACGGCCCGCGCCGGGGAATCCGGGAAGGTGATCACGCTGGTCACCCCGAACCAGCGGCGAGACGTCAACCGGTTCATGACCGACGCCCGGATCCGGCCGACTGTCACCCAGGTACGCTCCGGCGAGGAGAAGCTGACCGCCATCACCGGGGCCAAGCGCCCGCCGATCGAAGGGAAGGGCAGCGGCAACGCACCCTTCCGTGGCATGGGCACTCGTCCGGGCCGTCCCAAGGAGTCCCGCAAGACGGCTGACGCCCGCAAGGCAGCGGAAGCACGCGCGGCGGCCCGGGTGCGCAAAGGCCGCTGACCCGGACGGACTTGCCGGGGCACGGGCCCGCAAACCAGCGGCAGACGGCACGGGCACTGCTCGCGGAGGAACCGCCGAGTCGTGGAAGCGCCCTTCGAGCAGGCGCATGGGTCCGTGCGCGAGTTCCACTTCGGGATGCCGGTCCTGGGCTTGAACCGGTCAATGGGGCGGTGTGGTCCGTCTATCGCGGCGAGCCCGGACGGACCGGAGGGCAAGGCGGTGTCGTGGGCGTAGCGGAGGCGTCGGACGTAAGGCAGTCCTTGAGGAGGTGCGCATCGATCAGGCCGTTCAAGTGGTCTTTGATCCACTGGTTCGGGCCCGGGCCCGGGCAAGTCACTTCGTCCGTGCGGGAAACGGAATGCGAGAGCGTCACACCTACCTCCAAAGGGGAGTTGACAGGGCAAGATATTAGCACGATCGTGCGTTCACTTTCCTGCTTCGGTGAAGGCGATCGCATCAACACCCCCTTCCGGGGCTCGCAGGGCCGCAACGCAACCGGGCCGGCAGTCGTTGAACGTCTGCAGCGGAGCGAGCTGACGGCCCACGCCAAGGTGACGGTCACCTGCCGCCTCGCCGGGAGAGGCCGCCGGCGACTCCACCACCCGGCTGGAGTCCCACGACATGAGCACCGAATCTCACCGTACGTACGGGAAGTTCGAGGGCACCATGGCGCACTCCATCGCCTTCGCGCCGGTGCGGCACTCGGGTGCAACTTCCTCGAGACCGGCCGGGATTCCGTCGCGACCGCCGTCGAGGCGTCCGCGTACGCGCAGAAGCCCCCGGCCGTGACCTGTCTGCACTTCACGGCGAACGGGGCAGGTCGACGCCTGGACTTCGACGCACCGCACCGCCTGGCCCGCGTCGGCCTGGAAGGGGCAGGACTGCCCCTTCCGGATCCACCTCGCGCCATGTGGCCCGGAATCCTGGGCCGCTCGGCGTCCGCTGCAACGGGGGGTGAGTCCGTTCCAGCTCAACTGCCGCTTTTCTATGGAGTGCTGGGGAGCAGCGACGTGTCGGTGGCCACGCCGCGCAGGCGATTCAGGATGGCCTTGGCCGCCTTGTCGTAGCAGGTGAAATCGTCATGCAGGACGGACTCGGCGTTGGCCATTTCCATGAGCGCGGCGAGCTCGAACACAAGCTGGGGCACGTCGGTTTCCTCCTCGACTTCGCCCGCCTGCTGCGCTTCGCGCACGGTCTGTTCGAGAAAGGTGAACCAGTTGGTGCGGGCCGCGGCGAGCGCGTCGTGGACCTTGCCCTCACGGGCGTCGTACTCCGCCGAGGCCGAGTAGAAGAAGCAGCCGCCCGGGAAGACCCTCTGCCGGGAGTAGTCGAGCCAGCTGGCGCACACCCGCCACAGGCGTTCGAGCCCCGGCGGCAGATCGCGGGCCGGCTGGACGACGTGCTCCAGGTAGACCTTGGTGGCCGCCCGGACGGCAGCGAGTTGCAGGTCCTCCTTGGAGCCGAACAGGGCGAATACACCGCTCTTGCTGAGGTTCAGCTCGGCCGCGAGCCGTCCCAGCGAGAGGCCCTCCAGGCCCTCGACGGAAGCGGTCTCCACGGCGCGCTCGAGGACCAGCTGACGCGTCTGGTTCCCGCGCGCGATCCGCCCGTCGGTGTGTGTCGCCGCCATGCCCTGCCTATCTCCTGGGCCGACCCCTCGTGGTGCCGCCGGACGTCCAGTCTACTGAGTAAGTAAACGACCGTGCGGTCAGTGAGTGAGGGGGTGGGCCAGTACCCGAGCATCCGGTGCGACTGCCGGGCGGTGAGTTTCTGTGGCGCCCGGCGGGAATTCCGGCCCGCCGCCGAAGTTGCAGTTGTTTGCAGCCCAGATGACGGTTCGCACATCGCAGCCACCCTCCACCGCGTCCAGAGGACCCCGGCGGCCGCGGGGCCATCGGCGCGCTGTCGGGTCACAGTGCGTGGGCCTGTATCGGGTCCAGCGCCCGTGCCGACTCCCCTGCAATTGCCAGAATTGGCATGGCTACTCACCGGGCCGCGACCGACTCGGTGCTCACCTCCCCGGACCGATCCGGCCCGTTCTCAACGAAGTCCAGGACGGCACGTACAACGACGGGATCACCCAGGATTCGGCGGTGTCCAAGCCGGCTCGTGGTGATCAGCCGCGCCTGACCACCGAACGCACCGGCGAGTCGGCGCCCCTGCTTCACGTCGATCCTCGTGTCGTCCTCGTCATGGACGACCAGGAGCGGAGCCTTGATGTCCGTCACCGTGTTCACCGCGGAGAAGGGCGTCCTGTCGGCCGGGGCGCCGGGGAAGAGGTTCTTCGTGATGCGGTCGTGCAGCCGGGCCTTCACCAGGGGGCGCAGTTCGAGGGCCGAGCAGAACTCCTCGACCAGATAGTCGAAGTCGCAGACTCCGCTGATGGCCACGACTCTCCTTGCCTTCACTCCGTGCTGCAACGCGAAGAACGAACCGAGGACGCCGAGCGAGTGCGCAACCACGGCCTCGAACTCACCGTACCGATTGTGGAGTTCGGTGAGGATGTCGCGGTATTCAAGAATCGTGGTGCTACGCCCGGTGGAGTCGCCGTGGCCGGGCGCGTCGAAGGTAATAACGCTGTATCCGCGCTCGAGGAGCCCTGGGGCGAAGTCGGCGAAACGCGAGCCGCGCGACTGCCAGCCGTGCACCAGCAGTACGGGCCTTTCGCCGTTGCCCCACCGGTAGGTCACTGCGGACTTGCCGTTGACCTCCAGCCGCTCGATGTCCGCCCCGCCGAACAGTTCGCGTTCCGCGCCTCGCATCCTGCTCCGGGCGAGCGGCATGTGGAACAGGGCGTAGGCGCCCCCGCCGGCGAATTCCCCTGGGACCCGGGAGACGGCGTTGAGCGCTCTGCTGGCAAGTGCCTCGATGGGGGTCATGCCCAGTACTCCTCGATCGGGTTCAGGAGTTTGATAAATTAGCACGACCGTCCGTGCTTTTATAGTCGGAAGGAGTCCACCAGTCCACCGCTCCGTTCAGACGAGGAGAACGCCATGTCAGCCACCGTCTGGTTCACGTCATGGAAGCCCGGCCCGGCAGGGGAGCTCGCGCCCGATGGCGGTGCGGACGGCGCGGCCGTCGTCAGCGTCACCGAGTTCACCCCTCACCGGCCGTGGAGCACCGCCGGCGTCATCATGGCCGGGACGGCCCTGCGGCGGGTGTGGCAGGAGGTCGATGGCGCGGTCGGCCTCTGGCTGTGGATGGACCCCGATCTGGTCCGTCCGCGCTCGGGTTCGATATCCGTATGGCGTGCGGAGCGGGATCTTCAGGGCTTCGTGGCGCGCCACGACCATGTGCGGATCGTGCGCTCCTACCGGAACCGGGGCAGCCTGCGCTCGACCACCTGGCGCACCGAGCGCTTCGACATGGGCGCCACCCAGGAAGCCGCTCGCTCCCTGCTTTCGGGCCGGTCCGCGTGGCCGGCCTGACACCCGGCCCGGCTGTCCAGAGCCGGCGGCCTGGACCTCAACTCGACGCAACGTGAAGGAGCGGTGGAAGTCGAGCAGAAAAGTGGCGGCTGCGGGCAGCGCTCCGGCTCGCATCCCGCTGGTGAGTTGACCGACTACCAACGGGATGCCGGAGAGCGACCGGAACACTGCATTGCTCGCCGACTGCATGCCCAACGCGCTGACACGTTCGCGGACCCTGGCCCACTGATCAACCGTGAGCAGACCGTCCGTGCCACCACCGACGCCAACCGACAGTCGGCAACACTCAATAGCTGAGCAGCCACCTGTCGCGCTCAGTCACACTCGCGACCTGAGGCTGCGCAGCTGACTAAGGGCTGTCCCGCAATCCCTGGTGGATCAGCGCGCGGCGTCAGATGCGGTGCATCGCAAGGCGGAGGGACGCTCGCATACTGGATGCATTCGGGCGTTCCGACAACGCGGCGAGGTGCCGTAGCTGTCGTCGTGCGCCCGCCAGGGATTGCCGGACAGCCCTTAGGCAGCGCTCACCATCTGAGCGCGCGTGAGAACGCGTTGAACCCGGACCCCGTGCGCCGTGGCGGCACCGCTTCGCCGAACAGAGTTAGACAGCGGATCTCCTTCCCGAGAGATCGCAATGACACCACGGCTGCAAGCTCAGAAGTTCCGGAGCAGCAGTTCAGCGAGCTCAGGAGTACAAGAGGTGTCGCGCGCGCCGGGTGCGGAACGCGGCGAGGTCGTCCTGCCACAGGGCCACGATGTCGTCGACGGGCGCGCCCGCCTCCACCGCGAGCCGCACCTCCCGGTTGCCGCTGAGTTTGTCGAGCCAGTAGGCACTGCCGCCGTCCTGGCTGCGCCAGCCGTACTGCGGGAAGAGACGGCGCTGCTCCAGGATCATCACCAGCGCGGTTCGGATCGGGTCGAACCGGTCCACGTCAGTGATCTGGAGTTCCACGCCGCCGCAGGTCTTGCCTGCCTGCTTGGAGAAGGTGGGGTTGAAGTACGCCTCCCGGAAGCGGGCCCCCGGCAGATCGAGCGCGTTGAGTGCCTCCTGCCAGCGGTGGTCGATGCCGGGCGCGCCGACCATCTGGAACGGCAAAGTGGTGCCGCGCCCCTCGGACAGGGCGGTGGCCTCGAAGTAGCAGGTCCCCACGTACGCCTCGGCCGTGGCGACCGTCGGCATGTTCGGTGACGGTGGCACCCACGGCAGGCCGGTCTCGGAATACCGCATCCGGCGCTTCCAGCCCGACATCCGCTCCACGTGCAGGTCGGCGCGTTTCCCGCCGGTCGCCTCGGGGACGAAGGTGTCGTTGAAGAGGCCGGCCAGTTCGCCGACGGTCATGCCGTACTGCTGCGCGATGGGTTTCAGCCCTACGAAGGTGGAGTGCTCCGGGTGCAGGACCGGGCCGTGCGCGTCCTGCGCGGACAGGACGTTCGGGCGGTCGAGTACCACGAAGCGCAGACCCAGTTCGGCCGCCGCCTCCAGGGCCAGGTACATCGTCCAGATGTAGGTGTAGAAGCGGGCCCCGATCTCCTGGATGTCGAACACCACGGTGTCCAGGTTCAGTTCGGAGAAGTGCCCCGCCATGGTGGTGGAGCTGTTGTAGGCGTTGTAGACGGGCAGTCCGGTCTTGGCGTCGATGTAGAAGTCCTCGCCCTCTCCGGCCTGCGAGATGCCGCGGAAGCCGTGCTCGGGGCCGAACACGGCGACCATGTCCACCTTCCCGTCGGCGGCCATCACGTCGACGATGTGGCCGAGGTCGGGGGTGACGCCGGTCGGGTTGGAGATGACGCCCACCCGCTGTCCGGCCAGCGAGGCGTAGCCGCTCGCGCGCAGCCGCTCGAAGCCGGTGCGCACACGGGCGTGTCTGCCCGCCTCGGCCTTGCCGTCGGGGGCGGCGGCCGAGGCCCGGGTGGCGAGGGCGGGGGTGGCGGCGAGCGCCGCCGACGCCGTCAGGAGGTCTCTGCGTCTCACGGTGGTGGGTCTCCCTCGTAGGGCCAGGTGGGGATCGGACGGGCGCAGCGCCCGTCCGTCAGTTCTTGTACGTCAGGCCGTGGCCGAACGGGAACAGCGGGGTCCCCGGGGCGTCGGCCCGCGGGATGCTCACCGGGAGGCTGCCACGGGGGGAGACCTCGCCGAAGAGGACGCGGGCGGCGGATTCCAGCGCGATCGCGTTGTTGGAGTACGCGGCCAGGTGGACGCCTGCCTGCGGGTAGGAGGCGATGTCGTAGGGAACTCCGACCGAGATCGTCACAACCGGCGTGCCGGTGGCGGTCAGGGCCTGGACGAGGGTGGCCTGGCCGGGGTTGGTGCGGGCCGAGTTGGTGAGCACCACCACGGTGTCCTGGCCGGCGGCGGCGGTGACGGCTGTGGCGATGTCCGCCGTCGTCGGGTTGGCGGCCGTCGCGAGGGCGGTCCCGGTCGCGCCCTGCGCGGTGACCGCACCGGCGAGGGTCTGGGTGACGGCCGCGGTCGAACCGGTGACCAGGACCCGGTTGCCGTCCGCGGTCAGCGGCAGCAGCCCTCCGTCGTTCTTGATCAGGGTGGTGGTGCGGTCGGTGATCGTCCGCGCTTCCTTGAGGTGGCGGGCGTTGCCGACCACGCTGTCGACCGCGGCCCGGTCGGTGTACGGGGCGTCGGCGATGCCCTGCTTCTGCTTGAGGGTGAGGATCCGGCGCACGGAGGTGTCGATGCGGTCCTCCGTCAGCTCCCCGGAGGCGACGGCGGCGAGCACCGAGCGGTAGGCCAAGTCGAGGTTCGGGGGCATGAGGAGCATGTCGACGCCCGCTTGGAGGGCACGGACGGGAACCTCGGCGTCGGGGTACGTCTTGCGGACCCCGGCCATGGCCAGCGAGTCGGTGACGACCACGCCGTCGTAGCCCATTTCCTCGCGCAACAGGCCTGTCATGATCGGCTTCGACAGGGTGGCGGGGGTGCCGGACGGATCGAGCGAGGGGAACTGGAGGTGTGCGGTCATGATCGAGCCGACGCCGGCGTCAATGGCCGCGCGGAACGGCGGCGCGTCCAGCCGCTCCCACTCCTCCTCGGTGTGGGTGATCACCGGCAGGTCGGTGTGACTGTCGACGTCGGTGTCGCCGTGCCCGGGGAAGTGCTTGGCCGTGGCGACCGTGCCGGCCTGCTGGTAGCCCCGTACCTGGGCGGCCGTCAGGTCGGCGGCGAGCTGCGGGTCGCTGCTGAAGGAACGTACGCCGATGACGGGGTTCATCGGGTTGACGTTCACGTCCGCGACGGGGGCGTAGTCCTGGTTGATGCCGACGGCGCGCAGCTCCGTACCGCTGATCCGCCCCGCCTTGTAGGCGTCCTTCGGCCTTCCGGAGGCCCCGAGCGCCATGCTGCCCGGGAACTGGGTGGCGGGCGGGCCGAACCGGACGACCCTGCCGTGCTCCTGGTCGGTGGAGATCAGTAGCGGCACCTGGGCGCCGCTCCCCAGCGCGGCTCGCTGGAGCCCGTCCGACAGGTCGGCGACCTGGCCCGGGTTCTGGAAACTGTCGGTCCAGGCGAAGTAGATGATCCCGCCGAGGTGGTACTTCTTCACCGCCTGCAGGCCGTTGTCCACCCCGAGCCACGTACGGTTGCGGGCCACGTCGTCGGCGTCGCTGTCCTCGGCAGTCTCGCCGTAGGCGTAGGTGACGAAGAGTTGGCCGACCTTCTCCTCCAGCGTCATGGCGTCCAGGCGGCCCTCGACCCAGCGGCCCTTGTCCCCGCCGTCCCGGCCCCCCTGGCTGTCGTTGGCGGATCCCGGACCGGCCGCGGCGCCCTGCGGCAGGCCCAGGAGCAAGCCGACGGCGGCGGTCGCCGCCACCATCGATCTGCACAGGGCACCACATCCACGGACGCTCATCCGACACTCCTTCGATCGACGCACCCGGCAGACGGGCAGAGTCGGGCGCACCCAGTGGATGGCCAGTACACCTCGAGGGTCAAGAGGGAAGGGGAGATGTTATTGGTGCCACCAATGGCAGGGGCCCATGAAGTCGAAGTCCGCACATCACAGCGGTCCATGGCCCTGTTGACGTGGGCATGCAATGTCGGTTGAAGTGGCTCCCCACACGCACCGGAACGTCGTGCCGCAGTCCTACCCGGATCGCCGGCCGACACCGTTCGATCCGACGCCGACGAGGGGACCCCACCGATGAACCGACGCCCGCGATCATGGAGACACACCACCTCGCTCGTACTCAGTACCGCCGTCGCCGTCCTGCTCACCGGTACGGGCGGGCCTTCCGCCGCCGCGACGCCCGCCGCGCACGACACCGTCGGCCAGTCCTTCGCCCGGGCCGGCGCCGAGTTCGACGTCCCCCGCGATCTGCTCGTGGCCGTCGGGTACGGCGAGAGCCGACTCGACCCCCACGACGGCAAGCCCAGTCACGCGAACGGGTACGGCGTGATGCACCTGGTCAGCAACCCCCGCTCGCACACCCTGGAGCGGGCCGCGGAGCTGACGGGCGCGGCACCGGACGCGCTGCGGCACAGCACCGCTGCCAACATCCGTGGCGCCGCCGCCGTCCTGCGCTCGTACGCCGACCGGCTGGGACTGGACGCGGAGGACCGCGACGACGCCGGCGCCTGGTACCCGGCGGTGGCCGAGTACAGCGGCAGCGCGGACGACCGCACGGCCCGGCTCTACGCGGACTCCGTCTACGACTTCCTCGCGAACGGCGTCCGCGCCACCGCGACCCCGGGCGAGACCGTCGCCGTACGCCCGCAGGCCGTACGTCCCGAGCGTGGCCGCTACACGGATGTGCCCGCCCTCGACGAGGGAGGCTCGGCCGACGTGGGGACCCTGAGCACCGACTACCCGCCCGCGCTGTGGGTGGCCGCGAACAGCGGGAACTACACCGTGGGCCGGTCCGCCGCGATCTCCGCCGTCGTCATCCACGTCACCCAGGGGTCGTACGCCGGGTCCATCAGCTGGTTCCAGAACCCGAGCTCGAACGTCAGCGCACACTATGTGATCCGTTCGTCCGACGGGCAGGTCACCCAGACCGTCCGCGACAAGGACACCGCCTACCACGCACGTTCGGGCAACGCCTACAGCGTCGGCATCGAGCACGAGGGGTACGTCGACAACCCTGCCTGGTTCACCGACGCCATGTACCGGTCGTCCGCCACCCTCACGCGTCACCTGGCCGACAAGTACGGCATCCCCAAGGACCGGGCGCACATCGTCGGGCACTCCGAGGTCCCGAACAACGACCACACCGACCCGGGGGCGAACTGGAACTGGACCTACTACATGCAACTCGTCGGGGGCAGCACAGACGTGCCGGTGAACCTCGACTTCCCGGCCTACGACACCCTCCGCAGCGGGTCCACCGGCCCCCAGGTTGCGGCGGCGCAGACACTGCTCAACGCGCAGGGTTTCGCCGCCGGTACCGCGGACGGCGTCTTCGGCACGAAGACCGGGACCGCCGTGAAGGCGTTCCAGAGTGCGCGAGGACTGTCGTCCGACGGAGTCATCGGCCGTCAGTCCTGGACCGCGCTGCTCTCGGCCGGGACCAAGCCCGCCCTGCAGGAGGGGTCCTCGGACGCGGACGTCAAGCGGCTCCAGCGGTCGCTGACAGCCGCACTGGGCCGGACCGTAGGGATCGACGGCAGCTTCGGCCCCAGCACTGCGCAGGCGGTCAGGGACTTCCAGAGCAGCCGGTCGTTGACGGTGGACGGCATCGTGGGCTCGGCGACCTGGACGGCTCTGCAGGCCGGTCGGTGAGGTGAACGCGCGAGCCGGGGGCCGGACGCCGGCCACCCGGCTCGCACAGGTTCGATCCGGATGGGCCGGCAGCGTTGTGGCCGGCCTGCACCTACAAGCAGCGGAACACCGTCGAACGCTGCATCAACCGCCTCAAGCAGTGGCGCGGCCTGGCTACCCCTATGAGAAGACCGCCACGGTCTACCGCGCCGGCCTCCTCATCGCGGGCATCTTCCTCTGGTCCGCTCGCTGAGCACACGCAGTTCACGGCCGGAGGCATTCTCCCTGCGGGTCGAAGCAGACAAGTCCGTGCTCGCGAGCCAGCGCAGCGGCGTACTCGGACACTTCCTCAGCCTTGCCGTAGGACATGAGCAGGTACACGATCGGGCCCGACGCCTCATCGATGACCGGGGGCGATGCCCATACGACACTGCGGTCGATATCGTCCGGGTATCGCGCGATGAGGGCTTCCACGTAGGCCGCGATGCGCGTCACCGGAGGCACGACAACCTCGTCCGACTCCAGGTAGCGCTCGTAGAGCTCGTCGTAGGTCGAGCCCGCTTGGTCGTCGTCGAGTGGGCGGTCGCCGGCCCACACCGCAAGGTCATAGCTCACCAGCGCATCGTCGCAGGCAGCAGTTCCGCTGGAGCCAGCGGGCTCTGAGACTGAACCGCCACCAAGTGATCCGAAAGAGAGCTCCTAGGCGCCGCCGTCCCGGGCGGACGCCTGGGCCGTGCGGCGGAAGGCGGCGCGGTACGCGCTCGGGCGGTGGCCGGTGTGGCGGGCGAAGAGGGCGGCGAAGGTACCAGGGTCCTGGTAGCCGACGGCCGCGGCGACGGCGGCGACGGTGCGGTCGGTGGTCTCCAGCAGATGGCGGGCGCGGCGGATCCGGGAAGCCTGCAGATGGGCCAGCGGGCTACGTCCGGCCTCTTCGGAGAAGCGGCGCAGCAGCGTGCGGGTGCTGACCCGGAAGGCGTCCGCGAGCGTGGCGAGGTCGTACCGCTCGGCGAGGTTCTGGTCGAGCCGCCGCATGACGCGCTGGGAGAACTCCCCGCCTGGCTGCGGGAGGAGTCGCGGGTCGACGTACGGGGTCTGGGAAGTCCGCGCGTCGTCGACCAGCGCCAACCGTGCGGTGCTGCGGGCCACCCCGGCGCCGTTGTGTCGGCGGATCAGGTCCAGCGCGAAGTCGTACATGGCGCTGAAGGCGGCCGTGGTCGTCACCCCCGTGTCTGTGACGACCAGGTGCTCGGGCCGCACGTCGGCGTCCGGGCAGCGCCTGGCCAGTTCGCCCGCGTGCAGCCAGGAGGTGGTGGCCCGGCGCCGGTCGAGGAGCCCGGCCCCGGCGAGCAGGAACGCGCCGACGCAGAGGGAGACGACGGCGGTGCCGGCGGCGGCCTGCGCGCGGATCGCCGCGATCTCGGGGGCGAGCCGGGCGAGCCGCGCGTCGAGGTCCGTGTCCGGGCGCAGTTCGAAGCCGGGGACCACGAGGACGTCGACCTCGCGCACCGGACGCACGTCCAGCCTCGCGCCGCCCGAGGCGGTGACCAGGCGGCGGGGCGAGATGACCGACACCCGGTAGCCGGGCGCGTCCGGTCCGGCGACGTGCCCGGCCATCGTCAACAGGTCGGGGACGCCGAACACTTCGGACGCGAAGCAGTCCGGGTACGCCAGGACCCCGACCCGCAGTGCATCCGGCCCGCCCGGACCCGCACGCTCCTTTGCCTGCCGCATCGCCCCGGCCATGGCTCCTCCCGTACCCCCTGGTTTCCCTGGCCCCGTGAGGCCGACCGCGTACCGCTCGCCTCCTCGCGTGTGGCGAGATTACCCCTGTCCTTGGCGATCCCGCTCCTCACCCGGAGGCCGGGACGGGGCAAGGCTGGCCCCATGAGCTTCGACGATCCGATCACCGACTTCACCCGCCGCAGCGTGGCCGTGGAGGGGGTGGAGAAGACGGTGTACGTAGCCGGGGTCGGGCCTGCGGTCGTGGTGCTGCCGGAGATGCCGGGCATCAGTCCCGACGTCTTGCGGCTCGCGCGCTGGGTGCGGGACGCGGGCTTCACCGTCCATGTGCCCTCCCTGTTCGGCACGGACGGCGCCTTCCCCACGGCCGAGGGCGGCCGGGAGGTCGTCCGCCGCGCTTGTGTCAGCGCCGAGTTCCGCGCCTTCGCCGGGGGCGGCACCAGCCCGGTGACGGTCTGGCTACGCGGCCTGGCGCGCCAGGTCCACACCGCGTGCGGTGGGCCAGGGGTGGGTGCGATCGGCCTGTGCTTCACCGGCAATTTCGCCCTCACCATGGCCCTGGAGCCGGCGGTGATCGCCCCGGTGGTCAACCACCCGTCGCTGCCGCTCGACGACCCCGGCGGACTCGAACTCGACGCGGCGGACGCGCGCGCGGTGCGCGACCGGCTCGACCGCGACGGACTCACCGTCCTCGCCTACCGCTTCGAGGGCGATCGCTGGTGCACGGGGCAGCGGTTCGCCGCCTACCGATCGCTACTGGGTGACGCCTTCGACGGGCGTGTCCTCCCGGACAGCGCCGCCAACCCGGCTCCGCCGCCCTTCTTCGCCGATCATGTCGGCACCCCGCACAGCGTCGTCACCGCCCATCTCGTCGACGAGGCCGGCCACCCCACCGTCCGGGCCCGCGACGAGATACTTGCCTTCCTCACCGACCGCCTGCACCCGCACGGGAACCGACCGCTGCCCGCCACCTGACCGGGGCCCTGGTCCGCCGGACACCGCGACCTCACCGCCCTCGCCGACACCGTCATCTGACTCGACCATGGAAAGAGAAGACCCGGAACGGCTTGTCGCCGAACCGGGTCTTCCTCATCTGCTGCCGGGGTTCGCGGCTACTTCACCCCCACCGCACGGATGATCTCCTGCTTGACCGCGCCACCGCGGTCGTCGGTCGCGCCCGCCCGGAAGGAGATGAACTGTGCGCCGTCCGGCACCCGCAGCTCACCTGCCCAGGCTGCTCCGTGCCGCGACTTCTTGAGAGCCACCTTCTGCCAGGTCTTGCCGTCGTCGTACGAGGCCTCCAGCGTGCCTCCGCCGATCGTGCCGGTGTCCGGCGCGCCCTTCACGTACTCCCCCGAGATCCCGACGGGCAGGCGGCTTCCACCGCGCACATCGCCCTTCAGGTCGGTGTCGACGTCGAAGCCGAGGTTGATCAGCGGGAGGAAGGTCCAGCTGCCGGCCGGGGTCTCCTTGGAGCGGAAGGTCCACTCGGAGTGGCCCTTGGTCGACAGCCGCCAGCGCGCCGGGTCCAGCGTGGTGTCGGTGACGACCTTGAACTCGGCCTCCTCGGCCGGGACGTTACGGGCGTAGGCGGCGGAGCTCATCTTGCGGTCGACGCGGGTGCCGTTGACGTACACCTCCGTGAACTGGGTCATCGTGTCGTCGTTCCACACGTTGCCGAAGCCTGTGTGGTCGGGACCCGAGTCGCCCCAGCCGGGGGTGTTGAACTGCAGGTTGTTGCCCGACCGCTCCTGTCCCCAGCCCAGGCCGGTGCCCAGCCACGGGTGCCAGACCGGCTTGAACAACTCGCGGTCCGTGCGGGTGTCACCGCGGTACGAGACGATCCCGCCGCGCTGCTCCAGGGAGTCCTCGAGGTCGACCGACTCGTGCCAGCCCTGGCCGCGAGTGGTGGAGACGTACTCGGTGCGCTCGGCCGGAAAGGAGATGTACTCCTTGAAGCCGAAGCCGATCGGGAAGGTGTCGGTGATCGAGTAGCGGAACTCGCCGCCGAGCTCCTGGCGGCCGGTCGGCATGTGGAACGTGGAGCGGACGGTGGCCAGTTCGTCGTCGTCCGGCCTGAAGACCAGGTCGGACGGGATCGCGCCCGGGTGTCCCTCGGACAGGTCGTAGGTGTACGGCGTGAAGCGGGTGCCGTTCAGGTCGACGGACTGCTTGTGCGCCGCGGCGGACGCGAGGCGCGCCCCGTCGGCCGCGTTGACGGTGGCGACGGCCAGGGGCCGGTCCTCGTACTGCGCCGTGCCGAACCAGGTGTTCAGCCGGCCGGGCGCGTCGTCGGTGACGAACAGGAAGGCCGCGCCCGCGTCCTGGGCGACCTGCGCGACCTCGACGGGCGTCAGCGCGCCGGCCCGGATCAGGACGGCCTTGCCCTTCACGTTCTTGCCCGTGTACTCCGCGGCCGTGCCCGTGCCGACGTCGACGAGCCCGAGCCGCGAGCGGCCCTCGAGCAGGGTCGTGCCCGGCTGGATGGTGGCGCCGGAGAGCCGGTCGCCGCCGACGCTCGCCTCCACGATCGGCTTGCCCAGGCGCCAGACCGTCCGGTACTCGAAGGTGCCGGTGGCGGGCTTGCGGGTGGGCGCCGCGAATAGCGAGTCGTACTTGATCGGGACCTGGACCGCGGCGCCGTAGGACGTACCGTTCGCCTCGCGGTCGAACTCCATCAGGATCTGGCGGCTCTCGGTCCGCCGGTCGACCTCTGCCCGGATCTCCTTGAGCTTGCGCCCGTCGAGGGTGATCTCACGGTCGCGGTCGAGGACGATCTCGGGGTCGGTCAGGAGGCCGAGGCCGAGCGAGTCCTTCCCCTTGGAGCCGCGTACGTCGAGGAAGGTGTCCACCGTGTACGTGCCGGGCTTCAGGCGAAGTTCGAGCGTGCCTGACTCGCCGACGGTCGCCGGGAAGGGGATGGAACCCTCCGCGAGGCGCTTCACGCCCAGGTCGGCGGCTGTCGGGGCGCCGTCCCGGTTCTTGACGTGGACGGTGAGGGTGTAGCGCTCCTCCTCCTTGACCAGGCCGATCGCGGTGTGGGCGACGGCGGCGCCGCCCGCCGAGGCGACGATCCGGCCGGAGAGGTTGCCGACGGGTGCCTTGGCGCCGTCACCGGTGACGGTGGTCTGCGCGCTGCCGTGCGCGGGGACGGTGAGCGTGGTGTCGGCGAGGGTGACCACGTCTGCGGGCGCGCCCTCGACGGCGAGGCTCAGCTCGATCGGCTGGTCACCGGAGTTGGTGTACGTGACGGTCCTGGTGACCGGCTTGTTCGCCTCGTACGGCCAGGAGAAGAAGCCGAGGTCCGCGGACCCGGTGGCCGTGACGTTCGCGTTGATCGCCGCGGCCACGTCCACCCGGCCGGCGCCGAGTGCGTACGAGGAGGCGGAGAGAGTCTTCGACGAGGACATCAGGGCGTTCTTGAGCTGCGCGCCGGTCCAGTCCGGGTGCTTCTCGGCGAGCAGCGCGGCGACACCGGCGACGTGCGGCGTCGCCATCGACGTACCGTTCATCGAGGTGTAGAGACCGGTGCCGGAAACCAGTTGGGAGCGGGCGGCGAGGATGGAGACGCCGGGCGCGGAGAGGTCGGGCTTGAGGGCCTGGTCGCCGAAGCGGGGACCCTGGCTGGTGAAGCTGGCGGCCTTGTCGGCGGAGTCGACGGCGCCGATCGTCAGCGCGGAGTCGGCGGCACCGGGTGAGCCGATGGTGCCCGGGGCGCCGCGGTTGCCGGCAGCGATGACGAACAGCGCGCCGGTCTCGGCACTGAGCGTGTTCACGGCCTGAGCCATCGGATCGGTACCGTCACTGGCCTCGGAGGAACCGAGGCTCATCGACACGATCTTCGCGTCGATGTCCTTGGCGGCCCACTCCATACCGGCGATGATCTGCGACTCGGTGCCGGAACCCGCGTCGCTGAGTACCTTGCCGACAGCGAGGTCCGCGCCGGGCGCGACACCCTTCTCCAGTCCGTCCGAACCGGCGCCGCTGCCACCGACCGTGGAGGAGACATGGGTGCCGTGGCCGTTGCGGTCGGCGACCTCCTGGCCCTCGATGAAGGACTTGGATTCGGCAACCCGGCCGGCCAGGTCGGGGTGGGTGAGGTCGGCCCCGGTGTCGAGGACGGCGACCTTCACGCCCTTGCCGGTGAGCCCGGCCTCCCACGCCTTGGGCGAGCCGATCTGGGCGTTGGACTGGGCCATGGTGGCCTCGACCCGGCCGTCCAGCCACACCTTCTCGCCCGCGGAGCGGGTGGTGGGCGAGGTGAACGACCGCCAGAACGCGGCGGGATCCGTCGTTTCCACCGCCGCGCCCCCGATGCTGGGCAGGGAGCGGACGGTCTCGATGCCGCGCGGCGTGGCGGCGCGCGCACCCTTGCTGTGCGTGACGATCAGCGGCAACTCGTCCGTGATGCCCTGCTCGATGAGACCACTGACATCGAACAGCCGCTTGTCCAGGGCACCGGATGCCAGGTAGGGACGGGCCTCGTCGGGGATGACCGTGATCCGGCCGTCGGTTATCTCGCTGCGTACGGCTCCGGTCGCGCCCTTGGCCCGCTCGACGCTGACGGTCTTCTTGCCGCCGCCCAAGTCGGTGACGGTGACCTGGTCGCCGGTGATGAGCACGACGGTCGTGCTCGAGGCGGGGGACCCCTTGAAGGTGTCCGGCACTGCGTCGGCGGTGTTCCCGGCAGCGGCGGTCTGCCCTGACGAGAGCAGCACCAACGAGATGCCCGCAGCGAGCAGCCCTGCTCTCCCGCCGCCCATGGAAAGTCTGATCATCGACGTACTCCTCGGGCACCCGGGGAAGGGTGGTTCCGGGTGCGGCGACGAGTCTGTATTCGAATTCCGCCGACTGACTACCGGACAGCATGGCGGCTATGCGCCCTGGCGGAGAGCCGCCACAGCACCCGCCCTTGGCGGGGGCCCGAGTGCACCCCGGAGTGCACAGAGCAGAGCGGCAGGTTCACGTCGGTGCTGACTACGGCGTGGACCTGCGCGCGGAACGATCTTTCTGGCCATTTGTCTCGCTGTGACCCATGAAACCTCCAATCGGACTGAAACAGAAGGTACTTACCCCTTGGATGGTAAGCACCTTTGGTCACCTTTTTTGCGGTCGGACCGGAATATCAGGATGCCCATTCCCCACATCCTCAGATGTTGCTCAATTCCCTGTGCGAGCACGAACGCTAACTGGCCATCAGGTGTACGTTCATGACGCTTCAAGGGGGGTGTCGAGGGGGCGGCACACGGCACGAGGGGTGCCGCTGCCAAAAATTCTCACGCCAGGCCGCCGTTCGGATTTCCCGACGGGCCTGACGCTTTGTCGGTGCGGGCTGCCGTCGACTCCGCAGCGCGATTCTTCGGAGCCCTTCAGATCCAGGCAGAGCCATGCCCCAAAAGGCACCAGCGTCTTCTCATCAAATCCAGGAGAACTCATTGTCCTACGCATTTCGCCTCGGCCCGCGCACCACTGTGCTGGCCGCGGCGCTACTGGCGGCCTCCAGCATCCAGGGCGTGTCCGTCGCCCAGTCGGCCGACATCGCGAAGGCCCCACTCGATGTCGAAGTCTCCGGTCCGGTCTTCAACAACCCGCTGGGTTCGCAGGCTGATCAGGAGGCCATCCGGGAGAAGATCCTGGGCTTCATCCGTACCTCGCCCCAGGGCTCCTCGATCAAGGTCGCGCTGTATCACTTCTGGGACCAGGAAGTGGCGCAGGCCCTGGCCGACGCCCACTCGGAACGCGGCGTCTCCGTGCAGCTCATGCTGGACGAGTCGACCGTCAGCTCCCGTCCCACGGACGCGAGTTACGAGACCCTGAGAGCCTCACTGGGTACCGACCTCACCGGCGGTTCCTTCGTCGGCCTGTGTCCCGCGGGCAAGTCGTGTCTGGGGCGTCCGGAGTTCGGCCAGTCCATCAACCACAACAAGTTCTGGCTGTTCTCCCAGGTGGACGGGGCGGCCGACGTAGTGGTCCAGACCTCTTCGAATCTCTCGCCGTCCAGCTACTCGATGTTCTGGAACGACGCCTTCGTCGCCACGTACAACACGGGCCTCTACCAGTCCTACTCGTCCTACTTCGGGAAGCTGACCGGGCGGGACTGGGCGACCTGGAAGTACACCAGTGCCTCGTGGAGTCCGTACAAGGCGTACTTCTTCCCCTACTACCCGGGGACGGGCAACAGCACGGACACCATCTGGAACACGCTCGACAATGTGGCCTGCGCATACACGGCGAGCGATGGTTCGACCAAGGCCACAAAAGTACGCGTCGGGATGTTCAAATTCACCCGACAGGGGGTCGCCGACAAGCTCGTGGAACTCAAGAAGGCCGGATGCAGTGTGGAGCTCGTCTACACCGAAACGGATAGCGCCGACAGTTCCGGTACAGCGGGAACGTGGGAGAAGTTGCATTCCGTTTCCGGGCTGAATCCGGTCTGCTACTTCGAGGACACCGACCAGAAGCCTTCGACCGCGCAGCGCATCATTCACTCCAAGTACCTGCTGATCGACGGCAAGTACGACGGCGCGGTCAACAAGGTCGTGTGGACCGGTAGCCACAACTACTCGGGGCCGGCCCTGCGCGAGAACGACGAGGCGCTGCTGAAGATCGACGACTCGGCCGTGCACGACGCGTACCTGGCCAACTTCACGTCCATCAAGTCCCATGCCGTACCCGGCACCAGCGACAACGTACCGGCATGCAAGGGCGTCACCAGTCAGCCCGAGCAGTGACCGGGCCCCGTCACCCACCAAGGAGAGCTTCCATGTCCGTCACGACCTCGCTCAAGGCGGCGGCCACCGTCGCCACCGCCTCCCTGTTCGCCTTCGGGCTCTCCGCGCAGACGGCGACCGCCGCCGTGCCGCCCACCACATGGAACGCGACCGGCACAGTCGCCGACGTGGTGGGAGCTCACGCCTGGGGAACCTTCGCCACGGGTCCGGCAGCCGACACGTACGTGGTCGACGCGAACATCAAGGACACCAAGGCCGACGGACACGGTGCCCGCGTCAACATCCGCGCTGCCAGCAGCAACGGCAGCGTGGTCCTCGTCAGTGTGAGCGCCTCGGGTGAGGGAGTCACCGCGGAGGAGAGCTTCACCCTCAAGGCGCCGATCACGGTGCAGGAGTGCCTGACCGAGAAGGGCGCCGACTACGTGTGCGGTGAGCCCTACCGGATCGCGTGACCCGGCCCTGTTCGTACGTCGCGGAAGTCAAGACCTTGGAGATTGTCATGTTCCGTATAAGTCGTTCTTCTCATCGCATAGAGGAGAGGGAACTGTGAGACTCGGACGCCGAGTTGTCGGCGTACTCGCGGCACAGGCCGTGGCGGCCGCCCTGTTGACCGCCGTGGCTGCACCCCCGTCCATAGCCGCCGCCTCGACATCGGCAGGGCAACCGAGCGTGCCGGGCAGAGGCACAGGCCCTTCGGTCGATCAGCCGGCGGAACCGGGGACGACGGCAGTGGCCCGCCCCGTATGGCCTCAGAGCGGCAGCGCTGTCGTTTCCCTGCCCGCAACCACCACCGGCCGCACGGCCGTCAAGCCCGACGGTGCAAAACGCGCCGCGGTATCGGTCGGAGCGCCGCAGCACGCCGGGGCGCGGTCCGTCACCCGGCCGGACAGCACGCCTGCGAAGGTCCAGGTCGAGGTGCTCGACCACAAGAAGGTCGCATCCTTCGGGGCCGTCGGGCTGGGCATGCGTGTGGCCCGCGCCGACGGCAGGAATACGGCCGGATCGGTAGAGGCAACTGTCGACTACTCGGGTTTCGCCCACGCCTTCGGAGGCGACTTCGCTTCCCGGCTGCGGCTGGTCGAGGTCCCGGCCTGTGCCCTGACGACTCCGCAGAGGGCCGGGTGCACCGATATGCGTCCGGTGCCCGGTCAGCACAACGATCCGGACAAGGCCGTGGTGACCGCAGTGGTCGAGGCCGCCCCGCAGACGGAGCAGATCTCCGGCATGGCCGGCCTCTCGGCGCCGGCGCTGTACGCACTCGTCTCCGGCTCGTCGTCCGACTCGGGTGACTACCGGGCCTCCCCCACCAACCCGTCCGGCAAGTGGGACGTCTCCCTCGGTTCCGGTGCGTTCACGTACTCGGTGCCGATCGAGGTCCCGCAGCCGCCGGTCGGCATCGCACCCGATCTGGCACTGACCTACAACTCGCAGAGCGTGGACGGGCGGACCTCCGCCTCCAACAACCAAGCGTCCTGGGTCGGCATGGGCTGGGACCTGAACGTGGGTGCGATCGAGCGCCGCTACAAGAGCTGCGCCGACGACGGACACGGCCCCGACCAGGGGCAGGAATGGGGCGACCTCTGCTGGGCGTCACCCAACCAGTCCGCCGACCCCAACGGCGCCGTCTACACCATCTCGATCGACGGCATCACCTCGGAACTCATCCAGGACAACACCGGTACCGGCACCTACCACATCAAGGACGACCCGGCCTGGCGCGTCCAGAAGCTCAAGGGAGGCTACGGGGACGACGCCTCCAAGGAGTACTGGGTCATCACCAAGCAGGACGGGACCCGCTACTACTTCGGATGGGGACGCACCGAGCGGCTCAACAACGACTCGGCCTACGAGAAGACCAATTCCGTACTCACCGTTCCTGTGATCGGTGACGATGCGGGTGAGCCCTGCTACGACGGCGGCAAAGCGGTTTACTGCAACCAGGCGTGGCGCTGGAGCATGGACCGGGTCGTGACAGCCAACGAGGTGGAGAACACCTACTTCTACAACAAGGAGCGCAACTACTACCGCTCCATCGCCGGCGCCAACAAGGCCCGCGGCTACGACGCCGGGTCGTATCTGTCCCGGATCGACTACGGCTGGTCCTCCCAGATCGCGGGAGCTCAGCTCCCGGCGATGATCGACTTCCAGCATGTGAACCGGTGCGTGGAGCGGATGGAGGAGAAGGACCCGCTCAACAACACCGTTCCCGCCTGCCCGAGCTTCGAGACGAAGCCGGAGTCCTACCCCGACGTGCCGGTCGATCTCATGTGCGACGGCAGCACGGACGACGAGGCCTGCGCGGGTAAGACCTACTATCCGACCTTTTTCCAGCGTGATGTGCTCTGGGACATCAACGTCCATGTGCGGGACACGAATACCTCCGGCTGGGACCTCGTCAAGCAGTACCAGTTCAAGTACGCGTTGATGAACCCGTCCGGGGCGGTGGGCGAGCAACTGTGGCTGGACTACATCCAGCAGCGGGGCTATGCCGGCGACGACATCGACCTGCCGACCATCAACTTCAATGGTGAGTGGCAGGACAACAAGGTCGGCTCGGGCGAACTGAACTTCCGCCGCGTGAACAAGGTGTTCACCGAGACCGGGGCCACGATCACCGCGACCTACGGTCACGCCACCGACGACGACGGGGCCGTACAGCGGCAGTGCCCCGAGACCGGCGGTACGTCCGAGTCGAGCAACGCCTTCGAGTGTTTCTGGCAGAAGTGGACGCCCGAGGGCGGGAGCGAGAAGACCGGCTGGTTCAAGAAGTTCGTCACCAAACGAGTCCAGGTCGATCCGGGCAAGGCCAACGAGGGCTCGCCTGCGATGATCACGGACTACGAGTACGACGGCGCTCCGGGCTGGAGGTTCACCGCGGATCCGCTCGTCAAGGACGCCGACGAGTCCTGGTCCGAGTGGCGGGGCTACGCCAAGGTCTTGGTGACCACCGGGGCCAATGAGAACCGGCACTCCACGTACCACTGGCTCTACCGCGGTCTGAGCGGCGACCGCACGTCCAAGACCGACCCCGGTGCCACTCGCACGGTGAGCGTCAAGGACTCCGACGACAAGGCCTGGACCGATCACGACTGGCTGTCCGGCAAGACGCTGGAGACATCGGTCCGAGACCACAACGGCGACTCCCAGAAGCGCGAGTGGCACGAGTACTGGTCGTACAACACGGCGCAGTACACCGGCATGGCAGACGCCCGAATCGTGCGTGAGAACAAGGTGCGCACGCTGGAGAAGGTGGTCAACTCCACCGACGGCAGCGGCATGCGCGAGCACATCATCGAGTACGAGTACGACGACGCCGAGAAGGCCTCCACGGTCTTCGGTCTGCCCCTGCGCACCGACGACTGGGGCGAGAGCAGCGTGTCGGACAACCAGTGCACCGAGTTCGGACGCGCGTACAACACCGACGACCTGGCCGACGACTCCACCGGCACGAAGCGGTGGATGGTCTACCAGGACGACGAACGTCACTACAGCGTCTCCTGCGCCTCCGTCGATGCGGACGAGACCGCGGGCACCCCGGTCGCCCACATGGACCGGCGTACCGTCACGTTCTACGACAATGCCACGACCTTCGACGAGAACAACACCAATCTGGTCGACGGCAATCCCACCGAGGTACGCACCTATACGGCGGACGCGGCCTGGCGCGCGGAGAAGAAGCAGTTCGACGCGGCAGGGCGGCAGCTCAAGTCCTGGGACGGCAGGAACAACCTGACCACGACGACGTACACGCCGGCCACGTCCTGGCCCACGGGCGGCGTCAAGGTCACCACACCCGACCCCGACGGTGCGGGCTCGCGGCTCCCGATGACCAGCACGACGTACCAGTCGCGGTTCTGGGGCACCCCGTGGAAGACCGTCGACGCCAACGGCAACATGGTCCAGATGACCTACGACGCCATCGGCCGGCTGTCGAAGGTCTTCAAGGAGACGGAGGCGGCGAACTACCCCGACGGCACCGCGTCACTCGCGTACGAGTACACGATTCCGGTCATGGCATCGGCCACCGGTGTCCCTCGCGTGGCCACGGGTGACCCGATCACGGTCCGCTCGAGGAGCCTTCAGGACGGAAGCACCTACCTGGACACCTACACCTACGCCGACGGCCTCGGCCGACAGCGCGAAATGCAGGTCAAGGCGGCCACCGGAGCCGGGCGGACCGTCACCGTCACCCGCTACGACTCCTCGGGCAACACCGCAGGAACCTCGGCGCCGTTCTACAACAGCGGAGTCGCGGGCTCCGGCCTCGTCAACCCGACCGTGCCCAACCTGCCCTCGTACACCGATACCAAGGCCGACTGGGCGGGACGGACGATCCTGTCCCAGATCCAGGTCCTTGGAGCCCCGCAGGCGGCCAACAAGACGATCACCCAGTACCAGGGGGCGGACGAGACCACGGTCTTCCCAGCCGTCGGCAGTCCCACCAAGACCGTCAAGGACGTCTACGGACAGACGGCCAAGGTCGTCGAGAGCCTCGGTGCGGCCCAGTACAACACCACGTACGAGTACACACGCAAGGGTCAGCTGAAGTACGTCCACGACTCTCGCGGCAACACCAGCCACTACACGTACAACTGGGCGGGTGACCGGCTCACGGCGGAGGAGCCGGACGCGGGGTCCGCCGTCTCCACCTACGACGACAACGGCCTGTTGGCCACGACAAGCAGCAACGGCAAGGTCCTGAGCTACGGCTACGACGCGCTGAAGCGGCCGACCACCATCAAGCAGGGCACGACCCTGCTCACGGAGAAGTCGTACGACGCGCCCGCGGCCGAGGTTCCCAACGGACTGAACCGACTGGCGAGCACGACGAACTATGTGGCCGGCAAGGCGTACGTGTCCAAGATCGGCGCCTACGACAGCCGTGGCCATGAAACGCTGACCAGCCTGACGGTGCCGGCGGACGGTTCAGGTCTGGAGGGGCAGTACACGACCAAGGCCTCCTACGACCAGGCGGACCACCTCACCAAGACCGAGTATCCGGCGATCGGCGGACTGCCCGCCGAGACCGTCACGTCCGTCTGGACGGACGGACGTCTTTCGAAGGTGAGCAGCCCGCTGGCCACCTACGTCGCGTCGGTCGACTACGACAACACCGGGCGAGTCAGGTCCCGGGACTTCGGCGGCGGCACCGGCACCAGCGTCACGCGGGACTTCACCTACGACGACGCCGGCGGCGCGGGCTGGCTCAAGAACATCAGCACCAGCAGAACGACCGGCGGCACGACGACCAAGGTGCAGGACGACACCTACACCCGCAACAGCCTCGGCACGGCGACCGCACTGCGCGAGAACCAGATCGGCCAGCAGCAGTGCTTCACCTATGACGGTCTGCAGCGACTCAGTGGTGCCTGGACCACCGCCGGCACGAGCTGCGCGACCGCACCCGCCTCGGACTTCACCGGTCCCGATCCCTACGAGACGAGCTGGACATACGACCAGATCGGCAACATCCAGTCCACGACAGGGAGGACCTCGGCATCGGCGTCCGCCGTCACCCAGGACTACAAGTACCCCGGATACAACGCGGACGAGTCCGTCTACACGCCCGATCAGCCGAGACCCCATGGTGTGACGGCGGTGGCCCGCTCGACGGGCGGCAGTGACACCTACAGCTACAACGACGGCGGGCAGATGACCGGCCGCAGCCAGGCCGGTGTGTCTTCCGTCATGGAGTGGAACGCCCAGAACCGCGTCTCCAGGATCACCCAGAAGAAGCCGACGGGCGACGAGGTCACCAGCTACGTCTACGACGCCTCGGGCAACCCCCTCATCCGCAACGCACCAAACGAGAAGGTGCTCTACCTGGAGGGACACGAGCTCCGTAAGCGGGGCACGGACGCCCCCAAGGCCACGCGCTACTACAGCGCAGGCCATGTCAGCGCCGCCATGCGTGAGGCCGACGGCACGCCCGAGGGCAAGCTGACCTGGGTGCTGTCCGACGACCAGGCATCCACTCAGCTGACGGTCGCCGCGGCGGACGGCACGGTCTCCCGCCGCCGGTACACGCCCTTCGGACAGCAGCGCGGCTCGAGCGGGACCCTCCCCACCGCGACAGACAGGGGTTTCCTCGGCAAGTCCGAGGACGACTCCACCGGCCTGTCCATGCTCGGCGCTCGAATGTACGACCCAGGCATCGGGCGTTTTCTGAGCACCGACCCGATCACAGCGCACTACCAGCCCCAGAACATCAGCGCCTACGGTTACAGCGCCAACAACCCGATCGCCTTCACGGATGCCTCCGGCCTGGGTGTCCCGGAGTGCATGCAGGGCATCTTCACCGGGTGCAACAACGGTGTTCCGGACAAGGACTCCGTCTATCACCCGGAGCGCGAGCCGTGGTACCCGACGCTCTGCCCGAACGGCTGCTACTCCGGTAGCGGAACGCCGACGGTCGTCTTCATCACGCTGCCCAAGGGCCTCCGCCCTCCGAAGCTGAACGGTGCCTCGGCACTGGCCACGATAATCCTGGGCGAAACCGAGCCGGACCAGTTGCTGAGCATCGCAACGAACTTCGAGTACTCCAAGACCCAGGATTACGACGTCTCCTACAAGTTCTCGGTCTCCGAGTCGGAACAGGTCACCCAGCAGTTCTCCGATTCCCACGCCTTCAGTTTCAAGGCGTCGGGCGGCGTCGATTTAAAGGTGGCAAAAATCGAGGCCGAGGGCGGTTACACAGGGACGTTCACCTGGACCGACATCGATCAGAAGACCACCACCGCGACCAAGGAAATCTCCTACAGCGCATCGGTCAAAAAGGGTCAGATGGTGGGGCTGTCACCATCAGGAACGCTCACGAGGTACCGGACTCTCTACCAGAACAAGGACGGTTCGTACGAAGCGAAGACTTGGGCGGAGTTCCGCATCACCTCCTGGAACCCGGCGGTCTACGACAAGACTCCCATTGACGCCGGAAGGCTGGGTACCGTGGAACGGAAGAACTAAGACACAGGACTGGGAGGAGTCTCCGACGCCTCCCTGACCTCCGCAGGATGCGGTCCACCAGTAGTCCATGGTGGACCGCACAGCGCCCTCGGGCCGGCTGCCCGGACTGCAAGGCACCCGGGCCGACCGCTCGTAGGGCGAGCCCACCAACACACGAGTGCAGGCCGTGAGTACTGCGGCCGGTCACTGAACATGAGTTGTATCCTTTCCCCTCGCCGGCTCGCGACGTGCTGAAGTGGGCGGCCGGGGCGACGGACAGCGGTGGGACAGCAAGTATCCGGTCAGCGCGGCGGCGAGGCCGGCCAGCCCGGCCGCCGCGAAGCCACCCGCCGGCACGGAGACGTCGATGGCCACCCCGACGATCGGGGATCCGAGCGCGAAGCCTGCACTCTGCGCCGAGGACTGCAGACCTGCCGCCTCACCCCGCACGCTTGCCGGCGCCAGCCGGATCACCGCGTCGGCCACCGCGGAAAGGGTCGGCGCCGCGAGAAGTCCGGTGCCGACAACGGCCACGCACAACCAGGGCCAGTCGCGGGCGAGCCCTGCGGGAATCGTCACGAGCCCGAGCAGGCCGAGCAGCAACCACGTGGGCAGCGACCGGGACAGCGCCCCGTAGATCAGCCCGCCGGCGACAGAGGCCACGCCGAGCACGGCCACGACCAGGGCGGCCCAGGACACCTGGCCTGCTTCTTCGAGCGTGGCAACTATGGCGAGGTCGACGCCGCTGAGCAGCGTCGTCGTACCGAACGCCATCGTCAGCACGGCAATCATGCCGACGTTCAGCCACTCCCGTCGCGGGGGCCGTCCGGCAGCACCGGCCTCCGCCTCGTCCTCGGTACGCAGCGGCGGGTTGAGCCAGGCGATCGCGGTACCGCCGGCCACGATCGCGGCACCGAGCGCCCACACCACCACACCGGGGGACACCTTCGCGGCGCCCAGAATCACGACCGCCGGGCCCACCATGTACGACAGCTCGCCCTGCACCGACTCCAGCGCGAACGCTGCCCGGCGCTGTTCCGGCGTCGTCATCGCGGCGATCGCCTGCCTGGTCACCGGCTGGGCCGGCACCATCAGCAGACCCGCCGCAAAGGCGGCGCCCAGCAGGAACCCGTACGCCAGGATCGGCACGCTCAGCCAGAACACGACCTGCACCACGACAGTTGTCAGCAGCACGGTGCGCAGGCCCCGCCGGTCGATGATGCGGCCGAGCAGCGGACCGCCCAGCGCCAGCCCGGTGGTCAGCGTCGCCGCGACACCGCCGGCTGCCACGTAGCTCATGTTCAGGCCCAGCACGACATACATCGTCAGTGCCATCACGTCAGCCGTGATCGCGGTCCGGGCGAGGAAGGAAACACCCAACAGCGACGCCATCCCTGGCACGGCGAGTATCTGCCGGTATCCCGTCACTCACGTGACGCTAGATGCTCCGTCAGGGCATAGGTAGTGGTTCATTTGCTGCGACTGACATAATGAATCGTTATGGCCAGGGATCTTGAAACCGCATTGCTGCGGTCCTTCGTCACCATCGTGCGGGCGGGCAGTATCAGCCGCGCCGCGACCACGCTCGGCCAGACCCAGCCCGCGCTCAGCCAGCAGGTGCGCAAGCTCGAGAGGGCCATCGGCCGTCCGCTGCTTCACCGATCACCCTCCGGTGTCTCGCCGACCCGGGCGGGCGAGGAGCTCCTGCCGTACGCCGAACGCATCCTCTCGCTCTCCGCGCAGGCACTCACCGAGACCGGTCGCACGCTCACCGGCCGCTGCGGCGTCGGGCTGCTCGAAGACCTTGCCGCGTCCCGGCTTCCGCAGGTCCTCGCCGACCTCGCCCGGCTGCACCCCGGCGCGACCCTGGAGGTGCTCAGCATGTCCAACGCCGCGATACGGGAGGCCTACGACACGGGCCGCGTCCAACTCGTACTCAACGAGGTGCCGGCGATTCCCGGACCGCCGCGCTGGACCGTACGCCGCCCACTGGTCTGGGCAACCGGCCAGGGTGTGGACGTGACCGCCGATCCGCTACCGGTGGTGCTGTTCTCGAACACGTGCTCCTGGCGTACGGCGGTGCTGGAAACCCTGGAACGCGCCGGTCGGCCCTGGCGGGTGGCCTTCGAAAGCAACAGCCTGGTCAGTGTGCTCGCCGCCGTACGGGCCGGGCTCGGCGTCGCGGCGCTCATGCCCACGAACCTTGAACCGGCCATGGCCTGCCACGACGCGGACGCCCTACCCACCCTGCCGGACGTCGAGCTCGGCCTCGCACGGCACCCACGATCCGAAGGTGATCCGCTGATCGACGCCGTTGAAACCGCGCTACGACGCATGATCTGAGTTTCGCGGCCGGCGGGCTCGATGCTGGACCCGTACGGCTCAGCGCACCCTTCCCCGCGGTTTCAACGCCACCGGCGGGTTCCAGGGATCGTCGCAGCACGTGATCACTGGCGGCCCCTTTCCGGACCTCCCCAGCAGAGGGAAGTACCCGAGAAGACCACCGCCCCCACCGGGCTGCCCAGCCATGGCCTGCTGAATTCCCGAGAGCGCTTCCTGCCCTGGGCCGGTCCCTCGTCCCAGCGTCACAGCTGGTGACGGACTCCGGCCTCCTGCTGCGCGGCGGTGAGCTGCTCACGAAGGCCGCCCTCGATGGACCTGCGGGCAGCGCCACGCCGGAACAGTGGCAGTACGGTGCGCTGCTTGCCGTCTTCCACGAGGAGCGCCAGCCCGCCGTACAACGCGTAGGCACCGATACCGAGACCCGTCCAGCCCGCCGCGACCTGCAGCGCGTTTCCCAGGCCCGCCTCATAAAGGCCTGTGAGGCCGAAGCGCAGTCCGGTGAGGGTGAGCAGCACCGCGAACAGAGGCTTCGACTGCGCCGCCGCACCCGCGAGGGCGAGGACGAAGGGAACCAGCGCCAGAAGGAAGACGGCTTGTGCCTCCACCGGCCGGCCCGGTGGGGAGTCGAGGGAGGTCACGCTCGTTCCGGCCCAGGCGGCACCGAGGAGGAGCATGGCAGTGCCGGCGCCGGCGTCGCGGGCGAGGAAGGCGAACAGTCCGGCGACTGACTGCAGGGGCACGACGAAGATGAGGACCAGGAGCAGCAGGATGCTGCTCTGTCCTGCCGGGACCCAGGCCAGCTGGAGTGAGGACAGGACCACGCTGCCGACACCGAGGGCGAAGAACCCCAGCGGCAGGGGGCTCGCGATCGGGCGGAGCACGATTCGGGTCACCGCGTCAGTGGTCAGCGGTTCGGACGGGCCGGATGACTCGGAAGCTTGGGGCACAGTTGCAACATACGGGCTGGCGAGTGTGCCGCCGCAACAGGACCGGACTCGGCCGCGTGAGTGAACCCTCCCGTGGCCGATCCGCCGGCCTGGATACGACAAGGCCTGCCCAGTCCCGCGACCGGAGGCCCCCGTCGGCGTACCACCCGATCACCGGAACTTGCAGGAGGCAACCACAATTTTGCAGGCTGTCCGTTGCTGATCAGCGCTGACGGGCAGTCGGTCCGGGACAGCAGTCAGCCGAGGAGAGGAACCCGTCCAGTGTCCGCCGAACTTTCCGACGACCTGAAGAAGCTCATCGACGACACCCCGGTCTTCGCGACCGTGGCCACGATCCAGCCCGACGGCAGCCCGCAGTTGTCCATCACCTGGCTCGCCAGGGACGGCGACGATCTGCTGGTCTCCACGACCACCGGCCGTCGCAAGGAGAAGAACCTGCGTACCGATCCCCGGATCACCGTCATGATCAACCCCGCGAACGCGCCCTACACCTACGCCGAGATCCGCGGTTCGGCCACGCTGACCACTCAAGGCGGCCAGCAACTGATCGACACACTCTCGCGCAAGTACACGGGGAAGGACTACGCGGACTTCAACCCGGCGTCGAAGGACGACGCCGACCGCGTCGTCATCCGTATCACCCCGCGCAAGGTCGTCGGCTCGATCTGACACGCCCGCGCAGCGCACCTGGCAGAACCCGCCGGAGGGGCTCGCAGGAACGACCCCTGCGGGCCCTGGCCCGCCCGCCCCGAACCCCGGCCTGCGCCCATCCCCGGGAGGCCGGTTCGAGCCCCGCCAGGCGGAACACCGGCCGTCCGTGGCCCGGACCCGCCTCACCACAACCACGACAGCGATTCCGGCAACTCCCGGTAGAGGCCGCGCGGGCCCTTCCACCCGCCGCCGTATCCCCCACGCGTACCGACTGACCGCCCCGCCTGGCCGCCCCGGGGTGACCGGAACCCGCTCCGGAGACATGGGCGAGACGGTCCCGAGAGCGGTCGCCGGTTCCATCGGGCCGGGCCATGTGCCCTTCACAACAGGGACACGATGCACTGGAGGCGGGATGGACAACGGGGCAGCGCTGGACACGGCAAGCGGCCAACACCCAGGAGGCAGCAGACGAAGACGGGCACACACCGGCGTGTCGCGGCGGCGATGGTGGTCACGCTGCGCCTCGCTGGCGGCAGCCGCCGTGACCGCCGCGCTGCTGACGGCTCCGACGGCAACGGCCGCCGCCGCACCGGCGCCCTGCCCGCAACTCCCCTGCGAAGGGGCCGATCCGGGCCAGGTAACGGCATGGCAGCCCGGCGGTGCGCCGAAGGTCCTGAAGGAGACGACGCTCGCCTCCGGCACCCGGATCACCCTGTACACCGGCCAGCCGGCCTGGGACGCCGGCCGTACCTACGCGTGGGCGCAGGTGCAGCTCGGCTCCGGGGTCGCAAAAGCGCGCGTGTGGCTGCGGGCCGAGGAGAACTGGGGTGACGGCATCAACACCACGACGACGCTGGAGCACCCGCGTTCGTACCGTGACACCACAGGAACCACCGGCATGTTCCAGTACTCCACCGCGATCCCCCAGGGCGCGTACACCAACAGCGCCTGTGTGAGCGACGGCACCGAGCGTGCGTGCGTCGCCTCCTACGGAGCCGAGGTGGTCCCGGTCGGACCGTGCGAGGGCTGGTGTTCGGACGCAGACCCTGACGCGATCCCGACGTCCGACTGGTCGTACGTCGAACGCTCCACCACCGATCGGGTCGAACTGCCGTCGGGGGCGTACGTGCAGAAAGCCGACGGACGGCTGAAGCAGGGCACCTATCTCGGCTGGGCAGAGGGCGGACTTCCGGCGGGTGGCCGGTTCTGGCTGGAGGCATGGCAGGGGCAGGGCCGCTGGGGGCAGGTGTACACCGAGTTCACCCCCGCCGGCGCCTCACGTACGACGACAGGCTCCACCCGGGCGTACTCATGGCTGCCGGAACTGCGAGCCTGCGTGAGTGACGCGACGGGCACCGAGTGCACCCGGGACGAGGACGTGACGGCCACAGCCCCCACCCAGGCACCGTGTGCGAAACTCCCGTGCACGGGCATAGACCCGGCAAGTGTCACCGAGTGGATGCCGACCTACGATCCTGATGTGGTGGAGGACGCCAACATCTATCTGGGTGGCCGGTTCACGATCTACCAGGGCCGCCCCACCTGGGACCCGTACCACTTGTACTACTGGGGCGAGGCGGAGCTCCCGCCCGGCCGTGACGACGTCTCCGCCACCCTGATGAAGCATGCCTCCGGCGGCGCCGACTCCCGCACCACCCGGCCCGAACCTCTGCCCGGCGCCCGGCTGACGGCCTCGGGCACGACGAAGATGGTCGCGCTGGACCCGCTGTCGGGCGATGAGATCGCCGGGCTGGTCGTGGACGGCAAGAAGTGGGCATTCGCCACCCACCAGGGAAACAACATCTACCAGACGTCGACCCAAGGCCCGATCGGCCCGTGCGCACCGGGTCAGGCGTGCGAAGGAGTCGCTCCTGGCACCGTGACCACGTGGGCCTCGGTGGCGACCGACTGGGCAACGGCGACGCTACCGAGCGGTGCCAGGGTCACGCTGGCCGGCTCCCGACCGCAGTGGTCGGTCACCGACTACTACGCCTGGGCCCGCACGGACACCCAGGGCGTGACGGCGTGGCTGGAGGACAAGCGGCCCGGCAGCTCGTACGAGAAGGTCGCCGACGCCGGCACCATGAAGGCGACAGACGGCCGATCCGTCCGGGCGTGCCTCAGTGACGGCACGACGACGAGGTGCACGACACCCCTGGGGTGACGCACACGGGTGGGCCGAGGAGCGAACTCGGCCCACCCGTTGACCGTCCCGCACCTCGACGGACCGGCGTGGTCGGGAAGCGCGGCGCGGATGCGGCGAGTGGTCCGCTGCCTCTCCGAGACCGAGCCGCCCGTCCCCGCCCGGAAAACACCTCGGCCGGTTGTTGTGCCCCAGTGGTGCGGTGGGCACAACAACCGGCCGAGGTGGCACCGGCGTCGGATCAGTTCATGCGTCACGCCAGCAGGGCGCCGAGGAGCATGCCACCGAGCAGGCCGACGGCGCTGACCACGATGGCGGGCACGGCGAGCCGCTCGTGCCGGACGGTCTTGGCGATGATGGCCAGCACCAGGCCGATCACGCCGAAGACGATCGGCAGGAAGATCAGCGAGATCACGCCCAGCACCATCGCGATGATGCTCAGCACGTTGCCGGTCGACGCGCGCTGCGGTGCACCGTGGGGCTGCTGTCCAGTCGGTTGGTTACCGTGCTGCGTTGTCATCTGCCACTCCTTCGAGTGATCACTCTGAGACCTGATCCCGAATGGACCGGCCCAGCCCAGCGGGTACCCACAAGCTCCATGGAAACACCACGACTTGGAAGCAGAGGCCGGAAGACGTGTCCGGGCCTCGGCGCATCGGGCACGTTCGGCGGACGCCCGCCTCGCGACCGGACGGGGCCATGGTCGCGTCAGGGCGTTGTGGGCTCCTACGAACCTGCCGACGCCACTGGCTCAGCTGACCCACCCTGAGGTGCCAGAGCCCCGTCCAGCACCGCCCGGCCGAGCCCGGTCCGGTGGTGGAGCACGCGTACACCTTGGCGCTGGGAAAGGAGCAGCCCCGCCTCTCGGAGAACGGTGGCGTGCCGGCTGGCCGTCGACGGTGCGAGTCGCAACGCCGCGGCGATGTCCATGGTGGTCATCGGACGGTCCAGCACCCTGAGGAGTTCGGCACGCGAGGCGCCGATGAGCTGGGCCACCGGGGCGTCCCCGCCGTGGTGGCGGCGTTCGAGCCAGCCGGGCGCGGGCGAGAGGGGGTGGACGAGCACCGGGGGCAGTTCCTCATCGACGAGGGCGAGCGGGGCGCGAACGCAGAAGAAGGCCGGGATGAGTGTCAATACCCTTCCACGCAGGGTGAGTTCGCGTTCGATGGGGTAGGGGGCGTGGAGCCTCTGGTCCTGGTAGCGCCACCCGGGCAGTTGGTCGTACCCAGTGAGCAGGCCCTCCGCGCCATGCGTGAGGACGGCTTGGACGCGTACGGTCCGGTCGGCCGCCGCCTGAGCGCGCATCGAGGCGAGGTAGGGCTCGACGGCCACCTGGTGATAGGCGCGCAGAGCGGTGCCGAGGCGGTGCAGCGCCTTCGGGCAGCCGTCGGCGAGCGGGCGCAGGCCGGCCGGTGCGGGGTGTCCGGTGTGGGCGTGCAGACGGGTGAGTTCGGCCCGCAATCGGTGCCGGGGGGTGGACAGCAGCCGGTCGAGCCCGGTTTCGAGATCGGCGTCACCGCGGCCGGGCGTCAGGAAATCGGGGAAGTAGGAGCCGTCCGGGCAGAGTCGCGTCAGGGCGCGAGTCAGGGATACCAGGCCGGATTGACGCAGAGCTGTCCCCACCTCGCGGCGCCAGGCTCCGAACGCGAGGGGTGCCTGGCGGTTCTGCAGGAGGTGCAGACTCAATGCGGTTTCCCAGAGCGGGTCCACGCCGGACGCGACGCGTAAGCGGGCCAGCTCCTGGCTCGTGAATTCCACCCGTAGCACAGCGCACCCCCGGTGGTCGCGGGCGCTTGACGGCGCCCGCCCTGCGGAACTCTACGCGCATCACACAGGTGACGCATGCATGTCAGTAACTTGAGGCGAGCGAACCTTGGGTCCGACCGGAACTCGTGGAGGCCCGACCGGAATTCGCCCCGGGCCGGGCCCCCACGATGCACTGTCACGGTTCAGCAGAGAGGGACCCCGGGCAGTTTCGCGTCCGGGTGGTCGATGTAGATGTTGCTGATGAAGCCGTTCTGGTCGCGCAGCTTGCTCCACCAGTTGTTGCTGTAGCCCTCGGCGTTGACGGTGTCACCCTGCTTCTGGCACAGCACCCGCACAGCCGTCGGACCCGCGAGGGTGGTGACGACGGCGGCGTTGACGCGCGCGTCGGCACGGACGTTCACCCCGCTCCCCCAGGTATTGAAGGGGAAGCCGCTGCCACCGCAGCCGTTGTCACTGGTCAGGTACGCCTGGTTGTAGCTGCCGGGGTAGGAGAGGCCGGCACCGTTGATCACGATGTTCTGGCCCACTCCGTTGAGCAGCTGCTCGTAGTGGATGTGCGCCCCGGAGGAGTTGCCCGTGCTGCCGGTGACGCCGATCTGCTGTCCTTGGGCGACGGACGCACCGCTCGGCACGGAGTACGCGGAGAGGTGGAAGTAGTACGTCGTCCAGCCGCCGCCGTGGTTGATGGCTATGTAGTTGCCGGCACCGCTCGGCTGTGAGTAGCGGGTTGCCGTGCCGGCGGCCGAGGCGAGCACCGGGGTGCCGGCCGTCGTACCACCGTCGGAGCGCACGAAGTCCAGCGCTCGGCGCACCTCGGCCGAGTGGTGGCTGTACGTCCATCGCTGGCCGCAGGGGTAGGGCGCCTTGAAGACGGGCGCGGCCGTCGCACCGGTCTCCCCGGCCTGCGCCGGGGCGACCGACAGTCCGGCCAGGGCCATGAGTGCCGCGACGAACAGAGCCGGAAGACGTCTGAGAAACCTCACGAATGCTCCTAGGTGGGGGAGGCGCCCGGACGGAACCGGGCGGAGGCGCGGTAAGACGTCGGGAACGTAGCGGCGGCCCGTGCCGGTGACAAGCGTGCGGCGGCCTCCTTCGACCAGGAACGAAATGCTTGCGTCGCGCGGCCGCCCCCCACCACCGTTTGCTCACGTGCCACAGCGCCACCAGGCCGCCGCCTCGGTGCGTCCGTGCCCCGAAGGAGCCCCCCATTCATGTTTCCGCTCCGTCCCGCCCGCCGCATGTCGCTGCTCGGCGCCGCCCTCATGTCTGCCGCGCTGATCGCCGCGTACGCCGGCTCCGCGGTCGCCGAACCTCTCGTGCCTCCCTCCGCCGCCGCTCGTAACGGTCCGCAGTCCGCCGGCTCCGCGCACCTCCCGTCCACCGGGCCCGCTGTCACGGGAGCCGGGCCGGCGGCGGCAGTTGGAGCGGAGACCCGAACCGTCGTGGACATCCCCGCTGACGTCACAGCGGGCGTCGCGGTGTTCGACCGGCTCACCGGCCGCTTCACCGAATCACACCAGCCGGACCGCGCATTCCGCTCCGCATCGGTGGTCAAGTCGCTGCTCGCACTGGACCACATGTGGAATCGGGGACCGGCCTACGATCTGCCGCAGGCGGACCGGGACCGGCTCGGGGCGATGCTCAGCAGCAGCGACGACGCCGCCGCGAGTCACTACTGGTCCACGGGTGGCGGCAGTGCAGTGATCTCGCGCATGGTGCCCCGCCTGGGGCTCACCGGTACAGCACCGCCTCCGGCCGGCTACCCCGGCTACTGGGGCTACACGGCGACCACTGCCGCGGACACCGTCCGCGTCTACCGCTATCTCCTCGACCAGGCGCCGATACCCGTGCGGGACCTCGTCCTGGGGGCGTTGCACCGGTCCACACGCTGTGCCGCCGACGGCTTCGATCAAGGCTTCGGGCTGCCTTCCGCGTTCGAGACGCCAGGGGCGGTCAAGCAGGGCTGGTCGGGCTTCACTTCCGGGGGCTGTGTCGCTCCTGAGGCACCAGCCGGCACCGCCTCAGGGAAGGCTCCCAGCCCGACCATGCCCGGCAACGACACCGCGAGGCCCGGATCCCGTAGGACGCCCACCGACGCTGCGGCCCCCTTCGCGCCGCCTTCCGGCGATGCCGCGGCGCCCGCGCTGGATCTGACGTCCGAGGCCCTGCACACCACCGGAACCGTGGGCCCCGACGACCGTACGGTGGTCGCCGTCCTCACCCTGCACCCCGATGGCACCCCGTACGGAACCGCCTACAGCAAGGTCACCGCACTCACCGGTTCCCTGAACGTGCCCGGAGCCGTCCGCCCCTCCGGCACCCGGTTCACCACCTGGGGCAGCGGCGTCCGAGTCCGCGCGGCCGCCACCACTTCCTCCGCCGCCCTCACCACTCTGCCCGCCGGAGTGGACGTCCTCGTCGGCTGCCAGAAGCAGGGCGGACAGGTATCCGTTCCGCCCTACCTCAACGACTGGTGGGCCTATCTGCCCCAGTACGGCGGCTGGATCACCAACATCTACATCAGTACCCCCGGCAACACACTCCCGGGCGTACCCAACTGCCCGTAATTGCCTTCCCCGCCCCCCACCGAGAAGGAGGCGCACAGTGCGCCGCGACCAGAGACCGAACGCCCGCCCCCTACCCGTGGGACGAGGGCCTGCCATCGCCGTCTCCCTGCTGGCCGTGGTGGCTCTGACACTCGCCGCCGGCCCCGCCGCCGCCCGCGTTTCCGCGCCCGCCGACGCCCCGCTCGGGGCCGTCAGCTGGCGGACGGACCTGTCCGCACCCACCGGTGACGAGACCAACGTCCGCCGTGTGGACGGCAGTCTGCGTCTCCGCGATCCCGGCCTTCGGCCCGCCTCCGCCCGTGTCGCCCGCGGACAGGGCACGGTCCTGCTGCCCGCGCGAATACTCGACCGCGCGGTCGACCTGATCACCCCGGACCTCGACGCCACCGTTCCCACCGGCTCCCAGGTCGCCGTCGACGTACGCGGACAGGACGGGCTGGGCCGGTGGACCGAGTGGCGCGAAGCGCGGGACGGCTCCCCCGCGCTGCTGCCCCGGGCCGTCACCCGCGTGCAGACCCGTATCACCCTGGTCTCCGCGCCGGACGGCACCGCGCCGACTGTGCACGCCCTGGCACTGAGCGCAGAACTCGACAGCACTCTGAACGAGGCGGCGGCCGCGGAAGCCGTAACGGCCAGCGTCTACGCAACCCGTGAGGGCCTGGTCGGCGGCACCACGGCGAACGGGCACGTGATCGTCCCCAACGATCACTTCGTGGCGCTCCCCTCCCGGCGTGGCCTCTCACCGAAGGGCAGCGGTCAGTATTCGGTCCGCGTCTGCGGCCCCGCGCGCTGCGAGACCGCCCCGGTCTGGGACGTCGGCCCGTGGAACACGCGCGACGACTACTGGAACCCGTCCTCCGTCCGCGAGTCCTTCAAGAACCTGCCGCAGGGCAAGCCCGAGGCCCAGGCTGCCTACCAGGAGGGCTACAACGGCGGGCTGGACGGGTCCGGTCGCCGGGTGCTCAACCCGGCAGGCATAGATCTCGCCGACGGTACGTTCTACAACGTCGGTCTGAACAACAACGGCTGGGTCACCGTCACCTATCTGTGGACCGGCAGCGGCGCTCCGACCACGTCGTTCCCGACCTGGGGCACCGACGTCAACATTCGTCAGCAGCCCACCAGCGCATCCACCCGGGTCGCACAGCTCCCCGGTCCCACGACGGTGCGTGTGCAGTGCCAGGTACACGGCCAGCTCGTCCAGGCCGACGGCCACAGCAATGACGCCTGGTCCTACCTGCCGGACTACGGCGGCTACGTGTCCAACATCTTCATCGACGTGGCCGACAGCTGGCTTCCCGGCGTTCCGAACTGCTGATCCACCAAGTCCGCCTTTCCCGTTCGTGAGGCAGATCGCCGCGCCCTTCTGTGCGGCGGCACTCCTCGTGGGCCGGCCGCCGGTGGCACCGGCGGCCGGGGTGGCACAGTCGGCGGCTGTCGTCCGCCGATGCCCAGGCCGACGTCATGCTCCGCTCGGGCCGCCTGCCCGGTTCCGGCGCGGTGGTGCGAGTGAAGAGGTCAGGATGACAGCCCTTGTGAGCTTCTACTGCCGGTCGCTCTCGCGGCGTTCGGCGGGAGCGAACGCCGTGTACTGCTCGAAGTCGCTCTGCAGCGACAGATGGACCTGCGTGTGCACGGCCGTCAGCTGGACCGCCCCGGAGATGTGGCGCAGATGGTTCAATGCGCGGGCGCCGCTGACGTTGCTGCCGTAGCCGACGAACCCCGCAGCCTCGTTGCTCCACTCGTTGTAGACGAAGTCGATGGCGTTCTTCAGCGCGGCCGGGATCGAGCGGTTGTACTCGGGCGTGACGAACACGAACCCGTCGAGCGCTTCGATCTTCGCGGCCCAGGCGCGGGTGTGGTCGTGCTCGTAGTCGCCAAGGCGCGGTGAGCGCGGCTCGTCGAACAGCGGCTGGTGATCGTCGGCGATATCGATTGTCTCGTCGTCCCGCGCCCCGGTGGTTTCCTCGATCCATCGCGCGATCTGCGGACCGACGCGGCCGGGGGGGTGTCGAGGTCAATGCCTACCGTGGGCAGATACGTCTCCAGGGCACTCGAGGTACTCGCGGCGGAGAAGAGGGCGTAGCGCTCAGAGTGCGCGGGCCTCTGGGGCGGTCAGCATGTTCTCGATGAGGTCGGCGGCGCGTGGGGTGCCGCCCTCGGCGCGGGCGGTGGCCCGCAACCGCTCTGACCTGTCGCGGCGTTGCGGGTCGGTGACCAGATCGTTCAGTGCCGCGCGAAGGATTTCGGCGGTGGCGTCCGCGGTGTCGACGCGGCGGGCAACCCGAGTTCCACGAGGCGGTCGGCGTTCATGAACTGCTCGGCGCCCTGCGGCACGGCGATCATGGGCTTGTGCGCCGCGGCGGACGCGAGGCGCGCCCCGTCGGCCGCGTTGACGGTGGCGTCGGCCAGGGGCCGGTCCTCGTACTGCGCCGTGCCGCCGGATCATCATCGACGTACTCCTCGGGCACCCGGAGAAGGGTGGTTCCGGGCGCGGCGACGAGTCCGTGCTCGAATTCCACCGACTGACGACCGGACAGCATGGCGGCTATGCGCCCTGGCGGAGAGCCGCCACAGCACCCGCCCTTGGCGGGTGGCGCGTCATGGCAGGTTGGGGTTCCTGCGCAGCGACAAACCCCTAGGTGTTCCTCATCCGAAGCCAACCGAGCTTCGGGCTTTCGGCACGCCAAATTCTTGAACAGTGAGGGAAGTTGGATGCACATTCCTCCCAGTGGACGGCGGCGCTCGGGCGCCGTCGCAGGGGCGGTGGCCGTCGCCATAGCCCTCTCATCGATGAGCCTCCCGGGCGCGGCCTCGGCGGCACCGTCGCGGGATGCCCCGGGCCTGCTGTCCACCCCGACGGCGACCGCGTCGGAGGTCACCCTGATCACCGGGGACAGGGTGGCCGTGACGACCGACGCCGACGGGAAGCAGTCGGTGACCATCCTTTCCGGGACAGGCTCCTCGGAGCGGTTCCAGATCATGAACGGGCCGGACGGCGACCTCTATGTCTACCCCGAGGACTCCCTGGCGGTCGTCGCCTCCGGCAACGTCGACCGTGAACTGTTCAATGTCACGCGGCTGCTCGAGGATGGCTACGGCGACGCGAGAGCCGATGAACTCCCGGCGATCCTCGATTTCCGGGGCACGCCGTCCGCCTCTGCGCTGAAGCAGCGGACCTCGGATCTGCCGGCCAGTACGCGGACACAGGTGATGCCCAAGCTGGGGCTCACGGCGGTCGACATCGAAAAGGAGGGTGCGAAGAGTTTCTGGCGGTCGGTCAGGCCGGAGCCCGGCAGGGCGGACGGCACCGCGACCCCCGGATCAGCCGGGGTCGCCAGGCTCTGGTACGACGGCAAGGCCAAGGTCTCGCTCGACAGGAGTGTGCCGCAGATCGGCGCACCGGAGGCCTGGGCCAAGGGCTTCGACGGCAAGGGTGTGAAGGTCGCCGTGCTGGACACCGGCGCCGACCTGAACCACGCCGACATCAAGTCGAGGGTCGTTGCCAGTCGGAGCTTCGTCTCCGGTGAGGCGGTGCAGGACGGCCATGGCCACGGCACGCACGTCGCATCGACCATCGCCGGCAGCGGCGCCGCCTCGGCGGGCGCGTACAAGGGTGTTGCCCCCGGAGCGGACCTCGTCGTCGGCAAGGTGCTGGCCAACGACGGATCCGGCTCCTTCTCGGGCATCCTGGCCGGAATGGAGTGGGCGGTCGCCCAGGGCGCCGACGTCGTCAGCATGAGCCTCGGAGGCCGTGACACCACACCCGGCGACGACCCCTTGACCAGCGCCGTCAACACGCTCAGCGCCTCCTCGGGCGCGCTGTTCGTCATCGCGGCCGGCAACGACGGCCTCAGTGGTGAGATCACCCTCGGCACTCCGGGCACCGCCGACGCGGCACTCACCGTCGGCGCCGTCGACAAGGCCGATGCCTTGGCGGGCTTCTCCAGCCGAGGCCCGCGCATCGGCGACATGGCGATCAAGCCGGAGATCACCGCTCCGGGTGTCGGCATCGTCGCCGCCCGCGGCGCCGGAACGTCCATGGGTACTCCGGTCGACGCCAACTACACGGCGGCCAACGGCACTTCCATGGCCACCCCGCACGTCTCGGGCGCCGCGGCCATCCTCAAGCAGCGCCACCCCGACTGGTCGGGTCAGCGCATCAAGGACGCCCTGACCGCTCACTCGAAGACGGCTGCCAGCCAGACCGTCTACCAGCAGGGCTACGGACGTGTCGACGTCGCGGCCGCACTCGACCCGCAGCTGGAACTGGCCGGGACCGCCGACTTCGGTCTCGTCGAATGGCAGCCGGGAACCTACGAGAAGGAGACCCGCAAGGTCACGCTTCGCAACGCCGGTGCCGCCACCACCACACTGACGCTGGCCGCATCGGTCAAGGGCAAGGACGGCACCCCCGTCCCGGACGGCACGGTCACCGTCTCCGGCCCTCAGGTGAGCGACGGAAAGGTCACGGTCCCCGCGGCCGGAAGTGCCGAGGTCACCGTCACGCTCGACCCCAACGCCCTGAAGACGGGCCAGTACAGCGGGCACCTCACCGCCACCGCCGACAGCGGACAGTCCGTGCACACTCCGGTCGGCTTCAACATGGACGTCGAACAACACGACCTCACTGTCAGGATCACCGACCGCTTCGGCAACACGCCCAGATTCGTTTCGCTGACCGCCCACGGCATGGACAACAACGGTTGGCATCAGACGACTTTGCAGGGCTCGGACAGTACGACGGCCTCGCTGCCGGTGGGCCGCTACTCGATCGAGGGGGTGATATACACCGCGGACCCTGACGACCCGAAGCGGACGTACGCGGTCGACCTGTTCGCCCTGCCCGACATCGACATCGCCGACGAGGACCAGACCCGGACGGTCACGGGCAGCACCGCGACCGACTTCACCGTCAGGATCACCGGTACGAAGCGGCCGCTGGAGCGCGCCGCCTGGATGACGCAGCTCGCCCGCGACGACGGGGCCGGCGGCCACCGCGGCTTCATCGCCGATGCCGGCCTGCTCAACGGGTCCGACGGGAAGGTCGGTGCCGTCCCCAGCCCCGCGGCCACCACCGGAACACTGAAGATGTTCACCTTCCTCACGCAACGCCAGCCACTGGCCCAGCTCTCGGTCACCGGACCGGAACGTACCGCCGTCCCCATCACGATGCCGGCGTTCGCCCAGCGTTTCGAGGGCACCAGGAAGCTGCGACTGGCCGACGGCGGCACCACCGAGGACATTGCCGCACCCGATGTGAAGGGCAAGGCCGTGCTCATCACCGCGGTCGACCCGGCCGCGGTGAGCGACAAGGTCCGGCGCGTCGCGGCGGCCGGGGCCGAGGCCGTGATCGTGGCGCCCGCCGTCCCGGGGCACCTGGGCATCGGGGAGATCGCCCGGGATCTGGCCGTTCCGGTCGTCAACACCGGCTACGACAGCGGTCGCAGCCTGCGCTCGCTGCTGGCCGAGAGGAAGGTCGACATCGCCCTGAGCGGCGTCCTGGAGTCGGGCTACAGCTACTCGACACCGTTCGCCGCGGACGGCAGGATTCCCACCAGCCTGGCCAGGAGCGCGGACACGGGCGACTTCGCCAGGGTCAGGAACACCTTCCACGCCGACCAGGTACGCCAACTCGGCCAGGAGACGCTGCACGCGTACAACCCGGGCCAGGAGTCGTCGGTTCGTGCCATGCAGCAGGTCAACGCCGGCGGCAGCAGAGACGATTACGTACTGGCGGGCCCTGATCTGTCCTACAGGCCGTCGGTGTACCGCGGCACGAGGTCCCAGGACGGCGTGATGAACCGTCAGAGCGGCACCTACAACTCGCCGGGCAAGACGTACCAGGAGCACTGGTTCGCCGCGCCGATACGCCCGACCGCGGAAGCCCAGGGGCCCTGCAACTTCTGCCGCAGCGATGTCTGGACGCGCGTGGTCGTGCTGGCCAGGGACAGCGACGTCAGGCACAGCGCGACAGGCATGGTCAGTAGCTGGGCCTACTACCGCAACGGGGACCTGATCACCGATACCGGCGAGCTCATGGTCCCCGAGAAGGCCGACTACCGGTTCGTCCAGGAGCTCACGCGAGCCAAGGACTCCCTGGGTGTCACCCCGGGCGGCAAGGTCCGCACCGAGTGGAACTTCGCATCCGCCGAACCGACCACGATGGCAGTCGAGGGGTGCGACGAGTTCTCTCCTGTGCCCACCGTCTGCGAGGCGATGCCGGCGGTGCAGCTCGACCACGACATGCCGCTGAACGCCCTCAACCAGGCGTCGGCCAAGAAGGCGTACTCCTTCACTGTGAACGCCGGCCGCGCCAAGGGCTGGACCGGCTCCACCGCTATGGACGGCGCCAAGGTCTCGGTCTCCTACGACGACGGGGTCACCTGGACGTCGGCCGAGGTGAGGCGGGAGGACAGCAACTCCTTCCGCGTCGGGTTCCGGCACCCCAGGAAGGCGGACACCAACGGCTTCGTGGCCCTCAGGACGGAGGTATGGGACTCCGCGGGCAATCGCACCGTGCAGACCATCACCCGGGCCTACGCCCTGAAGTAGCCAAGGAGGAAGGCAGACGGCCGGCCGGTATCCCACCGTGGATCCCGGTCGGCCACCCGGCGGCGCCCTTCGCCGAGATCAGCCGACTGAAGGCCCACCGTCAGGCCCGGTGCCGTTGAAGGTCACCGACGTCAGTTCGGCGGTGCCCTCGAAGGTCGCCTTGAACGAATCTGGCCTTGCCGTCGACGGTCGCCGACGTGAAGTGCGCGGTGCTCTGGAAGACCGCCTCCTGGAATCCGGCGTGTTTCTCGAAGAGAACCTTTACCGGGGCCCGCCGGGTCGTCCACTCCCGGCAATCCGCACCAGGCAGCACCCCATCCCCGGATAAAGGGAACCTGCTGATACCGCAACCGGGCCACCGGGCACATCCCGCCGACGAAGGGACAGCTCAACGGCCCGTCAGACCGGGCAAAACCCCGTCGCCCCCGAGCCGGCTACCGGCGGCGTCCGAACCAGCCCGCGTTCTTCTTCACATCCCGCGGCGGACATCCTCCAGCGAACGGGCAGTTTCCTCACCGCTCCCGGCGGCTCAGCAGCGCTGGCAGGACCACGGCGTCCACATAGCGGCTGAGGAACTCGGGGTCCGCTTCGGCGCGTTCGACGACCGGTCGGGCGAGGGTCGCCCCGGAGACGAGGTGCGCCAGGAATCCGAGCGCCGGATTCTTCGCCGCCACCTCGCCACGGTCGACGGCGCGGTCGACCACTGCGCGCATCGTCCTCAGCTCGGGCTCGACCCTGCTCTCGTACACGGCGTCCGCCAGTTCAGGATGGGCATGCATCGCACCACCGAGCGCCCGCAGCAGCACGAAAGTCTCGTGGGACGCGGCTTCGCCTGCCCTCCTGACGATCTCGTGCAGATCGCCCGCCAGTGATCCCGTGTCCAGGGAGTCGCTGTCAACCGCCCTTTCCACCGACGCGCTGAACACGGTCGACGGCCACGCGGTGCTTGTCCTCGACCACACCCCCATCCAGCTGCCCGAACCCCTCGCCCGCCTCCTGGCCGATCTCGCCGACCAGGCACCGCCCTCCGGGTGGGCCGCGAACTCACCCCGCCGATGGCTCTTCCCCGGCATCCGGCCCGGCCAGCACCTCTCCTCCAGCGCCCTGTGCCGCCGTCTCACCGCCCACCACATCCCCATCCGCCCGGCCCCGCACCACCGCGCTGATCCAACTCGCAGAGGACCTGCCGCCGGCCGTCCTCGCACCGATGCTCGGCCTCCATGTCATCACCGCCCAGCAGTGGCGCCGCCGCGCCTCCACCGACTGGACCGCCTACCTCGAAGCCCGTCCGACCGCCCCGCCGCGCTGACCACCGGTCGAAGCCGCGTCATACGGCCGGTTTGGGGGGTGCCGATTGCGGCGGCCCCGAGGGAAGCTGCAATTTTTGAGCATGTTCAAATATATTGAGGTGCGGCCGCAGGCCGGACATCCAATCTCTGGGGAGAGGTCTGCGGACATGCGTGGACGGCGGGCGATGGTTCTCGCGGTAACCGGGGTAGTTCTCACAGCGTCTTGCGGGTACGGCGCAGCCATCCACGCGGCGGAGATTCCGCAGGAGCAGCTGGTAGGGACGTGGACCAGCCCAGCAGGGACGTCCCTGACCTTCTCGAAGGAACACACCTTCACTGGAACGGGATTCGACAAGGTCAATGCAATGACTGACTGCGCCCATCCCGAGAAGCTGTCCAATGGCCGCTGGGCCTTCTACGTCAGCCCCAAAGGCGACGGCCTCATCGTCCCCGACGAGAGCGCCACACGTGGCAATGACCTTGAGCTGTCCTTCACCGAGGATCCGACGTGCACGGTGTGGGTCTACCTCTACGGGGACTTCGGAGATACGGAGGACCCCAGCATGTGCCCTACAGAGGACCCGGACGCGGGGTGTCCTCCTGACGGCTACATGAAGCGGAGCGAGGCCGGCACCCGCTCCTGACACCCATCGACACCGTGGCACTCTTGCTCCTGCCGGGCCACAACCGCACCAACAGGCAGGCCGGCCCGAACCCCTCAACCACCGGGACCAGGCAGGGATACCGCACGATTCGAATGGCGCTCCCCGCCAGCTGGTGCCTCCCAGTGGACTGCGGCCCAGCGCGAGGCCTACGCGAACGACCTGGACGCCGACCGCAGTCTCGTGGCCGTCACTGCGAAGACGAACAGGTCGAAGGCCGACGAGGACCCGAGCACGTGGCTGCCGCCGTTGGCCGACGCGCGTTGCACCTACGCCGTGGACTGGGTGGCAACGAAGCTCCGCTGGGGGCTGACCGCCGACCAGCCCGAAGTCGAAGCGCTGGCCACGATCGCCGAGGAGTGCGGTCCACTCACCATTCAATACCAGCCGGTGAGCTGACCTACCCGCGCGGGGCCGCCACGCCCCGATCGCGACGGCCCCGCAAGTCACGCCTGCGACTTGACGTAGTACTGGACGAACTCCGCTTCATCCAGAGACCCGCTCTTGTCGACATCGGCAGCGATGAAGCCGTCGAATGCCTTTCGAATGGCGGCGGCTTCTTCAGCACTGTCGCCGCGGTAGTTATCGAGGGTGTAGTCGATCACCTCCTGAACCGTGAGGCTGCCGTCCCCGTTGGTGTCGATCTTGCGGAACAGCCTTCTCGCTTCAGCAGTTCTCTGCCTCTCGCCCATGCCTGCCTTCCTGGTCAGCAGGGTGCTGACCACCAGGGATCCTTCCCGGGCCGCGGTGGCCGTCGCACGGCGTCCCTCAAACGGGTCGGGCAAATGAACCCATGCAGCGTGTCCCGGGAGGGGCCGATCCCGCGAGTGCCACAGTGATGGCGGTCCGGTTCGTGGCTTCATCCCCCCGTAGCCACGGATCGGACCACCAAGAGTGGTCGCTTTCTACCCGTATGGATAGGCTCACGCCGAATCCCTCCAGTGGCGCTCCCGGCCGGGTGGCCACCGACCGCCCGGCCGTCACTTGTCGGCGTCAGGCTTGGTGCGGGGCTTCGTACCCCAGGCGCCGGCATGTTCCGCGCTCGATGTTCTGAACGGTCCCCAAGGACACCTTCAGCCGAGCAGCGATCTTCCGATACGACACCCCGTCGGCGCGCATCGAGAGGACAGCCTCCCGGCGCAGCTCGCGCAACTTCGGCGCGCGCGCCTCGTGATGGGCCAGCACTTCACTGATCGCCACGGCGCGCTCGACCGGGTCGGCGATCGCTTCGACTTGCCGCGATTACCGGCTGGGGCCGCACCCTCGCCCACGCTGATCAGCGGATCCTCTCCGGCTACCCGCAGCACATCGCGCAGCACGCCGCCCGGCGCGCCATGAGCGCCCTGTCCTCCGAGCTGTCGTCCAGCGCCCGCACCCGTGGCGAGTGGGCGCTCTGCCTCCGCGCCGCGGCGAGGACCGTCTGATGGTCAAGCGCGAGGACCTGCCGACACCGGGAGCACACGTGTCCTCGCGTCCCACCCTCACCAAGGTGCAGCGTCGCCTCGTCGGTGTCGTCGTCGCCCTGGCCATCGGCCTCGCCGGGATCGGGTTCGCCGGGTCCTACACCGCCGTGCGGACTCTTGCCGAGGAGCAAGGGTTCGGCCGGTTCGCCCTGGTGTTCCCCATCGGCCTGGACGCCGGCATCGTCGTGCTGCTCGCCCTCGATCTGCTGCTGGCGTGGATGCGCATCCCGTTCCCGCTGCTGCGCCAGACCGCATGGCTCCTCACCGCGGGAACCATCTGGTTCAACGCGTTCGTGGCGTGGCCGGACCCGGTAGGCACCGGCATGCACGCCGTGATCCCGATCCTGTTCGTCATCGCAGTGGAGGCCGGCCGCCACGCCGTGGGCCGGATTGCCGAGATCACCGCCGACCGGGACATGGACAGCGTCCGCCTCTCCCGGTGGGTCCTCTCGCCCTGACCGACGGGCGCCGGCCGTTGTCGGTCTATGACGAGCTGACCGGCACCCGTCCCTTCACCACCCATCGAGCGACGAAAAAACCGTCTTGAGTGAGCTGACCGACAACCGCGTCCTCACCACGGCCGGCAAGCTCGGCCTGCCCCACCTCACGGAAACCATCAACGAGTTCACCCGCCGGGCGGACGAGGCGAAGATGGGCTATCTCGACTTCCTCGACCTGGTCCTCTCCGAGGAACTGGCCGTCCGCGAGGACCGGCGGTTCCGGCAGGGTCTGCGGCTCTCCCGGCTGCCCCACCACAAGACACTCGATGAGTACGGCTTCTTGTTCCGGCCCGATCTCGACCCGCGCTAGGTCAAGGACCTGGCTACCCTCTCGTTCGTCGAGGCCAAAGCGAACGCTGCCCTCCTGGGCCCGCCCGGGGTGGGCAAGACGCACATCGCTGTCGCTCTGGCGGTCGCGGCCTGCCGGGCCGGCTACTCGGGCTACTTCACCAGCCTCGACGACATGGTCCGCAACCTCAAAGCCGCCGAAGCAGCCGGCCGCCTGGCCAACAAGCTCGGCACGTACCTGCGGCCGGGCGTCCTCGTCGTCGACGAGGTGGGCTACGAGATCCTCGAACGCGGAGAAGCGAACCTGGTCTTCCAGGTCATCTCAAAGCGGCATGAAAAAGGCTCAATGCTGATCGTCCTCGTCTCCGTCGTCGACAGCGTCCCGGGGAACGTGGGCGGTGCCGCGCGCGGCCCCCGGCGCATCCGATGGCGTGCGGGCGGCAGGATGCCCCTGGAGTTCAGGTCCGGCGGCGACAAGCTGCACCTGCACGAAGGGTGGGACGCCATGAAGAAGTGAAGGTTGGTGTTCCGGGGCCGCGCACAGTAGAACTGGTCCCATGTCCGACCAGCAGCCTCCCTCCCACTGGCCCCGGCCGCCCGGTGCGCCCGGCGTGTACGCGCCACCGCAGGCCCGTGAGGTCACCGCCTCCTACCGGCGGTGGGCGGGCGTTCTCACCTGGACCGCCGTCGTCGTCGCCGTCCTCATGGCGGTCGCGCTCGTGGTGAGCATCGTGTTCCTCGTATGGGCGGACCAGGACACGCGGAACGCCGCCTACGGTTACCTCGCGCTCGTTCTCTGGGTCGGGATCGCCGCGGGGGTCCCGGTCCTGATCGGGGTCGCGGTCCCCGCCCGAGGCATGAGGCGTCGGGTGCGGCAGCAGAGCCGGGCGAGGAACGCGCCTTCGTAGACGCCGCCGGGTGTGCAGGCCGGGGCCGGTGCTCCCGGACCTCCCGGTCAGGCGGCGGTTCGCGTGTCCTCGGTTCGGCGCGTGCGGCCCAAGGCGAAGCGCCTGGCCGCGCGGGGCTGGCTTAGACGTCGTTTCTTATGGCTGTCAGAGCGGTGTGAGGGCCTCCTGTCATGAGCTACGACCTGGCCGTTTGGGAAGGTGAGCGACCGGTGGTGTGACATCACTGAGGACGAGGATGAGACCTCGCCGCGGTCGGTCGGGCCGCTGATCGACGGTGCAAGTGGTCCGCTGGTCTACTTCGGGTTGGCCTGGGGCACGGCCGGGGAAGCGTCGTCCTATGCGGCAGACGTGGCGGAGTCCATGGAGCTGATCTGCTTCGACGTGCAGGAGAACCGGCTCAGGCCGTGAGCATCCTCGCCAAACGGCGGTAGCCGATGAGGATTGCGGCTATGCCGACGAACGCGAGGAAGTGTTCGGCCTTGCGTTCGTAGCGGCGGTGCAGCAGCCGACAGCCCGCCAGCCAGGACACGGTTCTCTCGACCACCCAGCGGTGCTGGCCCAGCCGTTGCGAGGACTCGACGCCCTTGCGGGCGATGCGGTGGCGGATGCCGCGCTGACGAAGCCATCGACGCAGGCGGTCGTAGTCGTAGCCTTTGTCGGCGTGCAGTTTCGCCGGCCGTCGGCGCCGGGGCCCGCGGCGGGACCGGATGGGCGGGATGCCGCGCACGAGCGACTCCAGGCCCTGACTGTCGTGCATGTTCGCGCCCGAGATGCCCAGGGACAACGGCAGTCCGTTCCGGTCGCAGATCAGGTGGATCTTCGATCCTAGCTTGCCGGATCGGCCGGATTCGGTCCGGTCAGAGACCCCCTTTTGCAGCCCGCAGACTGACCGAGTCGATTGCGCACCGCGACCAGTCCAGCTCACCCCGTACCCCGAGTTCGTCGAGAGTTACGCGGTGGTGCCGGGCCCAGACGCGGTCCCGGCTCCACTGAGCGAACCGCCGGTAGTCCGTGGGCCGGGCCGAACACCGGCGGCAGCTGCCGCCATGTGCAGCCCGACGTCGCCACGAAGATGATCCCCGCCAGAGCCTCACGGTCACCCGCCCGACGTCGGCCACCACCCTGCGGACGTATCACCACCGTCGGAGGCACCACCCGCCTGAACAACACCCACAAGTCGTCCGGCACCAACCGCTCCACGAGATCCGTCATGCACGGCTCAACGAACGATCAGGCCATAAGAAGCGACGTCTTAGATCGCAGGGATCCGGAAGACGCTGGCACGGATGCGCTGGTTCCTGACACACGAAGCGGCCCTCTCCCGGTCGGGTGGGGGCCGCTGTGTTGTGCGGGTCGGGCGGTCATGCCTGCGTCACCGGTTCGTAGTGAGCGGCTCGAACTCGTCGGAGCCATGCCTCGGCCGGCGCCTCGTCCGGCTTGTCGGGCAGCACGCTGGTCGTGGCATCGAAGAGGGCTTCGTACCGCTGGAGCATCGGGAGGGCCACCATGGAGTCGGCTGCTACCTGCTCCCCGAACTCGTGGTACTCGTCGGGGTTGTCGACACGGATCTGCAGGTGGCCGGTGGAGTACAGCTGGAATCCTTGATGGCATAGCCGGCGCAGGTGGCGGGCGTGCTTCTCGGTGCGCTTCCTCGTGTCGGCGGAGAACGATCCGTCCCCGCGGTCGTAGAGCCGTTTGAACTGTTGGGTGGCGTAGCCGAGGTAGGCGTCACGGACCCGTTTCGCGGAGAGCAGCGTGGACCGGATGTCTATGAGTTCGTCGCCAAGCGGCGTCCTGAATTCGTATAGGTCGTCGGGTAGCCAGACGAGTTCCAGGACGGTGGGGTTTCCGCCGAGGGCGAGCCGGCACCACTTAGCGGCTTCATGGAGTGTCTGGTCGGGGTGGTTGGTGACGTGGGATTCCGTGGGCCGGTGCAGACCGTGGAAGTCAGCGGTGTTGGCGGCGAACAGGCCGAGCCGGTCGATGTCGGAGCCGGGGCGGGCTAGGCCGTAGGCGGTCGAGCCGACGATCCCTGAGAGCAGGACGTTCACGGATGATCCTTTGTTGGTTCGGCTGGCCGGTGCCACTTGCAGGTGCAGGCGGGGTCCCCATGGCAGCAGAGGCACGGCTTGTGGTCGAGCCGATATTCGACCGAGGGCAGCTGTGAAGTGTCGGCACGTCGAGCTCGTAGGCACTCAGGGCGTACTTTCCTTCTCCCGGTGGCACGGGCAGGTGCACGTCACCCCGGTGAACTTGTGGTTCAGCCGGCACCGATCGTGCAGCCGGTCCCGGATCACCGGGAGGTCGGCGCGCTGAAGGTCGCGAACCATCGCCCCGCTGACGAGCCGCCCTGTTTCGCATGCCGGGTGGACAAGTAGGTGCGGCGGCTGAGGAGGGCAACGACGTCGTCGGCGAGCTGCTATTTGGTGGAGCCGGGCGGGTTCGTCATGAGGCTTCCTTCTTCTTCTGCGGGTTGGGGATGAGTCCCCTTTTCCGGGCGACGCGGACGGCTTCCTGTCTGCGTTCATCGCGGGGCAGGTACATGACGTCGAGGCGACCGGTAGGCGTCGGACAGTCGGGCAGCTACAGAGGTCGGGCGGTGTTGAGGCGGCGGGCGACGGGCTCACCACCGCTCGCGCGGAGAGCACTTGACGCCGTTACTTCGGTGACCGTGACCACCATGCCCGCACAGCCGATCGTGTCCTCTCCGCGCGAGCGGAGGTGGGCCGGGCAGGTCGGGAACACGACTGCGCCCCGAACCAGGGCCGGTCCGGGGCGCAGAGTGCAAAGGTCAGGCCGTCAGGATCATCGGGCGCCTTGAGATAACGTTACGCCGCCGCCCCTGCGACCCCTTGCGCCTCGTCTGCCTTCCTGCGGCACGACCAGTGCTCCGGTAGCCCTTCGGGTCCCGGCATGCTTGCGGGCATCCCGCAGTTGAAGCGGCACAGCGGGATCGGACGTCCCGACGCGTCGAGCGCAACCTCGTCGGCCGCCGCTTCCTGGAAGGCGCGGGTCTCGAGAACCATCGTGCGGCTTCCGTGCCTCTCCTTCGGTTCAGCCCGCACATCTGAAGCCGGGCGAGGCGCTGCTCCTCTTGGTGGATCCAGCGTCTGGTCTGTTCGAGGCGCTGGAGCTGGACGTGCTCAAGGAAGTGGAGCAGGGGCCAGCCGCGGTATTTCTTCGGACACGCGTTCGAGCCTACGGGTGGACCCCGCACAGCGCGACGCCGCTTCCGCAGGCGACCGCGATGCCCGTCCCTGCTGGTGCGATCCGAGCAGGAGCGGTGTAGAGAGGAATCATGCCGCAGCGCCAGGAAGGACTTCGCCGGCCGGTGCGAGCGGGTCGAGCGCTGGTCGCCATCCCAATCGCATGGATCGTCGCGGTGTCCGTGATCGACGTTCTCGCGCCGCCCGACATTCATCTGGGTCCGCTGCTCGTCGCCGCCCCGGCTATCACGCCGTCGTTCGGCGGGCCTCGGACGGTGGGGCTGGTCGCTGCACTGGCGGTGATCGCGCAGACGACCATTGGCGTGCTGCGCGATCCCGACGAGTTGCTCTCCGCCAACCACGAGGCACAGATCATCGCCCTGCTCCTGGTCGGCGCGAGCCTCGTGATCTTCTGTGTACTACGGGAGCGTCGCGCAAAGGAGCTGGCGCAAGTTCGGTACGTGTCCGAGGCCGCCCAGCGCGTGGTCCTTCCGCCGCTGCCCAAACAGCTCGGACCGCTGCCCGTTGCCTCCCTCTACCTTGCCGCAGAGGCCGAGGCCCAGATCGGTGGGGATCTGTACGCGGCGGCGCGCACCACATCCGGCACACGGTTGATCGTCGGCGATGTGCGAGGCAAAGGGATGACCGCGGTCAATGACGCCGCCTTGCTGCTCGCGGCATTCCGCGTCGCGGCCCATCGCCAGGCGAGCCTGGGCGAACTGGTGGCCTACCTCGATCGAAGCGTGTGCTGGGACCTGATGGAGCCGGGCGAGACGGCCCGCTACGGAGAAACGTTCATCACCGCCACCATCCTGGACATCCCAGACCTGGACGGCCAGGTCCAGATGGTCACCTGCGGACACCCGCCACCCCTCGTCCTGCGCAACGGCCGGCCGACGACGATGGACGCCCTTCACCCCGCACCTCCGCTCGGCCTGGGCGAACTGGTGCATCCGCAATACCACGTCGAAAGCTTCCAGTTCGAGCCCGGAGACCTCCTGCTTCTTTACACGGACGGCGTCACCGAGGCCCGCGACTCCACCGGCACCTTCTACCCGCTCGCCGAGCGCATCACCGGCTGGACCGAGAACGACCCCGACGCCTTCCTGGGCCGCTTCCGGCGCGACCTGCTGCAGTACGTCGGCGGACACCTGAACGACGACGCCGCCATGATCGTCATCAAACGCCCCGCCACACCCGCGACCTGACCCCCTCCCCCTTGATCGGTGGCCGGCTGCACCGGACTACGCGGCGGCCGGCGGCTTCACGCGTGGGCGTTCCCTACCCGACCCGGTGTAGCCCCGTTCGATGTCCTGCTTGGTCGCCAACGAGACCTTCAATGCGGCAGCGATCTTCCGATGCGAGACCGGTGGTCCCTGCGCGCGCATGTCGAGGACCACCTCACGGCGCAGCTCCCGCCATCGCTTGCCCCGCTCCGCCTGGTCAAGGGCGGACCGTCCCCGGACGACCCCGCTCTGACCGAGTAACTGTCGCTGCCGGGCACGGTCCTGTGGATCGCCCTGTCCGTCGCACTCTTCGTGATCCTTGCGCCCGGCAGGGTCGTCGCGGCGCCGGGCCGGGTGACCGTCCGGAGCCCGTGGAGCCGGAGGACGGTACGCACCGACCGACTCGCCGCCCTCCGCTGGCCGTACGGGATCGAACAGCGTCTCGTGCTGACCGACGTTGGCGGTGGCCGGGCCGAGATCGGCGTACGAGTCCTCCTCGCCAATCCACCCCTCTGGCTGCTTCTGGAAGCCGACGCACGGACCTCCCGCAGGAACGGCATGCTCACGAAAGGTGTACAGGACCTCGACCGGCTCGCCCGCCGCGTCGAACGGGACACGGCTCACTCGGTCTTCACGATCTGGGGACTGCACTGATCCCGTCGTCGTCCAGCGCGGAGGCCGCCTGAGCCGCCAGGTCGGCGGCGACCAACCGCGCTTCCAGTGGCGGCGGTGCGGAGCCGGATTCGGGTGTCAGCAGAAAGCGGCCCTGGTACCGCCCGCGGACGATGGCCCGCAGTTCGATCTCGCCGTCCGGCCAGCCCTGTCGCTCCAGATCCCAGATCCAGCCGGCCACCTTCACCGTCCCGTCCGGGTCCAGCCGCGGCGGATGCCCGACGAGCATGCCGTACTCGAAACGGCACGCCCTCAGTTCCAGCACCTCGATGAGTTCGAGCCGCACCCGTTGGACGACGTCGTCGGAGGACGTACTGAAGCGGGCCAGACGGGTCGTGCCGTGCAGCCGCTCCAGATGCATGACGTCCGTGACCGCCACCCGCTTCAGCGTCCGGGCACGCGCGGCCAACTGCGACACGATCAGGCCCACGACCAGGAGCAGGACAGCGGTCTCAATATCGGCCCGGTCCTGGATGTGGAAACTCTGGTACGGCTCGGTGTGGAAGAAGTCGAACCACGCGGCGGCCGACAGGGCAGCGAGTGCGCCGGCAAACCGGTTACCGAACGCCGACACGGCCACGACAACGGCCACGAGCAACAGCGCGAGATTGGTGGGCGTGACGGACGTCCGCAGCGGCACCAGCACAAGAGCCGCGGCAAACGGTGCCAGGGCTCCAGCGGCGACGACGGCCGTGCCCCGAAGCGGAAGCCTCATGGTCCACCTCGCAGGATCCAGCCCCCCGCAATCCCCTCCGACACGTCCAGCCTCCGCCCGGTGCGGTGTGGATGGCACCGGGCGGAGGGGTCTTTGACGGATCCCTGACGGTCAGCAGCGGAGGCGGAGCCGGCACACGACGGCGTCCAGGTCCCTGCGGGCGGGCTCAGGTCCGCTCAGAGTGTGCCCCGGTCAGGGGGTCCGCGCGGTTCCGGGTGCCCGCCGGCGCTCCCTTAACCCCTTCTTGACCCAGCCTTGCAGGAACCCGCCTGTCACCGCGCGCCCGTTGGTGCCCCTGGGGCTAGGGTCATGCCATGAGCCGGAACAGCGGTCGGATACCCGCCGACAGGCGCATGCGACGCATATCGCTGTCACTCGCTGCCGTGGCTCTGCCCGTCACCGTGTCCTCGGATCCGTCAACGGCACCATGTGGCCGCTCGGCGTAGGAGTCTGGCTCCTTGTCGCAGCCATCCTGATCGAGCTCGTCCACCGTCCCTGACCTCGCCGTCGCCGCCCCTGAACCGGGCACAAGCGCTCGGCTGCCTCGGACACACAGTGTCGGCTCCCGGTCGCCCGGAACGTCGACATCCCGGTCGGCGGGCGATCCGATAAGCCCGACCGGCGCATCTTGACGCTCTCCTGACGCGCCCACCCCGACCGGTCGTTGAGGTGTTGCTTACGCTGGCCCGGCCATCCGCACGATGGACGCCCCCCATCCAGCAGCAGCTCAGGAGCACCCCCATGGCATCCACGAAGGACGCGCGCACCGGACGATTGCGCACGTGGATGCTGGAGGGCCTCTCCGACATGGGGAAGGGCAAGCCCTCCCGGCCCGTGGAGTCCGCCCCAGGGGCCGGACATCGGGGGCAGCGCTGGTGGCGGGTCATGTGCCTGACCGGCGTCGACTACTTCTCCACCCTCGGCTACCAGCCCGGCATCGCCGCCCTGGCAGCCGGGCTCCTCTCACCCATCGCGACGATCGTCCTCGTGATCGTCACCCTGGCCGGCGCACTTCCCGTGTACCGGCGAGTGGCCGAGGAGAGCCCGCACGGCGAGGGCTCGATCGCGATGCTGTCGCGGCTGCTGTCGTTCTGGAAGGGCAAGCTCTTCGTACTCACCCTCCTCGGCTTCGCCGCCACCGACTTCCTCATCACCATCACGCTGTCGGCAGCCGACGCCTCCACCCACCTCATCGAGAACCCGCACCTGGAGGAAGCCCTCCACAACAAGCAGGTGCTCATCACCCTCGTACTGATCGCGCTGCTCGGCGCGGTGTTCCTCAAGGGCTTCCTGGAGGCCATCGGCGTCGCCGTCGCCCTCGTCGGGATCTACCTCACGCTGAACGCGGTCGTCGTGGTCAACGGCCTGTGGCACGTGATCACCGAGGGCCACGTCATCACCGACTGGAGCACGGCCCTGACCGCCGAACGCGGCAACGTCTTCGCCATGATCGGTGTCGCCCTGCTCGTCTTCCCCAAACTCGCACTCGGCCTCTCCGGATTCGAGACCGGCGTCGCCGTCATGCCGCACGTCAAGGGCGACCCCGGTGACACCGAGGAGAAGCCCACCGGCCGCATCCGGGACACCAAGAAGCTCCTGACGACCGCCGCGCTGATCATGAGCGTCTTCCTGATCACCACCAGTTTCATCACCACCGTCCTCATCCCCCACGAAGAGTTCGAGTCCGGCGGCGACGCCAACGGCCGCGCACTCGCCTACCTCGCGCACGAGTACCTCGGCAACACGTTCGGTACCGTCTATGACGTCTCGACCATCGCGATCCTTTGGTTCGCCGGGGCTTCGGCCATGGCCGGACTGCTCAACCTGATGCCCCGCTACCTTCCCCGCTACGGCATGGCCCCGCACTGGGCCCGCGCCGTACGGCCCATGGTCATCGTCTTCACGCTGATCGCGTTCCTGGTTACCTGGATCTTCGACGCCGACGTCGACGCCCAGGGCGGCGCGTACGCCACCGGCGTCCTGGTGCTGATCTCCTCCGCCGCCATCGCGGTGACGATCGCAGCCCGCAAGGCCGGCCAGCGCGGCTGGACAATCGGCTTCGCCGTCATCTCGGCCGTCTTCCTCTACACCACAGTCCTCAACGTCATCGAACGCCCCGACGGGGTGAAGATCGGTGCCTGCTTCATCGTCGGCATCATGCTCATCTCCCTGCTCTCCCGCCTCGGCCGTGCCTTCGAACTGCGCGTCACCCACGTCGAGCTGGACCAGACGGCCGAACGGTTCGTCCGCGACATCTCGAACCGCACGGCCCGGTTCATCGCCAACGAACCGGACCACCGGGACATCACCGAGTACCGCGACAAGATCGAACAGATCCGCGCCGACAACGACCTCCCCACCACCGAGGACTTCGTCTTCGTCGAGGTCACGGTCACCGACCCCTCCGAGTTCGAGGCCGCTCTGACCGTACGCGGCGAGGTCCTGCACGACCGCTACCGCGTCCTGACGGTCGAGAGCTCCTCCATCCCCAACGCGCTGGCCGCCCTCCTCCTCCACTCCCGCGACCTCACCGGAATCCGCCCCCACATCTACTTCGAGTGGACCGAGGGCAACCCCTTCGCCAACTTCCTCCGCTTCTTCCTCCTCGGCCAGGGCGAAGTCGCCCCCGTCACCCGCGAAGTCCTGCGCGAGGCGGAACCGGACCGCACCCGCCGCCCCCGCGTCCACGTCGGTTGAGACTCCCCGGGAGGCCCGACTGCGAGCCGCTTGGTTCCGGTCGTGGAATTCGTTTCTGAACCGGCCGCCCTCACACGGTCAGCCAGCCCCGCAGCGCCGCCTGCACCCCGGCCTGGAACCGGGTCTCCGCGTTCAGAACCTGCATCAGGCGGGTGATGCGGCGGCGGACCGTGTGTACGTGGATGTCGAGGCGCCGGGCCATCGCCTCGTCCTTCAGGCCGGAGGCGAGCATCGTCAGCAGCTCCCGGTCCTCGTCCGTGATCCGGTCGTGCGTGACGGACCCAATGGGGACGGCCCGCTCCCAGACCGACTCGAACAACGGCACCAACGCGTTGCTCAGGAGTGAGTCGCTCACCACCAGGGCCGAGGCCGTCGGGTCCGCCGCGTCGGTCGGCGGCAGCAGGGTCACCCGCCGGTCCACCGTGATCAGCTTCGTCGGCAGATCCGTTCCCACCCGTATCTGGACGCCCTGCACGGCCAGATCGCCCAGGCCGCGCGCACGTCCCTGGAAGCTCAGTCCTTCCCGGTCCACCGCGACACGCACCCGGACCCCGCGCCGGACGGGTTCGGCCACGTCAAGGGGCGCGGGCATTCCGTCCGGCTGACTGGCCGCGTAGGGCGGCCGGTCCAGAAGTGCCACCTCCTCGCTCGCCGACACCAGCAGCGAGGCCACCCGCGCGGCGATCGCCGCGCCACCCCGGACCGTCTCGACGCCGGTGGCGCGGGGGGTGTTCACGGAGCTCAGCAGCTGGGCGGCGATCCGGTCGACGGATCCGGTCAGCTCCTCCAACTCGGCCGATTTGTGCAGGAGTTCGGCCTGTCTCAGGTGAATCAGGTTACGCAGCGCGGTCGCGGGAGCCACGGCGGCGGGCAGCCCCGCCGTACCTCGGGCCGGGTGGGTGAAGTGGTGCTCGGCCAGGCGGTCGAGCGCGTTCGTGACCCGGCGCACGGGCAGCCCGAGGGACTGGGCCAGCGCGGTACGGGAGGCGTGTTCGGGTACATCGAGCAACGCTTCGTACACCCGGAGTTCGTCCGATCCGAGCCCGAGCGCCTGCCATTGCGTGTCCCACCCAGTCAGCCCCACTGGCCGAATTCTTGCCTGTCAATGCAGGCCACACAAGTGTGGACGTCCACAAGTGCACACCCGGAACGCATTGTTCACACCCCCGATCCGGTACTTGCATGTCCGTATCCGATATCCGTTCATGCAGCAGTGGCACCGGAGGGGCACCGTGCGGAGTTCATCGCGCAAGAGATCAGCCAGAGAAGGACAGGGATCCGGCACCATGATCGTCGGTCAGGGCATCGCCGCAGTGCTGGCGGCCGCAGGCCTGTTGGTGACGGCGATACCGGCCGCCCACGCGGACACCGCCACCACGCCCGCCTCGTCCGAGGTGACGCCGGGTACGGAGACCGAGACTCCGTCGCTCGTCACCGGACTGAACGAGGAGGCCGCAGCCTCCGGCACCGCGGCCGACGCCGCCCGCGGCCATCTCAAGGCCAGGAAGGGCCGCTACCACATCGCGGCCACCTCGGCGAAGGACCTGGCCTCGGCCGGAACCACGACGGAGAAGGGCGGCAAGGAGACGGTCCGCCTCCAGCAGAAGTACAAGGGTGTCGAGGTCCTGGGCGGTCAGTACCTGGTCAGGATGACCAAGAAGGACGGTAAGCGCACCGTCACCGGCACGTCCGGCAACTACTTCACCGAGATCGAGCTCGACACGGTGAAGCCGAAGGTCTCCGAGAAGACCGCGATCGAGCGCGCGATCGGCGCCGTCTCCTCGCAGCTGGGCGGCGGGCTGCTCAAGGCCCCGGCCAAGGGCGAGAAGCCGGGCAAGGTCCAGCTGTCCGGTACGGCCGGCGCCGTGACCGTACTTCCGCAGGGCACCGGAGTGCTGACCCGGCACATCACCGTCACGGGCACCAACCCGGCCGACGGTTCGCCGGTCCAGCAGGAGGTGTACATCGACGCACACTCCGGCTTCCCGGTCATGCAGTACAGCGGCATCCAGACGTTCGGCGCCACGGGCACGGCCACCGGTGCCACGGACGCCGCGGCGGCCCCGGCCGGCGACGCCTCCACCGACGCCGCCGACCAGCTCGTCGTCAAGGGCAGCGGTGTCCGCTACAACGGTGACAAGGTCGACGTAAATCTGTACAAGGACTCCAAGGGTCTCCTGCAGATGATCGACTACAGCAAGCGGCCCGCCGACTCCCCGTACGAGGGCCCCATGATCGCCACGTACGACGCCCGCGGCCGTGAGGCCGGGAGCGCGTCCGGCGTATGGCCCACCGGCGTCAAGTACTTCCAGCCCGAAACCCCGGAGCTCGGCAAGGACTACACCGACTCCGGTGCCGTGGACGCCCACTGGGCGGCCGGCAAGGTCTACGACTACTACAAGAACCACTTCGACCGGAACAGCCTCGACGACAAGGACGGCTACATCTACTCCCTGGTCGGAGTGGTCAGCAACGGCCAGCCGTACAACAACGCCTTCTGGGACGGCACCAAGATGGTGTACGGCCAGGGCGGCGGCGACTACCGCACCTTCTCCGCCGACACCGACGTCGTCGGCCACGAGATGACCCACGGCGTCGTCACGCACACGGCGAACCTGGTCTACGCGGGCCAGTCCGGCGCGATGAACGAGGCCATCGCCGACTACTTCGGCAACGCCATCGACCTGGAGGCCAACGGGCAGTCGATGGACGACCCGGACGCCGGTCTCCTCGGCGAGGACCTGTGCACCACGCTCAGCCCCCGCGAGTGCGCCCTGCGCGACCTCAACGACGGCGCCACCACGGCGAAGAACTTCATCGGCGTCACCTACCGCGGTGACAACGGTGGCGTGCACCTCAACTCCACGATCTTCTCCGGCTCCCTCTGGGACATGCGCCAGGACCTCGGCGCGGAGTTCGCCGACCAGATCGTCTACCGTGCCCTGTCCGCGTACATGACGCCCCTGGACGGCTTCACCGAGGGCCGCGCCGCGGTCATCGCCGCCGCGAAGGAGCTCGGTGCCACCAAGGCCCAGCTGAAGATCGTCACGCGCTCCTTCGACGCGCACGGCATCGTGCCCGGCTGGGAGAAGGCACTAGGCGTCGACACCGACCTGATCCAGGGCAAGGTCAACATCTACAACACCGGCGTCGGTGCGGGCGGTGGCAAGTACGCCGTCTCGAACTCGAACGAGGAAGGCAGCGAGCCGTACTCCGTGTGGCTGGGCAACACGTCCGGCAAGGGCACGCCGCAGCTGGTGAGCAGCAACAACGGTGACTACAACGTCTACGCGGACACCGACGGCAAGACGGTGGTGTGGGCCCAGTACGGCAGCTCGGGCGTCCGCATCATGGCGCGCCCGGTCAAGGGCGGGCTCGCGAAGCAGGTCGACGCCATCGGCACCGACGTCTCCGGACTCGTCGTGGACGGCGACTATGTCGCGTACACCGCCTTCAACCCGCAGTTCGGGGTCACGAACGTCCGGTACGTCAACATGAAGACCGGCGAGATCGGCCTGGTCGACGGCGGTCGTCCCTACAACGTCTCGGGCCTGCCCTCCATCAAGGACGGCAAGATCGCCTACGCCAAGGTGGCTCCGGACGCGAACGGCAACTACACGCTCGGCGTCGAGGTGTTCGACGGGGCGACCGGCGTCAGGACGACGATGCCGGTTGTCGACAGCACCAAGACGTTGAGCGTAGGCCAGACCGCGATCACCGACGACGGTGTCTTCTGGATCGAGGACAACGACGCCACCGACACCGGCCAGACCGAGGTGCGCCGCGCGAACGTCGACGGCACGAACCCGGTCACCGTCGCCCCGGAGTCCAGCGACAGCCCGATGTACGCATACTCGCTGACGGCATCGGACGACGCGGTCACCGTCACCTCGCTGCCGCCGGCCACGTCGTGGGGCAACGAGACGCTGCCGAAGCTCTACCAGATGGCGCCCGACGGCAAGGGCGGCGCCCAGCGCGTCTCCTGCAACCGGGGCGACCAGGTCTACGCGACGGCCGACGAGGGCCAGCGCGTCCTGTGGCTGGACGGCACCACCGGCTACACCAACCTGGTGAAGCGCGACCGCCCGGCGGGCCGTTGCTGATCCGGGACGCATGAACGGGAGGCGGCCGGCTTTGGGGAGCCCGGCCGCCTCTCCACGTGCTCCGCCGGGAGCGGGCCGCCCCCGGCCGGTCGACCGCCCGCCCTCCCGTGCCCGCGCATGATCCGTTCGGAATGGCCTGCTGGCAGCGGAGTGAAGCTGCGGCAAGGCCCGCATGGTCATGTGCTACGACGCCGTCAGCCCGTTCTCGCCGTACTCCGACCACCAGGTCAGCTTCGGTACGTTCAGGGGCTTCGGCGCCAACGGGCGGACACCACCAGCTCCGTGGTCAGCCCTCTACGAGGTGTCCGGTTCATCAACGGGCCCGGCGGCCGCAAGCTGCTGGCCGGCGGGACCGAGAGCGGCCCTCGGGGCCTGGGACCCGTCGGTGCTCACCACGGGCTGGTCCTTCCAGTACGGCGTGGGAGGCGCGTTCCTGATAGGCGGTCGCAACTACCTCGCCGCCGACCTCGACAGTGACGGTGTCGACGACATGGTGTGGCTGAAGACGACCACGTACACCCTGTCCTGACCCGTGCCGGCTGACCGCCGGACGCTTTGCCGAGAACCCCCTGTGCCCTGCCCAGGGGGTTCTCGGCATGGCGGGAGTGCAATCGCGTGCGCGCCACAGATTCCCCTACCCACGCATGCCACCGCCCACTACATTAATCCGGAACCTCTATTCAATATCTAGAACTCGTCGGAGATGAGGCGCCGTGCACACGCTCACCTTCCTGACCATCGGCCAGGCCCCCCGTCCGGACCTGTCCGAAGCCATCGAGGCGCACCTGCCGGCGACCGCGCGCATACGGCACGCCGGCGTGCTCGACGGTCTGAGCCGCGGGGAGGTCGAGCTCCGCTTCGGGGCGACAGAGGGACGCGCGACCCTGCTGAGCCGGCTGACCGATGGCAGTTCCGTGACTCTGGACGCCGATGCGGTCGGAGCGGGGCTGCAGTCCCGCATCGATCAGGAGGAGGACGCGGGCGCCGATGTCGTGGTGCTCCTGTGCACCGGCGCGTTCCCGGGCCTGCGGACCCGGCGAGCCCGGCTCGTCGAGCCGGACGCCCTGGTCACGGGGTACGTCGGCACCGTACTGCGGGGCAGCCGTGTCGGGTTCGTCCTCCCGCTGCCCGAGCAGGTGACGGAGGCGCGGGAGAAGTGGCGGGCCGCCGTTCCTGACCCCGCTTTCACCACGGCCTCGCCGTACGCCGACAACGACGCGGCCCTGCTCGCGGCGGCGTGCACCCATCTCGAGGCCGGCGCGGACGCCCTGATGCTCGACTGCATGGGGTACGGGGCGCGGCACCGCCGGTCCCTGCGAGCGGCAGGGATCACCGTGCCGGTCCTGACGCCGGGTGCGCTGGTGGGCGCCGCCCTCGGACCCCTCCTGAGCTGAGGGCGCCTCAGCGGCCGGCGTCGGTCTCGACGTACCGCAGCCAGTACGGGTCGCCGATGCGCTTGCCGACGCGCAGGGCGGCGTCCCGTACCGCCCGGCCGAAGCGGGCCGCGTTCCCGTCGTGCAGCTCGGACGCGGGCAGTGCGACGCCTATGCCAAAGATCTGTCCGGTGTCACTGTCGAGCACGGCGGCGGAGACGCCGGCGACGTTCGGTACGTACTCGCCGCGCGAGGACTCCCAGCCATCGGCGCGCACCCTGGCCAGGCAGGACGTCAGTTCGCCGGGGGTGCGCGGTGCCGAGCCCGTGCTCTGTTCCATGCGCGCGTCGACGAGGCGCAGCACCTGCGCGTCGTCCAGGCGGGCGAGCAGCGCCCGCCCCATGGAACTGGCGTAGGCCGGTGCCCGGGTGCCGGCCGGGGTGTACGCCTGGAGGGCGCCGGTCGTCCCGAGCCGCATGTGGAGCACGAGTGACTCGGGCCCGTCGAGCACGTCCACGTACCCGGTGTATCCGATGTCGGCGACCAGCCTGGCCAGCTCCTCCTCCAGGAGGGAGGCCGTACTGCGCGAGGCACGGAAGTGGTACGAGGCCTCCATGACGAGTACGCCGGGGCGGTAGGCGCGGCTCGTCGGGTCGCGGTCGAGGAAGCCGTAGTCGGCCATCATGCTGAGCGTCCGCGACACGGAGCTCTTGGGCAGGTCCAGCGCCCCCGCGACATCCGTCACGGTCACGTCGCGCTGCAGACGCGCCATCAACTGCAGGACATCGCGCGCGTTGGCGAGTGTGCTCACCGTTCTCCCGCCTCCCCCGAGCTCCCCCGAGTCATGTCGTCCGATCGTAAGGGGCGCCCCGGCGCATCCCCGACCGCCCCTCGTCCGGGGGGCGCCCCGGCGCATCCCCGACCGCCCCTCGTCCGCGACTCCGCCCGCGACTTCGGACCGCCCACATGTCGAGAACCCGGACTCAGTCCTTGACGGCGGACTGCGCCATATGGATGATCCAGGGAGATCCAGATATTTACACCCTGTTCCATATTTTAGAACTTCCCCAGGCGACTGACAAGGCGCCCACCCGCACGGGAGCACGAAGACCCATGAGCACTGACGCCTCTCCCCAGGCAGAGACCTCGCCATCCGCGAGTGAGGGACACCGCCATCCCCGTGCCCTCGCCCCCGGCAATCTGATCCTCACCGTGGTGCTCAGCGTGTTCGGCGCGATCGTGGGGGTGCAGCTGCTCGCCACCCTCGGCGTCACCCCCAGCACCTCGCTGATCGGCGCGCTGGCCGCGATGACGCTGGCCCGCATCCCGCTCGTCTGGTTCCGCGGCTTCCGCTCGGTGCACGCACAGAACCTCGCACAGACCAGCATCTCATCGGCCACGTTCGGCGCCGCGAACAGCCTCTTCCTGCCGATCGGCATCCCGTTCCTGTTCGGGATGGACAACATGATCATCCCGATGCTCATCGGGGTGGCCGCCGCGATGCTGGTCGACGCCTGGCTGCTCTACCGGATGTACGACACGCCGGCCTTCCCCGCGAAGAACCCCTGGCCGCCGGGGCTCGCCGCCGCCCAGGCCATCAAGGCGGGCGACGAGGGCGGCCGCCGCGCCAAGGTGCTCGGCCTCGGTCTGCTGACCGGTCTGGCCGGCGCCGCGTTCGCGCTGCCGATGTCGGCGTTCGGCGTGGCCCTGATCGGCGGCCTCGGCGCCATGGCCGCCTTCGGCGTCGGCCTGCTGTTCAACCAGTACGCCGACCCGCTGTTCGGCCTCGACCTCGGCGCCATGTACCTGCCCCACGGCATGATGATGGGCGCGGGCCTGGTCGCCCTCGTCCAGGTCGGCCGCACCATCGTCCAGGCCCGGCGCACCCCGGCGGACGACACCCGCGCGACCGGACCCGCCGACGCACCGGAAGGCGCCCGGGATCTGGGGCGCTCCATGCGGCTGGGATTCGGCGCCTACCTCGTGATCTCGGTCCTGCTGGCGTTCGGCACCGGCGCCGCCACGCACATGAGCCCCGGCATGCTGATCGGCTTTCTCCTGTACGCCTCCGTCGCCGCGTTCCTGCACGAACTTCTCGTCGGCATCGCCTCGATGCACTCCGGATGGTTCCCGGCCTTCGCGATCGCCCTGATCACGCTGCTGCTCGGCATCCTCATCGGCTTCCCGCCCGAGGCCCTCGTCGTGCTGTCCGGCTTCACCGCCGCGACCGGCCCGGCCTTCGCCGACATGGGCTACGACCTCAAGGCGGGCCATCTGCTGCGCGGCGAGAACGCCGACCCGGCCTTCGAACTGGAGGGCCGCCGTCAGCAGCTGATCGCCGCGATGATCGGCTTCGGCGTCGCCATCGTCGTCGTCCTCGTCTCGTACCGGATGTTCTTCGACAACGGGCAGACCGCCCCGATCGATGCCGCTTACGTCGCCGCGATCAAAGCGGGCCCGTCCGTGGAGACCGCCCGGGACCTCGCCCTGTGGGCGATCCCCGGCGCGCTCGTCCAGCTGTTCGGCGGATCGAAGCGCCAGCTCGGCATCCTGCTGGCGACCGGGCTGCTGATCACCACACCGATGGCCGGCTGGATGGTCGCCGCCGGCGTCGCCGTCCGCGTCCTCGCCCCGCGCGTCCTCGGCCCCAAGGCCAAGGACGACCTGGAGGTCTTCGCCGGCGGCGCGATCGCCGGTGACGCCCTCTACTCGTTCGGCAACGGCGTGTTCAAGGCCGCCAAGTAGGCCACGCCGCCGGACAGCCCGTACGTCCTCTCGCACCCCTGTACAGAACCACCCTGGGAGACCCCCGTGAAGCGACAGTTGACCCATGACGACATCCGCGCGGCCGTGTTCGGCGGTGCCGTACTGGGCGGAGGCGGCGGCGGCTTCGTCGAGCGGGGTCTGCGCACCGCCGAACTGGCCCTCGAGATCGGCATACCGGAGCTGTGGACGGCCGACGAGTTCGCGGACGGCGACCTGACCGCGACGGTGGCCCTGGTGGGCGCCCCCGCCGCTCCCGACCCGCGGGTTCTGCCCACGCACCTGCTGCGCGCCCTGGAGCTGCTCCGCCGTGACCTGCCGCGCCCGCTCGTCGCGATCCACACGAACGAGAACGGCGCCGAGACCACCATCAACGGCTGGTTCCACTCCGCGATGACCGGCCTGCCCGTCATCGACCTGGCCTGCAACGGCCGCGCCCACCCCTCCAGCGTGATGGGCGCGATGGGCCTGCACCAGGAGGAGGGTTACCTCTCCAGCCAGGGCTACGCGGGCGGCAAGCCGTACGCGTACGTCGAGGGCTCGGTCTCCGGCGGCCTGGAGGCCACATCGAACGTGGTCCGGCGCGCCTCCGTCGAGGCGGGCGGCTGGGTGGGCGTCGCCCGCAACCCCGTCGAAGTCGGCTACGCGGTGCGCAACGGCGCCCCGGGCGCGATCGGTTTCGCCATCGAACTGGGCCGCCGCTTCCTGGCGGGCGGCGTGCTCGGCGCCGCCCAGCATCTCGGCGGTGAGATCGCCGTGACCGGCACGGTGCGCGAGTACCGCTGCGAGCAGCGGGAGGGCCTGGACGTCGGCGTCGCGGTCCTGGACGACCAGGCGAGCACCACCCTGTACATCGTCAACGAGTACATGGCGCTCGATGTCGCCGGTGCGCGCCGGGCATCGTTCCCCGACCTGATCACGACGTTCGACGAGGCCGGACAGCCGCTCGCCTCCGCGGACGTCGAGGTCGGCAAGCAGGTGAGCGTCCTGGTCGCCCCGGCGGAGAACCTGCTGCTCTCGCGGACGATGTACATGCCCGAGGTGTACGCGCCGGTGGAGGAGCTGCTCGGCATCCGGTTCGCCCCGGCCGCGAAGGTCCTCGCCGATGCCTGAGCAGGTTCCGGCCGGTGTCGCCGAGGCCGGCCCCGTACGGGAGTTCTGTGACGCCCAGTGGGAGACGGAGGTACTCCCCCTCGTCCAGCGGCACATCCGTGTCCCGGCGGTCAGCCCCGCGTACGACCCTGACTGGGAGGCCCACGGCCACCTCGACCGGGCCGTCGACGAGGCGGCCGCGTGGCTCCGGGACGTGCCCCTGCCGGGCCTGCGGGTGGAGGTCCTGCGCGCTCCCGGACGTACGCCGCTCATCTTCTTCGAGGTGCCGGGCGAGGGAACGCGGGCGCAGGAGACCGTCCTGTTCTACGGCCATCTCGACAAGCAGCCCGAGGGCGACGGATGGACCGAGGGCCGCACCGCGTGGGAACCGGCCTTCGACCACCCCTGGCTGTACGGCCGTGGCGGCGCCGACGACGGGTACGCACTGCCCGCGTCGGTGACCGCAGTGCGGGCGCTCGCCGAGCAGGGCGCGGCCCGGCCGCGCTGCGTCGGCGTGTTCGAGGCCGGTGAGGAGTCGGGCAGCCCCGACCTCGACCACTGGTTCGCCCTGCTCGCGCCGCGCATCGGCGAGGTGGGCCTGGTGGTCTGCCTGGACTCCGGGGCGGGCGACTACGAACGGCTGTGGCTGGTCACGTCGTTGCGCGGGGCCTGCGGCGGGACGCTCGACGTGCGGGTCCTCGGCGACGGCGCGCACTCCGGGGACGCGGGCGGCGTGGTGCCGTCGTCGTTCCGGGTGCTGCGGCAGTTGCTGGACCGGCTGGAGGACGGCGCGACGGGTTCGCTGCGCCCGGACGTACTGCACAGCGAGGTGCCGGACGAGCGGCGCGCCCAGACGCGTGACGCGGCGGCCCTGCTGGGCGAGCAGGTCTGGGGCCGCTTCGACTGGTACGGGAACGCGTCCCCGGTGACGCGCGACCCCGAGGAGCTTCTCCTCAACCGGGCCTGGCGCCCCAGCCTGGAGGTCACCGGAGCGGACGGAATTCCTCCGGTGGCGTCGGCGGGCAACGTGCTGCGTCCGCACACCCGCGTCAAGGTCTCGCTGCGGCTGCCCCCCACGGTGGACAGCGCGGCAGCCCTCTCGGAGGTCGGCCGGATCCTTGAGGCGGACCCGCCGTACGGCACGTCGGTCCGGTTCACGCCCGACCGGGTCGTCGCCGACGGCTGGCACGCACCCGCCGAACAGCCGTGGCTCAAAGCGGCACTGTCGGCGGCGAGCCGGGCCTGCTTCGACGGGGCGGACGTCGCCCGCATCGGGCAGGGCGGCACGATTCCCCTGATGGGCAAGCTGACCCGGCAGTTCCCCGAGGCGCAGTTCCTGGCGTGCGGAGTGCTGGGCCCGGGCGCGAACGCCCATGGTCCGAACGAGTCCCTCCACGTCCCCTACGCGCGACGCCTCACAGCCGGCCTGTCGCTGATCCTCAACGACTACGCGCTGCTGGCCTGCGCGGACTGAACGGATCGCTCCAGCTCGGCCTGTGCGGGAGGGCCCGCCCCGGAATGCTTCCGGGGCGGGCCCTCCCGCTCTTTCGGACCTGCCGGATCAGCTCGTCAGGTCGGGGCGCTGCGTCACCCGGATCGAGTTGACCAGCGTCGTGCCGGTGACCGCCTTGAAGCCCACGTCCAGCCGGCCGTCAGTGACCTTGACCGTGAACGTCCTGGACAGCGCGGTCCGGGCGGCGCCCGACTCCAGGCGGACGTCCACGTCCGGAACCTTCTCCAGGCCTTCGGCCGTCACGTCGAAGACGCGCTGTCCCGGCTTCACGCCCGCCGGCTCGGCAAATCCGAGCTCCACCTGGTAGACGCCGTTCGGGACGGCTCCGAAGCGGTACTCGCCGACACCCTCCCGGCCGGAGCGCAGCAGTTGCTGCTCCTGGGAGCTGCCGGCACCCGCGATGTCCTTGCGGGTGTACGTGAGGACGGTGCTGTCGCCCACGTACCCGAACGCGCCCTCCGCATAGGCCCGGTCCGCCGTCCAGGTGTCGCCGGCGGCGTCCACGGACGCGGTGTCCGCGCCGACGTCCACACCCTTCTGATACGCCGGGACGACCAGCTTCAGCGGCAGGGAGAGCGTCGGTGTGCGGGCGCTCTCCGATGTCAGCACGAGGGTTCCCGTGTAGACGGTGCCGGGCTTGGCGGCCGTCGTGTCGAACGTCAGCGTGACCTGCTGCCGCGCACCCGCGCCGAGGGTGCCGGACGCCGGGGCGACCTTCAGCCAGGAGGCGCCGGACTTCTCCGCGACGGTGTACGCGGCGGACGAGCCGTCATTGCTGAGGGTCAGGGTGCGGCGGCGCTGCTCGCCCGCCGGAACGACCAGCTGCCAGCCGGAACCGTTGTCGGCCCGGACCGCGCCGGTGGTCAGGGCGGACTCGGTGCGCAGCACGGACAGGCTGCCCATCTCGGCTGTGCGGGTCGCCGTGGCGTAGTGAGGTGCGGTGATCGTGACCTTGTGGTCGGCCGCGGCGGTCACCGGGACCTGCGTCAGGTAGGCGCCGTCGGCCCGGGTGGTGGCGGTGCCGACGGCGGTGCCTCCCCGGCTGACGGTGACGGTGGCGCCGGAGACCGGCTTGCCGTCATTGGCGTCGGTCACCGTGCCGGAGACGACGGCATGACCCTCGGGCCGGAACCGGATCGCCATGCCGTCGCGGACGGAGAGCTCGTTGTACGAGTACTGGAGCGCGTCGGTGCCGTCGTGGTTCTCCGCACCGATGGTGGCGCCGGTGCCCTGTGCGAAGCCCTTCTCGCTCGGGTCGATGCCCTTGTAGTGGAAGGAGTAGGTGCCGTCCTCGCCGAGCACGGCGGCGAAGCCGATGCGCTGTGTGGTGTCGCGGGCCAGGAGCATGTCGCGCCACTCGACGACGTACTCACGGTGTGGCGCGGTGCCGCGCACCGCCGTGTAGATGCCGGAGGAGGCGTCCATGGCGAGCTGGTCCCAGAACGGGGAGAGCGCGCCGTTGGCCGGGCTCCTGTTCGGCAGCGGGCCGTTGCCCATCAGCCCGAGGTAGCCGAAGATCACCTGGCCGTCGCGGGCGACCCAGCCCTTGTCGTACGTGTGGCCGTACAGGGCGAGGGGAAACGGCGGGGTGACCGGCGCGTACGCCTCGGACGGCTTCAGGAGATCGAGCTTCGTCTCGCCGGCCGGGAAGTCCGCGGTCACCTGACTGCACGTCGTGCCGAAGGCGTCGGTGCGGGTGGCGAGGGCGATGTCCCTGGTGGCCGCGCCCGTGGCCATGTCGAGCGCGATGCCGATGGTGGCCGCGCAGTGGTTGAGCGGTGTCAGGCTGACCTGGTAACTGCCGACGGGCAGCGTCAGCCTGTACGTCCCGTCGGAGGCGGTTGCCGCGCGGACCGGGGTGCCCTGCACCTTGATGGCGACGTCGGCCTCGGTGCCGGAGTCGCTGCGGACGGTGCCGGTCACGGTGCCGGTGGGGGCGGTGGCGAGCGCCGTGTCGTGGAGCGTGGAGCCGCCGTCGGTGACGGTGAGCGTGGCCCTGTCCGTGAGGTAGCCGAACTTGGTCACGGTGGCCGTGTACTCGCCGGAGACCAGGCGGGGGAAGGCGTAGGTGCCGTCCTTCTTCGTGGTCAGGGTGGCGTGCGTCGGGCCGGCCACGGAGACCTGGACGTCGGCGGCCCGGTCGCCACCGATGGTGACGGTGCCGGTGAGAGCCCCGATGTGGTCGCGCGGGGCGGCGTTGACGGCGGCGTACGCGTCGAGCCGGCCTTCGCCGTACACGTTGTTGAAGTCCGCGGTGCCACCACAGGTGGTGTCGTCGACGTCGGTCGCCGACTTGTTCAGCACCGCCTCGGTCGCGTTGACGTCACCGCGCAGCGCCGGGGCGGCCGACCAGAGCAGGGCGACGGTGGCCGCGGTGTGCGGTGAGGCCATCGACGTACCGGACTTGGCGGCGTAGCCGCCGCCGGGGGCGGCCGAGCGGATGTTCACTCCGGGTGCCGCGATGTTCGGCTTGACGGTGCCTTCGACACCGGGGCCGCGCGAGGAGAAGGAGGCGATCTTGTTGTTGCTGTCGAAGGCGCCCGAGGCGTACGTGTTCGTATAGGCGCCCGGGGAACCGGCCGTGTCGCAGCCCGGGCCGTCGTTGCCGTTGGAGAAGGACGGGAAGATGCCGGCGTCCCGCCAGGACTGGACCATCGCCTGGTACCAGGTGTCCAGGCTGTCGGATCCCCAGGAGTTGTTGATGACGTCGGGGGCGAGATCGGGCCGCGGGTTCTGGCCGTCGGCGTCCGTCGGCGCGAGCATCCACTGCCCGGCGGAGAGCAGCGCCTCGCGCGGGCAGTTCTCGGTCGTGCAGGCCTTGGCGGCGACCCAGCGGGCACCGGGCGCGACGCCGATGGTGTTGATCGTGCCGTCCTCACCGGCCATGGTTCCTATGGTGTGGGTGCCGTGCCCCTGGTCGTCGCACGGTTGCGCCGTGCCGCACGTGTGGGTCGCGTCGAACCAGTTGTAGGCGTGGTCGTACGTACCGTCGGCCTTCAGGCCCCGGTAACCGGCCGCGAGTGCGGGGTGCTGGAAGTCGGCGCCGGTGTCGATGCTGCCGATGACGACACCTTCGCCGCGCACGCCGAACTCGTTCCACACCTTGGGTGCGTTGATGCGGTCGACGTTCCATTCGACGCCGCCGGCCTCGGCCTCGTCGACGCCGTCCGCCGTGGGCGGCAGCGGGACGGTGTCGTCGGCCTCGATCGACTCGACGTCGGAGCGGGCGGCGATCTTCGTGGCAAGCGCCTTGCTCCCGGTGACCTTGACGGTGTTGCTGATCCAGTACGACGTGTAGGACGCGCCGGCCTGCTTCAACAGCGCCGTGAGTCCCTGCTGCGAGCTCTTGGCGTATCCGGTCTTGGCCTTCAGGACGGCACGGCCCTGACCGGTCTTGGTAGTGGCCTTCCTCGCGGCCGAGGTGTCGGCCTGCGAGTCGAGCTGCACCCAGAACGAGACCTTGTCGTGCGAGGTGAAGTCCTTGAGCAGGGCGCTGTCCGCCTTGCTCTGCAAGGTGGACGCAGCGGTCGGTGCGGGGTCGGCGGCAACGGCCGGAAGTGCGCCCAGGAAGGGTGCTCCGATGACCGTGGCCAGTGTGGTGGCGAGCAGTCCTCGCCACCGGAGTCTGTGTCTGTTCACGTCTGAACTCCTCATGTGGTCAGCTGCTCAGGTCGGGGCGCTGGGTGACGCGGACGGCGTTGACGAGGGTCTTCTCGGCTCCGGTGGCGACCAGACGGAGGTTGAGCTGCCCGTCGCTGACGGTGACCGTGAAGGACTTGGTCAGCGCCCGGTAGCTGCCGCCGGTCTCAGCGACGATGTCCAGGTCGGGCAGGTGGACGGAGCCCTCGGCGAGGACATCGGTGAGGCGCTGTCCGGCCGTGACCTTGACGACCTCGGCGAAGTCCAGCTCGACCTGGTAGGTACCGTCGGGCACCTGGTCGAAGCGGTACTCGAGGGCGCCTTCGCGAGCGGTGCGGAACAGCTTGTCGTCGGTGGTGTCCTCGATGGCGTTGGTGGTGCTCGTCTTCGAGGACTGGCCGACGAAGCCGTACGAGCCGGCGGTGTACTTCCGGTCCGGGGTCCAGGCATCGGCGGCGGAGTCGGTGTACGCCTTGGCCCCGCCGGCGTCTATGGCCGTCCGGTAAGCGGGTACGGACACGGTCACCGGGATCTTGATCTCGGCGGCGCGGCCGCTGTCGGACGCGACGACGAGGGTGCCCTTGAGGACGGTGCCGGGCGCCACGCCGTGCGTGTCGAAAGTGAGGACGACCTTCTGCTCAGCGCCCTTCGCCAGTTGTCCCTCGGCCGGCGCGGCACCGAACCAGCCGGCGCCGGCCGCCTCGCTGACCGTATAGGCAGTGTCGGAACCGGAGTTGGCGAGAGTGAGGGTGCGCTGTCTGCTCTGCTCGGCGGGTACGACGACGGTCGTCGCGGCGGCGGGCGTGGCGGTGACCCGGCCCGTGGCAAGCGTTGTGGAGAGCCGCTCGGTGGAACCGGACGCGAGGGGCACGGTGCCCTCGTACGCCGTGTAGTGCGCGGCGGAGACGGTGACGTCGTAGTCGGTCCGGTCGCCGGTCACCGGCGTCTGCACGAGGTAGGTGCCGTCGGACCCGGTGGTCCCGGTCGCGACGGGTTCACCGTCACGGGCGACGGTGACCGTGGCTCCGGCGACCGCCTTGTTGTCGTTGCCGTCGGTGACGGTGCCGGTCAGGGCGGCGCTGCGGGTGGGCGTGAACTCGACCGCCAGGCCCTCGCTCACGGACGCCTGGTCGAGGGAGTACTGCAGGGCGTCGGTGCCGTCCGCGTTCTCGGCTCCGATCGTGGCACCCAGGCCCCGTGCGTAGTCGCCGTCGGCGAGGTTGCGGTAGTGGAAGGAGTACGTGCCGTCCTCACCGATCACCACGGCGAAGTCGAGCTTCTGGGTGCGAGCGGCGCTGGTCGCCATGTTCCGCCACTCCACGACGACTTCGCGGTGCGGCGCGGTGCCCCGGGCCGACCAGTACATGTCGCCGGTGCCGGTGGCCAGCTGGAGGTTGTCCCAGAACGGGTAGAGCGAGCCGTTGGGAAAGCCCGTGTAGGGCAGGGACCGGTTGGTTCCGGTGTTGAGGGACTTCTCGAAGCTGAGGTAGCCCTCGACGTTCGCTGCGGCCTGCGTGTACGTCCGGCCGTACAGCGCCACGGGGAAGGGAAACTTGAACCCGGCTGATCCTTCGTAGTCGCTGCTCGTGCTGAGCTTGGTCGCTCCGGACGGAAACGCGGCACTCTGCGTGGTCCTGCAGATGGTGCCGAACCGGTCGCCGCGGTTGGGCACGGCGAGGTCCTTGCTGCCGTCGCCCGCGGGAACCTCGACACTGAACGATCCGCCCGTGGCGCACCGGGAGACGGGAGTGACCGTCAACTGGTAGGTACCCGCGGGCAGTTGGAGCCTGTACGTGCCGTCGGCCGCCGTCGTCGTGGCGGTGTCGGCGGGGGCACCCGCCACCTCGATCCGCGCACCTGGCTCTGGGCCGGACAGGGTGCGCACGGTGCCGGAGAGCGTGCCGGCGGGGGCGGTGACGAGGCTCAGGTCGCGGGTGGTGGTGGCGTCCTCGGTGACGGTGGCGGTGGACGTGGCGGGTGTGTAGCCGTACTTGGTGACCTTGACCCGGTAGTCGCCGACCATGAGTTTCGGCAGGCTGTACGTTCCGTCGGCGCGGGTGTCGGCCAGGGCGTTCATCGGCCCGTCGAGCTCCACGGTGGCGCCGGACACGGGCGCGCCGTCGGAGGTGACCGTTCCGAGGAGACCACCGAGCGGGCCGCGCGGAACGGACGCGACGGCCTGGTAGGCGTCGAGCCGGCCCTCGCCGAACACGTTGTTGTTCTCGGCGCTGCCGCCGCATGTGATGTCGTCGACGTCGTGTGCCGTGCGGTCGAGGAGGCGCTCGGTGGCCGCGACGTCGCCGCGGATCGCCGGGGAAGCCGCCCACATCAGGGCGACGGTGGCGGCGGTGTGCGGTGAAGCCATCGACGTACCGGACATGATGGCGTATCCGCCGCCGGGCGCGGCCGAACGGATGTCGACGCCGGGGGCCGCGATATCGGGCTTGACCGCTCCGTCCTCGCCGGTGCCCCGGGAGGAGAAGTACGCGATGGCGCCGTCGCTGCCGTAGGCGCCGGTGGCGTAGCTGTTGGTGTAGGCACCCGGCGAGCCGGCGGTGGCGCAGTCCGGGCCCGCGTTGCCGTTGGAGAACGCGGGGAAGATCCCGGCGTCGGTCCACGCCTGGACCATGTCCTTGTACCAGGTGTCGATGACGTCGGCGCCCCACGAGTTGTTCACCACGTCGGGGGCGAGTTCCGGGCGCGGGTCGTTGCCGTTGCTGTCGGTGGGCGCGAGGATCCACTGGCCGGCGGCCATCAGCGCGTCCTGCGGGCAGCCGAGCGGGGTGCACGCCTTGGCGGCGATCCACCGGGCTCCCGGGGCGACACCGATCCGGTTGCCGTCGTGGTCGTCGCCGACCATGGTGCCCATGGTGTGGGTGCCGTGTCCGTGGTCGTCGCAGGGGGCGTCGCCCGAGCAACTCGCGGTGGCGTCGTACCAGTTGTGGTCGTGTACGTATGCGCCGTCGGTCTTCAGGCCGCGGTACGTGCTCATCAGTGTCGAGTGCTGGTAGTCGACGCCGGTGTCGATGTTCGCGATGACCATCCCGTCACCGCGCACGCCCAGTTCGTCCCAGACCTTGGGGACGTCGATGCTGTCGAGGTTCCACTCGACGCCGTTGACCGTCGGCTGCTGCTCGGCGGGCAGTTCGTCGGGCAGTTGAAGCAGTTGGTCGGCCGCGAGGGAGGCGACCTCGGGGCGCGCGGCGATCTTCGTGGCGAGGGCCTTGTCACCGGTGATCTTGAGGGTGTTGCTGATCCAGTACGAGGTGGAGTGCGCGCCCGCCTGCTTCACCAGTGCCTCGATGCCAGGCCTGCGTGGTGCTCGCGTGCTTCTTCTTGGCGGTGATGAGGGCCTTGTCACGCCCGGTCCGCGTCTTCGCCTTCTTCGCGGCCGAGGTGTCGGCACGGGAGCCGAGCTGCACCCAGAAGGTCGTGGTGTCCTTCTTGTCCAGCTGCTTGACGACTTCGGCGTCGACCTTGACCCGCAGGGTGGATGCGGGTGTCGGTGCGGGGTCGGCGGTGGCGGGGACCGCTGCGAGGAGCGGCACCCCCATGGCCATGGTGAGCGCGACGGCCAGCAGGCCGTGCCGTCGCGCGAGTTGCTGTCTCACGTGCGGACTCTCTTTCCGGAGGGTGTGAGCAGGGGGCGGGGACCGGGCGGTGCCGGTCCCCGCCTGGGCAGGGGGGCGGCGTCAGCCCAGGTCGGGCCGGTGGGTGACGCGGATCGTGTTGACGAGGGGCTTGTCGGCGGGGCTCGCGAACCGCCCCGGTCCTCGGCGTCGAGCTACGCGCGCACCGCGCCGTCCGTCTTCTGCGCGTACGGGTTCGGCTCGGGCGGGGCGGCCACCGATGCCGGCATCACCCCCATCAATGGCAGGCTCATGACACCCGAGAGCAGGGCTGCGACGACGGTTCGCCGTCGTGCGGTGACTTGCCTCAACACGCACTCTCCTTTACCGGAAACCCGCGCAGGAACCGCGGAATGATCGCCAGCGATGACCACACAGCAGTATGGGAGCGGTACAGGGGGTCACCGGAGGCGTGGGGCTGGCGAGTTGGCGACATGACGTCCACTCGCCAACCGATCGTCCGGACGGGGTGGAGCGCGCTCTCCCGAACGCGGGGTGCCCCCGGACGCGACGGCGTCCGGGGCACCCGGCGGGGCGGGCCGGTCCCGTCATTTCACGACGTGCGCCCGGGTGATGGTCTGTTGTACGGAGTTGCCGTCGGCGTCCTGCGCGCCGATCCGCAGGGACACGTAGCCGGCGCCCTCGGGATGGCGGGTTGTGACGGTGAACCGGCCGCCGTCACCACCGGTCACTCCCGCCTGGTGCCAGGTCGTCCCGTCGTCGTACGAGACCTCCGCCGTCAGCGTCCTCGCCCGCACGGGGCCGGCCGTGCCGGGTTCCTCGGTACGCACGGCGAAGCTGAACTTCCCTCCTGCGGAGGCACGGTTGAGCAGGTCCAGCGGCAGGTCGTAGTAGAGCTGCAGCAACGGAAGCGGCGCCGTTCCGGAGGCCGGGCGGGCCGAGGTGAAGCGCCACTCCGAGTGCGTCTTCGTGGACAGCTTCCAGTACGCGGCGGTGCGGGAACTGTCCATGGTCAGCGTGTACTCGGTCGGCTCGGCGTACGGGGCAGGGAACGAGCCGGTGGCCGTGATGCGTTTCGCCAGCACCTCACCGTGTGCGGAGAGCTGGGTGGTGAACTTGTCGGTGACGTAGGAGTACACGCCGTCGTGGCCGGCCTGGGAGTCGGTCCAGGGCGTGATGGCCAGGTTCATCTGGGGCCGATTCGGCGGCGGTGGGCACCTGGCCGAGGCCGCCCGGGCCGAGGGCGAAGGCTGTGGCCACCGCCAGGAGCGGTAACCGTCCGGATCCGGGCACGCGGGACTCCTTGTCGACACGGGAGGTGCGGGGAGACCCCCGGATCGTCGCGGAGTGCCGTGCCGCGGGACAAGGCGTACCGCTGGCGAGTGTGAGACAGCTCGGCCGCTGTCGTCGCTTCACCACCGGCGGTGTGCCGTGGCGTCACATCCAGTTGTTCCGCATGGCGTACCAGCCGAGCTGGAGCCGGGAGGACACCGATGCCAGGTCCATGAGCGCCCGCAGTCTGCGCTGCACCGTCCGGGGCGAGGTACCGAGCTGTTTGGCGGTCGCCGCGTCCGTGAGTCCGGAGAGCATGAGCTGCAGGATCTGCCGGTCGACCGGGGTGAGTTCGGCGACCTCTCGGAGGTACGGCCGGGAGTGCCGCCACACGGTGGCGAACAGCTCCGTCACCAGCGTCGTCAGCGGCTGCCGCAGCAGCACCGCACGTTCCGGGCTGAGCTGGACCATGGCGATGTCCCCGTCGGCCACGGCCAGTTTGAGCAGCGGGCTGTCCGTCACCCGGACCTGCTCACCGCGTCGCACCCGTTCCTCCAGGGCGGCCACCGCCGCCGGTTCGGCGAGGAAGTCGCGGTCGACCAGGAGCTGGTAGGTGACACCGGACGGGGCCCGGCGGTCGCCGTCGGACGCGTCCGACGCCTCCGACAGGGTCTGCGGCACCGGCGTGATCCTGTTCAGGCCGGTCAGGAACGCCTGGAACGTGTGGCGCGCTCCCGTTTCGAGCTCCAGGATCCGGCCGGCCTGGGCCGCAGGACCGTCGACGGTCTCCACGTACACCAGGCCGTCGTCCTCGGGCCGGTCCCTGAGCAGGGCCGCCACGGCCGCCTCGGCGCGGCGCAGATCGTCCCCGAGCTGCCGGAAGACGGCGTGCAGCCGTTCCGTGGCGGCCTCCGCGTCCGCGGCGGTGGTCGGCACGCGATCGGCCCGGGGAGGCGTCTCGCGCGACTCCCCCGATGTCGTCACTGATCGTCCAGGATCGGGCATGGGCGTCAGTCTCGCCGACGGCCTCGGCCCTGTCTCGCGCCCGGGAAGGCGTGCGCAGCCGCCCGGAAAGGCCGGTTCACCGCCTCAGCACTGGTCCGTGAAGGGTTTGTCGACGCTCCGGGCACGGAGTGGCGAAATTGCGTCATGTCGTGTCCTCGCCACGTCGGAATCGCGTGAGCGGGCCGACTCCGGAAAGGGCAGCCGGTCCGCTCGCGCCCTGTCTACCGGCGGGACTTGTTGACCTGGAAGGCACGGGTGACCGTCTGCTTCACCGAGCTGCCGTCACTGGCCGTGACTGTGGCACGCAGGGTCGCGTACGAGGCGCCGGCGGGTGCGGTCAGGTCGGCGTGCGGTTGCTGCCCACCCTTTCCGTCAAGGGCCTTGACGGAGTGCCAGGTGGCCCCGTCGTCCCAGCTGACCTCCAGCTTCGCCGGTGCGACGGTCGCTTCGGCGGCTCCCGGTGCGCGCTGGACGGCGATGTCCACCCGCGTCCTCGCGTGGCGCCGGGCACCGCCGGAAGCGTCGAGGCCGTGCGGAGTGAAGCGGACGGCCATGAGTGGCAGGAGGGTCCCGGCGCCGTCGTCGGTGTCCGAGTCGAAGGCCCACTGCATCTGCACGCGGGTGGACAGCGCGGCGTAGGCCTGGTCGCGGGTGAGATCCGCGTCGAGCGTGTAGCGGCCGGCGCCGGCCGGGACGTTCACCGTCTTGGCACTGCCGACGGCGTTCCACTCGCCGAGCCTCTGCCCGTCCTTGGCCAGCGTGAGTGTGCCGGTGGCGCCCCAGTCGGTTCCGCCGCGGGTGCCGTCGCCGTCGACGAACCAGGGCGTCCCCGCCCAGATGACGGAGTCGTTGATCCGGTAGGCGGGTGCGGCCGGCAGGCCGGGTCCGACGACGGCTGCCGCGAAGTCCAGGCGGCGCAGGGCGTGCGGGCCGAACGTCTGCGTCGACGTGACGACGGACTGGCGGCCGGCGATCGAGGCCCGGTCGAGCCAGTCCCCGGCGGTCCGGTAGTCGTGCACGGTCGAGGGGAAACGCACCGACTGGTCGATGAAGAGCGGCAGCAGGCTGTCGTCGTCGGGGGTGGCCGCAGCGGTGCCGGCGGCCGGAACGCCTTGGGCGTTGAAGTGGACTCCCACGTCCGTCAGTTCACGGCGCTGTACCGAGAAGGACGGACGGACGGGAACACCGTCCTTCCAGGTGCGTGCCACGTGGTAGAAGAACGGGCTGGGCGCCTGCGAGGAGGCGTCCTTGGACGCGAACACGGCGAACGTACGGTACGTGGCGTCCGCGTCGGCGAACGGCGTCGCGTACAGGGACTCACCGGCGCGTTCGCCGTTGGTGACCACGCTCAGGGTGTACGTGCCCGTCCCGGCGGGCAGGGCGAGAGCGGCCTGCACGGCCGTGGCGCCGGCCCGCGCGTCGTGGACGTCGGCGCCTACCGGCACGGCGGTGCGGGCGTCGAGGTCGACCGAGGTGTCCTCGACCGGGGTGACCGAGGCGGCGGCCATGGTGCTGGTGCGTTCCGTGCCGGTGCCGCTGTGGATCGTCATGCCGATCCAGTACTGGGCCTCGGGCACGGACACCGTGCCGGTGCCTGCGGTGATGCGCACCGGGTAGCGGTCGCCGGTCCAGCGGTTGACCATCAGCGCGGACCCCGTCGCCGGTGTGCCGTCGCGCTGCTCCGCGTGGAGCGTCACCTGGTGGGTGGGGATGGGGCTGTTGACGCCGAGGATGGTGCGGGTGACGGCCTTGCCGTCCTGCGAGGCGGTGAGAACCGCGGACCACGGGCCGTGCGGCAGCAGCGAGGCGCGGGTGGTGACGGTCGCGGTCGCGGTGCCGTGCGCGGGGACGGCGACCTTGTCGCGGTCGACCGAGAACTGCCCGGCGTTGCCCGGCTGGGCGGTGGGCGAGAGCGGCTTCTCGATGGCCAGGCCGAGTGTCGTGTCGCTGTCACCGGAGTTGGAGAAGGTGACGGTGTGCTCGGTGTCCTTGCCCGCTCCGTCGGACCAGCCGGCCGTCGTCGTCAGGTTCGCCGGGGAGGCGAGGACCGTCTGTCCGACGGCTCGGCCCACGTCCACCCGGCCGGTGCCCTGCTGGTAGGCCGCGCGCTTCGCGTTCGGCTCGGCGCTGTTCATGAGGGCGGTCTTGATCTGCTCGCCGGTCCAGTCGGGGTGTGCCTGGGCGACGAGTGCGGCGGAGCCCGCCACGTGCGGCGTCGCCATCGACGTACCGCTCTTGGAGGTGTGGCCGCCGCCCAGCTTCGCGGCGACGATGCTGACGCCGGGGGCCGTGATGTCGGGCTTGACCGCGTTGTCGCTGGGGCGCGGGCCGCGGCTGGAGAACGGGGCGAGTTCGTCGTCGGCGTCGACCGCGCCCACGGAGAGGGCGGCGTTCGCGATGGCGGGCGCGCCGACCGTGGCGGTCCCGTACTCGCCGTCGTTGCCCGCGGCGACGACGAAGAGCGTGCCGGTGCTCGCCGACAGGTCGTTGATGACCGCGATCGCGGGGTCCGTCTCGTCCGCGGGGCCGCCGAGGCTGAGGTTGACGACCTTGGCGTGGACGGTCTTGACGGCCCAGTCGAGGCCGGCGAGGAGCGCGGAGGTGGGGCAGAGACCGGTGTTGTCGCACACCTTGCCCACCGCGAGCGAGGCGTCGGGGGCGACGCCCCGGTAGGTGCTGTCGACGCCCGCGATCGTGGAGGCCACGTGCGTGCCGTGACCGTTGTCGTCCTCGGCACTCGCGCCGCCGAGGAAGTTGGAGGAGACCGTCACCCGGCCCGCCAGGTCCGGGTGGTTGGAGTCGTAGCCGCTGTCGAGGACGGCGACGGTGACGCCCTTGCCGGTGTACCCGCTCTCCCAGGCCTGGGGGGCGTGGATCTGCGGAACGCTCTTGTCCAGGGCGACGTGCATCCTGCCGTCCAGCCACAGCTTGTTCACCCCGCCCGCGAGGGACCGGCCGGTGCCGGCGGTGAGGCGCTTCCAGGTGATGGCGGCGTCGGCGTCGTCGTGCGGGTCGAGCGCGGTCATGCCGAGCCGGGAGATGGGGTGCCCGGGACGGGCGGCGTCGCCGAGGGCCCGGCGCGCCTTGTCCGCGGCGCCGGAGCCCTTGGCGTGCTGGACGATCATCCCGACCGTGGTGTGTGTGGTGGTGCCCTTCGTGCCGTAACCGGCCTCCAGCAGCGCCTTGACGTCGAAGAGCCGGGGGTCGACCCGGCCGGCGGCGAGCAGCGGTTCGGCGTCCGCGGGCACGACGCTCATGTCGTCGGAGTCGACGGAACTGGTCGTGAAGGCGATGTCGGAGCGGCCGGGTGCCGGTGTGACGGTCGCCGAGCGGATGGCGGTGCCGGAGCGTTCGACCGTGACGGTGTCGCCGGTGGGCAGCGGCACGGTGAAGGTCGCGGGCACCTGCGGCCGGCCGGCGGTGGCCGGGACCGACGGACCGGCCGCCTGCGCGGCGGTGACGGGCACGAGCGCCGCCGCCACCAGGCCGGCGGCCGCGGCTATGGATCTGACATGCATGGAGAGAACCCCCAAGGTTCACGGAGCGAGGACGCGACGCATCCTCGCAGCGCAGGGGCCTTCAACCGGGTTCGTCTAGTGGCGACTTGACGACGCGTCGTAGATCCGCCACCACACGTCGCATGGACCGGTGACACAGGAGGGGCCGGACCGTCGCGCGTCGGTCCGGCCCCCGTGGGGTGTGGGTGGTCAGTCCTTGTAGTCCGGTGCGATCCGCCCCACCAGTCGCAACAGTGCGCCCCAGGCGAGGTCGTAGGCGTCGTGGTCCTCGAAGTCCGAGGACGCCTCTCCCTCGCCGGCGAGCTGCTGGGCGGTGTACTCCGCGACCTCGTCCGAGGGGATGATCAGCGGAGTGGCGCCGGCCTGGGCGGTGACCTGGATCTCGCAGGCCTTCTCCAGGTAGTACATCCGCAGGAACGCCTGCTTGGCGCTGTCACCCACGGTGAGCAGGCCGTGGTTGCGCAGGATGAGCGCGGGGTGGCCGCCCAGGTCGGCGACGAGGCGCTCCTGCTCGTCCAGGTTGAGGGCGACGCCTTCGTAGTCGTGGTAGCCGACGCGGTTGTGGAACTCCATCGACATCTGGTTGACCGGCAGCAGACCGCCCTGCTGCGCGGCCACGGCGCAGCCCGCCTTCGTGTGCGTGTGCAGGACGCAGTGGGCGTCGGTGCGGGCGCGGTGGATGGCACTGTGGATCACAAAACCGGCCGGGTTGACCGGGTGCGGGGTCGGCTCGACGGGGTTTCCGTCGAGGTCGATCTTGACCAGGTTGGAGGCGGTGATCTCTTCGAAGAGCAGCCCGTACGGGTTGATCAGGAAGTGGTTGTCGGGGCCGGGCAGCCGCTGCGAGATGTGCGTGAAGATCAGATCGGTCATCCGGAAGTGCGCGACCAGCCGGTAGACGGCGGCGAGTTCGCGGCGCAGGCGCAGTTCCTCTGCGGCTGCCTCGTCCGTCGCGACAAGGGTGGTGAGGAGGTCTGTCACGCGGGGGCTCCTTGCGTGCCGGCGGTGCGGGGTACGGGGGTGGCGGCCTGTTCCGGGGCGACGACCGGAGTGTTCGGGCGTCCGGTGGTCCACCAGGCGATGACGTTGTGCGCGGGTCCGGTGACGTACGCGCGCAGCGAGGCATCCGAGAGGAAGGCGCTGTGCGGGGAGAGCAGCAGGCGGGGGTGGCGGCGCAACGGGTCGTCGGCGGCGGGCGGTTCGACGGGGAATACGTCGAGGGCCGCGCCGCCGAGGCGGCCGCTGTCGAGGGCGGCGAGAAGCGCGTCGGCGTCGACGAGGTCACCGCGCGAGACGTTCACCAGAAGGCTGCCGGGTCGCATCCGGGCCAGCAGAGGCGCGTCCACCATGCCCCGGGTCCGCGGGGTGGACGGGACGTGCAGGGAGAGGACGTCCGCCTCGGCGATCACCGTGTCCAGGCCGGCGAGCTCGACGCCGTCGGCCCGGTCGGTGGCGTGCGGGTCGTGGGCGAGGACGCGGCCGAAGAGGGGTGCGGCGATGCGGGCAAGGGTGCGGGCGATGCGGCCGAAGCCGACCAGGCCGAGGGTCAGTTCGCTCGCGCGGCGCGGGAGTTCGGGGAAGTCGTTGCTCCAGCCGCCGTCCCGGACCACGGTGTCGGCCTGCGGGAGGCGCCGGATGAGCGCGAGCGCCTGGGCGAGGGCGTGCACGGCGACGTCCTCGGTCGCCGCGTCGGGCAGGTTGGACACCCACAGTCCGCGGCGGGCCGCCTCCGCGGTGTCGACCATGTCGTGGCCCGCGGACGTGGTGGCGATCATGCGCACCGCGGGGAGCCGGTCGAGGAGGGCCGCGTCGACGCGCGCGTATCCGACGATCAGCGCGTCGGCGTCGTGCGCGGCGGCGGCGATGGCGTCCGGGTCGCGGCTGCCGACGAAGCGGGCGTCGAAGCCTGCGTCGGCCAGGAGCTCCAGGCCCGGTCCTGGATCCAGCTCCTCGGTCTCGGTGACCACGGCCACCGGGCGCGTCACCGCAGCCACCAAGAATGATTCGATTGCCTCATGGACGGGAAACTTACGTTTCGACTGCCATGGATGTCTACCCCGAACGGGATGCTTGCGTAAGTCGCCCTCCCTCGCCGCACCCGAGCCGCCGTCCGGGCGGGCGGCCCCCTGTCCGAGAATGAGCACTGACCCCGGCCGGACCCACGACCGGGCCGACCCATCACCGAGGGGACCAACCCGTGGATCTCGACGAGACCGACCTGGCGATCGTGCGCGGACTGCAGACCGACGGCCGGCTGACCTACGAGACACTGGCCCAGCAGGTGGGGCTGTCCCGGCCGGCGACCCGGATGCGGGTGCAGCGGCTCCAGGAGTCGGGAGCCGTGCGGATCGTGGCCATCGCCCATCCAGCGGTGCACCGGCTCACCGCCTCCGCGCATCTGGCGATCGACACCGACGGCACGTCCGCCCCGGTCGCCCGCGCGATCGCCACCCTCCCCCAGGCCCCCTTCGTGACCCTGACCAGCGGCCGGCGGTCGATCATGGCGGAGCTGCGCACGGCGGGCTTCGGGGAGCTGGAGCGGACCGTCGAGCACATCCGGGCGATGGACGGGGTGCGCGCGGTGGACCCACTGGTCGCGACCCGGCACGTGAAGGATCCGTACCTGCTGGCCCAGGAGCCGACCGTCGCCCTGCAGGACGACATGGACGCACGGATCCTCGCCGAGCTGGAACAGGACGGCCGGCTGCCGTTCGCCGAGCTGGCGGGGCGGGTCGGCCTCTCGGCCGGCGCCACCCGCGCGCGCACCCTGCGGCTGCTGGAGGGCGGGGTGGCGAAGGTGGTCGCACTGGTGCGGCCCGACGTGCTGGGCATGGGGTATCTGTGCGGGTTCAGCCTGCGAGTGGCCGGGGCGGCAGCTCCGGTGGCGGAGCTGGTGGCCGCGTTCCCGCGGGTGACGTTCCTGTCGACCTGCCTGGGCCGTGCGGAGCTGGTCGGCACGATCACCGCCGAGTCGTTCGCCGCCGTACGCACCACCCTGGAGGAGATGCGGGAACTGCCGCAGGTGCGCGAAGTGGAGAGCTGGCTCCATCTGGAGCTGGTCAAGGAGCAGTACGGCATGGGTCCGCGCCCGGCCTGAGGCCGAAGCGATCACCCCCGGAGACCCGCACAGCCGATTCGTACGTCGTTTGGTGATTCACCTTTACAAACATTCTTCCGGTGACCCTCTGGTCAATCGGTCGTTCGCTATCTATGGTTCACCAAGTCGAATCGTCTGTCGGCACACCCCCGTACCTCTCCGGTCGAAAGCAGGCCTTCCATGTCCCGTCCGTCCGCATCCCCCGATCGCACGCTGCTCGTCACCGGTGCCGCCGTGGCCGTCCCGGGCACCCCGGTGCGCGCCGAGGCGCTCGCCGTCCGCGGTGACCGCGTCGTGCACGTCGGCACCGCAGAGGAGGCCCGCGCGGCGCTCGGGGGCCGTGTCGACACGGAACTCGTCCTGGACGGCGGCCTGGTCCACCCCGGCTTCGTCGACGCCCACTGCCACCCGGTCATGTACGGACAGGCCCTCGCCTGGGTCGACCTGCGGCCCGAACGCGTCGGCGACATCGACACGCTGGTCGACGTGCTGCGCGAAGCCGGCCGCGACCTGCCGGCCGGCGTCCCGATCCGCGGCTTCGGCTACGAGCACCGCCGGCTGGCCGAGGGCCGCCACCCGAACTGCCACGACCTGGACCGCGTCGCCGACGACCGTGAGGTCTACGTGATGAACGCCTCCGGCCACGGCGGCGTCGTCAACTCCCACACCCTGCGCACCTGCGGCATCACCACCGCCACCTCGTCGCCCGAGGGCGGCAGCATCGGCCACTTCGAGAACGGGGAGCCCGACGGCCAGCTCTGGGACGCGGCCTGCGACATGCTGACCGGCCCGGCAGGGGTGAAGATCGGCAACCACGGCCCGAACTTCCACCTCTCCGAGCCCGACGACATCATGGCCGACCACCTCATGCGCGCCCAAGAGGTCTTCCTCGCCGCCGGCGTCACCACGATCGGCGACGCCCAGGTCTCGCGCCGCGAGATGGAGACGTACCTGCGCGCCCACGACGACGGCAGCCTGCGCATGCGCGTCTCCGCGTACCTGACGTCCGCACTGCTCGACACCGCCCTCGAACTGGGCGCGGTGCGCGGCTTCGGCGACGACCTGTTCCGCATCCAGGGCGTGAAGTTCTACGCCGACGGCACCCTCGGCGGCTGGACCGCGTACTTCCCCGAGGGATACGCCGCCGACTGCTGCCACCACGGCCAGCTCTACCACTCGGTCGAGGAGTACGCGGAGATCGTCCGCCGCGCCCACGCCGCCGGTCTCCAGACCGCGACGCACGCCCAGTCCCCGTACGCCATCGGTATGGTGCTCGACGCGATCGAGAAGGCCCAGGCCGACCGGCCTCGCGACGACATGCGCCACCGCATCGAACACTCCGGTCTGCCGACGGACGAGCAGATCGACCGCATGGGCGAGCTCGGCGTCGTCCCCGTCATGCAGCCGCAGCACCACCTGCGTACCGGCGACGGCACCCTGACCGCGATCGGCGAGACGGGCCACCGGTACAACCCCGCGGGCCACTGCCCGCAGGCCGGGGTTCCGGTCGTCTTCTCCTCCGACGCACCGGTCGCGCCGCCCGCCCCGCTGGAGGCCGTGGCCGCCGCCGCCACCCGCCGCACCGTCCTGGGCACGGTCCTCGGCGACGAATCACTGCGCCTGCCCGTCGAGGCCGGTCTGCACGCCCACACCGGTGCGGCGGCGGCCGCCCTGCACCGCGAGCACACGGTCGGCGCCCTCGCGCCCGGCATGCTCGCCGACTTCTGCGTCCTGGACGCCGACCCGCTGACCGTGCGCGCAGACGAACTCACCGGTATCCGCGTGCGCGAGACCTGGGTCGGCGGCAGCCGCGCCTGGGCCGCCGCCGGTCGCTGACCCACGCCCCGACGCTCCCGGCGGCCGGACGATCCCGTCCGTGGCCCGGCCGCCGGGCCCGGGAACCACCTGGTTCCCGCTCCCCCACCACAGCAGTCACCGTCCCCGACCGCACTCATCCGCCGGAGGTCCCCGTGTCGGACCGCACCACCCCGCGCACCCCGCAGAGCCCGTACAGAACGGCCCTCGCCGCCCTGTCGGGAACGTCCATCGAGTGGTACGACTTCTACGCCTTCGCCACGGCGGCGGCCATCGTGTTCGACGACGTCTTCTTCCCAGCCGACATGCCGGCGTCGCTGAGGACCATCTCGGCCTTCGCCACCTTCGCCGTCGGCTTCCTGCTGCGCCCGCTCGGCGGCATCGTCTTCGGTCACATCGGTGACCGCGTCGGCCGCAAGAAGACCCTCGTCATCACGCTGCTGATGATGGGCATCGCCTCGTTCGCGATCGGTCTGCTGCCTACGTACGAACAGGTCGGGGTGCTCTCCCCGGTCCTGCTGATCGTGCTGCGTCTGATCCAGGGCATCGCGATCGGCGGCGAGTGGGGCGGCGCCGTACTCATCGCCGTCGAGAACGCCCCCAAGGGCAAGGCGACCTTCTTCGGCTCCTTCGCCCAGCTCGGCTCGTCGGTCGGCGCGCTCCTGTCGACCGGCATGTTCAGCCTGATGAACCTGTTCGGCGACGAGGCGTTCGACAGCTGGGGCTGGCGCGTGCCGTTCCTGGCCTCCGCCGTCCTCGTCGTGATCGGCCTGGTGGTCCGCACCAAGCTCGAGGACTCGCCGGTGATGGACGAGATCCACGCCGAACAGCGGAAGAACGAGCAGCAGAAGGGCGAGCAGGGGAAGAAGAGTGCGGTGAGCAAGCTTCCCGTCGCCGAGGTGCTGCGCAAGGACTGGAAGACCGTTCTGGTCGGTGTCTTCGCACTGGCGACCGCGACCGGCGGCTACTACGTCGTAACCAGCTACCTGCTCGCGTACGGCACCGACGACCAGCACCTGTCCGAGTCGATGCTGCTCAACGGCCTCACTCTCGCCGCCTTCCTGGAGCTCCTCGTCACCCCGTTCCTGGCGCTGCTCGGCGACAGGATCGGCGCGCACAAGGTCGTCGTCGGCGGCCTCGTGGGTGTGGTGCTGCTGTCGATACCGCAGTTCATGGTCATGGACACCGGAAACGTCGTGCTGATCTACCTGTCGATGCTCGCGATGCGGTTCGTGATGTCCGCGTTGTACGGGCCGATGGCGGCGATCCTCGCGGACGGGTTCGCCCCGCACGTCCGCTACACCGGCATCTCCCTGTCGTACCAGGTCTGCAACCTCGTCTTCGCGGGCTTCGCCCCGGTCACCGCCGTGTGGCTTTCCTCGCTGGCCGGCGGCGCGTACTGGCCCCCCGCCGTCGCGCTGATGGTGGTCTCCGCTGTCGGGATCTGGTGCACGCTACGGCTGCGCACGTACCACCGCCGGCGTGTCGCGGCCGGGGCCCCGGCAGTCGCGCCGGAGCGGGTGGCCGTCGACGTCTGACCGTCCGGTACACCGCAGGGCCGTCCCGGATCGGGGCGGCCCTGCGGCGTTTCTCAGCGCACTTCGTAGGCGCGGACCATCGTCTGGCCGACCGACGCACCCTGCCCGTCGGCAAGCGTGACGCGCAGGTGGACGAACGTGCCCACGGGGGCGTCGCCGGGCACGACGGCCCGCCAGGCCCCGTGCGACCGCTGTATCCGGGCCGGGTGCCAGTCGGTGACGGCGTTCGTGGTGGTCTGGTCGCCGTAGGCGTACTCGACGCGGGCGTTCTCCAGGGCGACCGGGGCGTCCGCCCCGTCCACGACCGCGCCGACACCGATCGTGGTCGCCTCGCCCGCCGGGCGGGAGTTGCGCAGATCGGACGGCAGGTCAAGGACCGGGACGAGGACGCTCTGGGCACCCTGGTCGGCGGCGCCGGAGCGGAAGCCCCACTCCGTGCTGTACGCGAGGCCCGTCCGGTCCGCCGGTGAGGCGGGCCGCTGCCAGGTCTGACGGAACGTGAGGTCCGCCTGTTCCTGCGGCAGCTCCCACATGCCCGACACGTACGCCCGCGGCTCACCGTTCACCAGCAGCTGGCGGGTGCCGAAGTCGTTCCGGGCGATGGTGGAGTCGTGGCCCCCGGCGTCGCCGAACGGGGCGACGGTGAAGGTGAGCCGGTTGCTGTCGCGCGTCATCAGCGCGGCGCTGTAGGTGTTGCGCACGGGGCCGTACGGCGACTTGTACCAGTACGCCGTGGAGCTGCCCTGCTGCACCTTGCGCGGACCGTCATAGGCGGTACCGCCGTTCGGGCCGAGGTCGCGGCGCATCAGGGTCGTCCACATCAGGCCCTCGCTGCCGGACGGTGTGAAGAACTCGGTGCGCCGCTGCGGCGCGCGCAGCGGCAGCGTCGTACCGCCCGCCCACAACCCGGCCATGCCGGGCAGGCCCACCTGTACGTCGGACCAGTACGTGGGCTCGCCGGTGGCCTGCTGCACGTGGTAGCGGGCATCGGTGACGGCGAGCTTGCTGTCGTGCACCCGCTGGGTGCCCGGACGGATCGCGTCCTTCGAGACGTGCGCCAGGTTGTAGACGTACGGACTCTTCGCGGTCGCGGTGCCGGACCAGCCGACGTTCGCCGCACCCGACTGCGCGGCCTCGGCCTTGAGGGTGAGCGCGTCGTCCCAGGTGATGGTGGCCTGCGGAACACCGCCCTCGGGACCGGTGACCTGGAAGCGGCCCTCGCTGTCGGGGACTGCGGCAAGGACGCCGGCGGCGCCGGCCTTCGCGGCGGCCGTCTCCCAGGTGAAGGCATTGCCTCCGCCGGGGCCCGCGTCGACCAGAGCGACCTTGCCCTTCAGGTCGTGGCCCGCGAAGTTGGCATCCGTGCCCTTGCCGATCGCGACTACCTCGGCTGTGCCCTTGCCGTCGAACTCCGTCGCCTTCTGTATCGGCAGCGAGTCCAGGACCCGCCCTCCGCCCGAGGTGAACCGGGCGAGCGGAGCGGTCTGCCGGGCCGACGCGAGGAACGTGACCTTGTCGGCATGCCGGACCGGCTGGGCGTAGATCGCCTTGACGTACGACGGGACGGAGGTCGCATAACCGGCGAGCATCCTGCCGGTGTCCTCCATTCCGTAGGTCAGGCCGATCGCGAACCCGCCTGGCCGGCTCGCACGGTCGGTGTCCCACGCGACCCGCTCGGCGTCGCGGGCGTCCAGGGTGACCGTGGTGTCACCGGAGACAGTGAGCTCCGGCCGGTAGAGCTGCGACACCGAGGCCACATTGCCGACGTTGCCCGGCTCGTCACGGGTCATGATCAGACCGCTGAGGGAGTACGTGCCGAGCGGCACCCGGATCGTGGTGCTGCCCGCGGCCGGATAGCCCAGGGTGTACCGCTTCGCGGTGTCCCGGTGGTCGTCGAACAGCTGGAACGTCGACGGGGACGCCGCCGGGTCGCCGTGCCGGTCGAAGCCCTTGACGGTCAGATCGGCGGACGGCACCTCCAGGTGCACGCCGAAGGGGACGGTGACGCGGACACCGTGGGCGCCGGTGCCTACGAGGCGGCCGGTGAGGGTGCCGTAGTCACCGGCGTCGAGCTTCGCCGCGGGGTCGATGCGGACCGGCACGTCGGCGGTGCCGTTCGCGGGGACGGTGACCCGGGTGCCGGCCGCTGCGGCGAAGCCCCGGACACGGGAGCCGTCATCACCGCGCACGTCGCGCACGGCAAGGGTGAGCGTGAGGTCCTTGTCCGTGACGTTGGTCAGCGTGACCGGCTCGTCCACCGGGGCGAGTCCGGACTGCGGGTACGCGAAGTCGCCGAGGAGCTGGTTGGGTGCGCCGACGACCGGCTGGGCGATCGCCCGGGCCACGTCCATCGGGCCGGCGCCCTGGTCCAGGACGGGCGCGTCGGTGTCCTTCGCCGACGAGGTGAGCAGCGCCTTGAGACGGGCCGGCGCGAGGCCGGGGTGCTGCTGGAGGAGGAGCGCGGCGCCGCCGGCGACGTGCGGGGTGGCCATCGAGGTGCCGGACATCGACCGGTACGCCTGGGCGCCCCGCCCGCCCGCGCGAGCGGCGACGACGTCGACACCCTGGGAGGCGATGTCGGGCTTGGCGTTGATCCCGTCGGCGGAGGGGCCGCGGCTGGAGAAGGACGCGGTCTCGTTCCTGCGGTCGACGGCGCCGACGGTCAGGGCGCTCGGCGCGCAGCCGGGCGTGGAAACAGTGCCGCGCAGCGAGGCGTTGCCCGCCGCGATGACGAACAGGGCCTTGTCGCTGAGGCGCTGGACCGCTTCGACGTCGGGGCCCGAGCAGCTGGTGGAGCCGTCGGCGCCGAGCGACATGGAGACGACCTGTGCACCTTCGGCGACGGCCCATTCCATGCCGCTGACGATGCCGCTGAGTGTGCCGGAGCCGTCGTCGCCGAGCACCTTGCCGACAAGCAGTTCGGCCCCCGGCGCCATGCCCGCGTAACGCCCCTTGGACGCGGCACCCGTGCCGGCGACGGTGGACGCGGTGTGGGTGCCGTGGCCGGTGCGGTCTTCGGTGTCCTGGCCGTTGACGAACACCTTGGTCTGCGTGATCCGGCCGGCGAGGTCGGGGTGGTCCGCGTCCACGCCGGTGTCCAGGACGGCGACCTTGACGCCAGAGCCGTTGAGCCCGGCCCTGTGCGCGGTGCCGGCTCCGGTGAGGGGGACGGTCGGGGTGCCGAGTGCGTCGGCGGCGTTCCCCCGGACCTTGGCGTCCAGCCAGACCTTGGTGACGCCGCCGGCCGTGCGCGCCGAGGACTTCGCCGGAGCGAGGTCCTTCCAGGCATCGGCGGCGGACGTCTTGGTGACGGCGAGTCCGACGCCGCCGATGGAGTCGAGCGTGGCGGTGGTCCGGGTGCCGGGCCGGGCGGTGCGCGGTGTGCGGCCCCCGGCGTACTCCACGATGACGGGAATGGTGGCGGAGTGGGCGTCGTCGTAGCCGTCGGCGACGAGCCGGCCGATGTCGAAGAGGCGCACGTCGACGAGTCCGGCGTCGATCAACTTCTCGACGCCCTGGGGGAGGACGTAGGTGCGGGTACCGTCCCGCCAGACGGCGGCCGGGTGATCGGTACCGTCCTCGGGACGGGGTGCGGCGGACAGGATCCGGCCGTCGTTGGCCACGCGCGCGTCGACCACGTCACCGGTGACCAGGGTGACGGTCACTGTGCGGACTGCGTCGGAACCGGTACCGGTCATCGGGGTGGCGGGCGTGGTGGCGTGGGCCGCGGGTATGCCGACGCCCAGCAGGGCAACGGCCGCGAGCCCTGCGGCGGTGGACCGCCATGGTCTGCTGCGTCTCACAGGGACAACTCCTGGTCGAAGGGGTGCTGGACCAGAAGCGTCACCAATTCCCGCGCTCCATGGGCGTGTTCGGGCTGGCGAGAGGTCGCCATGGCGTAATCACGACAGGGCGGGCACCGCGGACCCGCACCCCGCCGACGAGCCGCCTTGGGGGTCCCTGCCCGGATGTGTGCGGGGGCGGCGAGAATGGGCGCATGTCGCCCGTCCCAGGAACACCCTCCCAGCAGCCCGCCGACAGTGCGGCGTCGAGCCCGGCCCTGCGCGCCTCCCTCACCGAGTTGCAGGACCACCTGCGTGGCACGAACGCCGCGCTGACCCGGCTGCTCGGCCAGTGGGGATCCGGCACCGGCGGGAACGACGAGCATGTCGTCCGGGTCTGGGAGAGCCGCGAGGAGCAGGCACGCCGTATCTACGACATGGAGTACTCGGCCCGTACCTCGCTGTTCGGCTTCCAGTCCGGGGCCAACACGGTGGCCCCCGTCCCGACGACCCTGCCCGACGGGCCCGAGGAGCATCGGTCGGACGGGGCCGGGCCGCCGATGCGCAAGGACGGCAATCCGGATGCTTCCTACCGCATCGTCGTGGACCGCGACTTCCTCTCCGAGCCGGCCGCGCTTCGGGCGCTGGATCTGCGGGTGGAACGGGGGCACCAAGTGCGGGTGGTCGACCAGCCGTTGATCAAGCTGCTCATCGCGGACGGCGAGACGGCCATGGTCCAGGTGGAGCCGGGGCGTTCGCTGGAACTGCGGCCGCCGCTCGTGGTGCTCGCGATCGAGCTGTTCGAGTCCGTGTGGCGCCGCTCGCGCCCGTATCTGCGCGAGGACGGCGACCTGAGTCCCACCGACCGCCGCATCCTGCAACTGATGCTGTCCGGGCTCACGGACGCGGCGACGGCCCATCAGCTGGGCACGTCGCCGCGTACGGTGCAGCGCCGGGTGAGGGCGCTGATGGATCTGGCCGCCGTGACCTCACGCGTCCAGCTGGGCTGGTACGCGATGCGGAACAACTGGGTGTGAGCACCCGGCACGGCGGCCGTCCGGCTACATCAGGTCCAGGTAGTCCTCCAGCGACTTGCCACGCAGGCGCTTGACCGCGTCGGTGTATCGGTCGGCCCTGCTGTTCTGCGCCAGGTAGTTGTCCCTCACCCAGGCGAGGTCCTTCGCGCCGACGGTGCCGTCGTGGTCGATGTCGGCGGCGCGGAAGTCCGTCCCGCGCGCCGCGTACACGGCGGCCGCGTCCCGGACGTCGACGACGTCGTCGCCGTTGACGTCCCCGGCGACGAGGGCGGCCGCCGAGCCGGCGCTGTTGCCGGCCACGCCCCAGGTGCCGTCCAAGCCGAGGTCGATGTCCTCGGTCCAGGTGAAGTGACCGGGCGCCGTCACCCGGAACCGGTACGGCTTGCCGGACGGGGTCAGCCCGCCGACGGAGATCCGGCCGGTCCTGTCCAGCGCGACCTCGCGGCTGGTGCCGTCGGGCGCGGTGAGCGTCGCCTTGATGCCGTCGGCCGTGTGATCACGGACGTTGTCGTACGCACCCTCCCTGGTGAGCAGGGCCTGGATCGCCGGGCGGGCGATGAAGGTCGATGTCGGGTTGAGCATCCGCACCGCACCGTAGAACTGGGTGTTCAGGTTCGCCTTGGTGCCCGCCGTGTCGACGGCGGACGTGGTTCCCGTGTTCAGGCTCGCGATCGACGTCGTCGTCCCGCCGGTCACCTCGTACGTCACCTTCAGCAACGGCATCGAGTCGCCACTCAGGCCCGCGCTGTCGGCAACATCGAAGGAGAAGGTGCTGTACGCGGACGAGCCGGACGACACGTCGGCGCGGCGGATCGCGGACGGGCCGTGTGCCTTCAGTTCGGCGGTCGGTTCGATGCCGACGAGCTTGACGTTCCGGTCGTCGTAGCGGATCTGCGAAGTGAACGACTTCCAGTTCTTCAGCTCGTGTGCGGTCAGCGTGTACGTGATACGGTCCCCGGCCCGCGCCGAGGACGCGCTCGCGTCGCCGACCACATAGGGCGTGCCCTTCCTCATGATGTTGACCTGGCGGATGCCGCTGATGTTCCCCGCGGCGTCCGTGGGCCACAGTTTGAGATGCGCGACGGGCGGGCCGACGGGAAGCTTGACCTGCCCGTCCACGGCCCCCTCGGACCCCACGGGGAGGCTTCCCTCGGGCGCGTTCGGGTTGTAGAGCGAGTAGTACAGGCGGTTGTCGCTCTGGCCGATGTCGAGGCCCGCGTCGCGGATGTCGTCGGCCTGGGCGTCCCGCAGTGTGCCGGTCACGTCGAACGACGTGGCGTCGGCGGGCTGCTCGACGACGGTGGGGTGGGCCGGGTCCCAGGCTCCGTAGGCGTCCTCGTACGCGGGTAGTTGCGTGTCCACGTACACGTCGCGCAGCTCGCTGTCCGTGCCGCCGGCTGCGTCCGTGCCGACGATGCGCAGTTTGTAGTGGCCGTCGTCCATGTAGCGGCCGCGCGGGTCGAACGGGGTGGCCTCGTCGCCGGTCATCGGGAAGTACCAGGGGCCCACCGTTGCCGGGCCGTAGAGGACGCCCTCGGTGAGGCCGACGGTGTTGATGCCGCCGACGTATCCGAGGTCCTTGCCGTCGGCGTCGGCAAGGAAGATGTCGATGCTGCGCAGCTGTCCGGCCATCCGCAGGTTGAAGGTGGCCGCGCCGCCCCCGACGGCTCCCTGGTCGGAACCCCGCCCGGTCGACATGACCGACTTGGTCATGTCCACCTCCTCGAACCCGGACTCGGCAACCCGCAGCCCGAACGGGACGTGCAGCGCGGGCAGCCCGCTGCCGCTCCACGGTGTCAGCGTGACGGTGCCCTCGTAGTAGCCGGCCGCGGCGCCGGCGGGCACACGCAGGGCGGCGGCAACGGACTTCTTGCCGTGGGCTCCGACCTTGATGCGGTCACTGGTGGTCAGGGTGATGTGCGCCGCGTCGGCGTCCGCGGAACTGCCGGAGCCACGGCTGAAGACCGTGCGCACGTCATATGTGACGGGCCTGCCGCTGTCGTTGACCACGCGCAGGGTGCGCTCGACGCTCGTGGCACGGCCCACTGGCAGCACGCCGAGGTCCAGCGCACCGGTGACGGCGTCGACTTCGGTCTGCGTACCGTCGACCGTGACATGCGGGGTGGTCTCCGGAACCTGTACGGCGGTGGTGGCGTGCACGGCCGCATACGGGTCGACGGCTCCGGCACCGGCCTCGAACACGCTGACGTCGCCGGGCAGGGTGGTCGCCGTGTTCATCAGCGCCGTCTTGATGGCGTCGGGGGTCAATCCGCGGTCGTGCTGGAGCATCAGCGCGGCGGTGCCGGCGACGTACGGCGCGGCCATCGAGGTTCCGCTGAGGCGGGCGTACGCGTACGTGTAGTCGCCGCCTTCCGGGTCGACGATGTCGGCGGGTACGGACGACAGGACGCTGACGCCGGGTGCGGTGACCTCGGGCTTGATGGCGGCGCTGCCGTAGACCGGGCCGCGCGAACTGAAGTCGGCCAGCGCACCGTCGCCGAGGCGAAAGGTTCCGGCCGGCGCGAACGAGACGTCGGCGCCGGCTGCCATCAGTGCGGCGCCGTCCGCCGCGGTCAGCGAGAACGCCGGGACGTAGTTCGGGTTCTCACCGATGTAGTGCGGGATGTGTCCCTCGTCGGCGTTGTCGTTGACGAGGAGAACGGCCGCGGCGCCCTTGTCGTGTGCGCGCCGCACCTTCTCGTCGAGCGGGATGCCGCCGCGCAGGATCCGGACGGCCTTGCCGGTGACGTCTATGCCGGTGTATCCGGCCGCGGTACCGGTGCCGGCGTCGACGACCGGAAGGGCGCCGTCCGGCAGCTTGTCGAGGGCGTCGCCGTAGGGCTGGGCGAGCAGCCTGCCCTCCGCCGTCGCCGATCCGGCGGCCAGCGAGTACGCGGGCAGGGTCAGCGGTTCGGAGTGGGCGCCGACCGTCAGCGGGAGGGCGGCGGCGGCCGGCGTGGCGACGGTGCCCGCCTTCGGGCCGCTGTTGCCGGCGGCGATGACGGTGGTGACGCCCGCGAGGACGAGGTTGTCGGCGGCTATGGACTGCGGGCTGAGCGGATCGTTGACGGCGGCGCCCAGCGACATGTTGACGACGTCCATGCCGTCGTCGGCCGCCTTGTCCATGGCGGCGATGATGTTGCTGGTGCGGCCGCTGCCGTAGGGGCCGAGGACGCGGTAGGCGTGGACGGAGGCGCCGGGTGCGACGCCGTGCGCGGCCCGCGCCTTCGCGTCGGCGCCCCGGCCGGCGATGATGCCGGCGACGTGGGTGCCGTGCTCCGTGTAGTACGTGGAGCCCTGGTTGCTCTCGGCCTGACCGGACGCCTTCCAGTCCTCGTACGTGGTCTCCATCGGGTCGGCGTCGTCGTCGACGAAGTCATATCCGCCCTCGTACACGTCCTTGAGGTCGGGGTGCCGGTAGTCGATCCCGGTGTCGATGATGCCAACCTTGACGCCCTTGCCGGTGATGCCTTCGGCGTGCAGGCGGGCCACGCCGTCGTCGGCGCTGCCGGTCTCCCGGCCGCCCGTCGTGGTGGCCTCCGGGTCGGAGAGCGCCTTCACCGTACTGTCGGGCCACACCGAGGCGACCTCCGCGTGGTCGAGCAGTTCGGCGACCCGGTCACCGGGCAGGCTGAGGCTGACCCCGTCGAAGCTGTGGGTGTAACTACGGTGCAGCCGGGGCGCCCCGGACCGCTCGCCGGACTTCCCCGCGGTCGCCTGCTTCTCGGGGAACATGTCCTTCAGCACGTCACGGAACGCGCCCTGCGCGTCGGTGACCGCGGTGCGCGCGTCCGTCTCGCTGAGGCTGCGCCCCTGGGCGGCGGCCAGCAGACGGGCGGTCCGGGCGGGCGGCGTCCGCAGTTGCACGATGACGTCGACGGGGTCGGCGGACTTCAGCGCCGCCTTGTCCGTGACGTGGAGTCCGCCCATGTCCAGCGTCGCCATCCGGTGCAGCGCTTCTCGCTCCTGGTCGTCCAGGGAGGCGAGCACACTGTGGGCGCTCGGCGTGGTGCCCGGGCCGGGTGCGGCGACGGCCGCGGGCGCCGTGCCCGCCACGGCGGCGAGGACGGCGGCCGCCATCACCAGGGACAGGCGTCTTTGTTCCGGGACATGTGTCATGGGTGCCTTGCTCCGCTCTGGACTGCGCCGGTGACGTTCGCACGATCATCGGCGCGCGGCGGAGCAGGGCGGAAGGGGGACCGGTGGCGATTTCACGACGTGTCGTCAAACCGCCAACTGCGGGCGCGGTACTCGGAGCAAGGGGATGACCGACCGACGGGCCCGGCATCGGACGATGCCATGCGGACGGCGAGGGTTCCTTTGGGTGACCGGGCGGTACCCCATCGATGGGCGTCTTCAAATGCGTTGCGAGGGCTCCGAACAGTTCAGGGGCCGACGGGATGATTCCGGTATCGCCGAGCCTGTCGGCGATACCGGACCGTTCCAGGAGGCAGTCAGGTGCCGAACCCGAGGCAGCACCCACCCATCTTCCCGCCTCTCACAACACAGCGGCCCCTGTGTTGAGACCTGACCATCAATCGAGACCATTCGACAACCGACGGCCAGTGCCGACCGTCGCATGCGCGAACAAGAACAGGGGCTACGCGTGTTGCGACGGGACTGCTTGACCGTGCATCCACCCCCATGGCCAGAGGCAGGAATTGGATGCTGAGCTGAACCGGACCGGAACACTCACAGTCCCAAGCCAACGAACTGGCCGGCGCTACAGCCCCTTCTAGTCGCTCCAGTAGGAACCTGAGCCACGGCAGACTACGAATCCACCGCACCCTGACATCACCAAGGACGCGTTGGGCGGCATGGGTAGCGACTTCGCTACCCATGCCGTCATGACCTATGTCCCCGGCTACCAGACGGGTCAGCAAGTCAGCATTGGGTCAGCATCAGGTCCACTGAAGCTGCTCACACACGACCACACTCTGGAATCCCGGGCACGTGAGGCAGAGGCTTCCGGAGAGGCGCTCGATCGATTCCGCTTCTGAGCATGGGGCCGAGTTGCCGCGACCAGGGGCGCGCTTGGCGCGTGCCACATCGATGCAGCTCAGCGCACCCTTCCCCGCGGTTTCAACGCCACCGGCGGCATGGCCGGAGCGGGCAGCCGGTCGCCGTCGTAGCCCTTCACCTCGCCGAAGCGAGGGCCTTCCATCCAGTCCAGCCGGGCCGCCTCGATCTCCTCGTGGGACCGTCCGATGAAGTTCCACCACATGACGATCTCCTCCTCGAACGGCTCGCCGCCGAGAAGCATGAGCCCGGCGTCGGAGACCGCACGCAGGGGCAGTTCGGTCCGGCCGCAGCCAAGGTAGAGCATCGAGCCGGGCAGTACCGGGACGCCGTCGACCTCGGCCTCGCCGGACATGGACAGCACCGCGTACTCGAAGTCGGGATCGAGGGGCAGCCGGGCCTCGGCGCCGCCCGTCAGGGCCAGGTCGGCACCCACGATCGGGGTGTACGCCGTGCCGGGCGACGTGGCGCCGTCGAGTTCACCGAGGATCACCGTTGCGGTGAGCCCCGGCGCGGTGACCGCGGGGAGGTCGGCGTGGTGCTGGAAGTGCGGTTCGACGTTCCTGTGGGCGTCGGGCAGGGCCACCCACAGCTGTGCTCCGTGCAGAAGCCTGGCATGCGGCTTCGGGCTCTCCTCGGAGTGGCTGATCGCCCGCCCCGAGGTCATCAGGCCCAGCTCGCGCGGGCGGACCGTCCGGAGGCTGCCCAGGCTGTCGCGGTGCAGGACCTCGCCGTCGTGCAGCCAGCTGACCGTCTGCAGGCCCATGTGGGGGTGCGGCGGTACCTGCATCCCGGGCTCGTCGGCGATGTCGTCGGGGCCGTAGTGGTCCACGAAGGCCCAGGCGCCGACCATGCGGCGGCCCAGGTTGGGCAGGAGTCGGCGGACCTCGGTGGACTCGCCGAGCTGAACATGCCGCGGCGTGAGGAGTTCACGCACCGGCTCGGCGACGACGAAGCCCCGTCCTCCGCAGACGGAGAGTGCGGCCTGGCGATCGAGATTGCTCATGGCGCTCAACCTATTCCCGTACGGACGCGGAGTGCCGGTCCCCACGCCGAAAATTTAGTGGAATATTAAACTACACCCCTGTGTTGACGCGTCCGCAGGACCCGATTCGCTCCAGGAGGAGAAGTGAACGACACCTACTACGAGTTCGGCACCGCGGCCGACCGCTGGGACCGTGCGCAGATGTTCTTCGACGCCAAGGAGTACCTGACGGCGGCGCGGATCCTCGACGGGCTGGTGGACGAGGCGCCGGAGCTGATCGCACCGCGGCTGCTGCTGGCGCGGGCCTACTACCACTCGGCGCGGCTCGCGAAGGCCGAGGCAGAACTGCTCGCCGTCCTGGAGCGCGACCCGGTCGAGGAGTATGCGCGGCTCATGCTCGGTCGGACACTGGAACGCCAGGGGCGGTCCTCCGAAGCGGCCCCGCATCTGAGGATGGCCGCGGCGCTGTCCGGGGACTTCCCGCAAGGGGATGCCCTTTAGTCCCTGATGGATCAGCGCGCGGCTGCAGATGCGCACAGAGCAAGGCTGAGGGACGCCCGGACACTGAATGTGTTCGGGCGCTCCGATGACACGGCGAAGCGCCGTGGTGGTCGTCGTGTGTCCGCCGGGGATTGCGGGACAGCCCTTGTCAGGGCATGACCTCAGGGCAGGACCCCTGACTTCGGGGGCGGTGCGGGCATTCCTTAACCTGGCGCTGTGACCAGCCATCTTCCTTCTTGCTCCTGCTGCGGCGACTCCCTCACGGACGAGCGGCGCATCGACGTCGGATTCAACCTGCCCGACGCCGCCCTCACCGCACCCGAAGCGGCCCGGCACCGGCTCGGCCCCTCCGCGCTGCTCCGGGTGGACGGCGTCGGCTCCTTCATCCGCTGTCTGCTGCCCGTCCGGCTGACGTACGAGACCGAGCTGGTCCTGGGCGTATGGCTGGAGGTCGACGAGGCCACGCTCCGGGAGGCCGACGAGCGGTGGGAGGACCGGAGTTACTCGGACCTCACCTTCAGAGGGCTGCTCTCCAACAAGGTCAGGCCCTGGGGCGACGACCTGCTGGGCGCCCCGTTCACCGCCCGGGTTGCCGATCCCGAGGAACTGCCCTACCTCGTCGCCGGCCACCACCCGCTGGCCACCCGCGTCCTGGAAGACGTCTGGGACCGGGACCACGTCCTCAGCCGCTTCCCGCACCAGCTCCCCGTCGACGTCCGCACCGGCCTCGGCGACCGCTGGTCCGTCGTCCGCACCGCAGGCCTGACCGCCCGGTTCGCCGATGGTGCGGATCAGTTCGCCGGTCCTGACCGCAGCGCCGCCGTGACAGTGTTCACGGATGACGCCCCGGGACGTTCCCCCGAGGACTTCCTCTCCGTACTGCTCGACGGCGCCCCCGACAAGCTTCCCGCGCAACGGCTCACCGAGTCTCTGCCCGACGGACTCCGCCACGCCTTCTGGCTGACCCCGGACGACCACGGCCGGGAGCGGCACGAGTTCTACGGCTTCACGGTGTCGGCCGCAGGCACCGCCGCCGGGCTTTTCTGCACCCATGAGGACTCCGCCGACCTCACCTGGGCCCAGCGGGTCTGGCGTTCCCTCGCCTGCTCGGATCCTTCTTGATCCGACAACGTGCGCCTCGGGTCGGCATCGGTGGTACGGATCCGAAGGCAGAGACCGACCTGTCAGCTCTTCCCGTCCCCCTGCGCCGCATTCGACACCCGGTCCAGCCATTCGTTCATCAGGACCGATTCCGCGGCACTGAGGCCGGACCCCTTCGACCGGTTCAGCAATGCCCTCAACCGGACTGCAGCTGAGGGAACTTCGGCCTCCACCGGCTCGGCGACGCGCGCGTCCGGGGTGAAGACGGCGGCGTGCACAGCGTCGCGTACACGCGTGCGCACGCTGTCGTCCGAGAACGTCGCGGGGCGGGATACGAGCATGAGGGCGACACCCGTATTGGCCGACATGATCATCTGGGCGGCCAGTTCAGGAGTGACGCGAAGCTTCCCCTGTTCCGCAGCCCGCTCCAGGTCACGGGTCAGGATCCGGTGGGACTCGAGCGCCGCGGCGGGCGGTGTGCGCATCGCCGGGGAGTTCATCAGCCGGTACAGGTTCGGGTTGCGCAGGGCGAACTCGATGTGGCTGTCCCAGCCGTTGCGGAGGTCCTCGACGGGGTCCGTGGACGCGCCGCGTTCCCGCTTCGTCGCCAGGTACGCGTCGTAGCCGTGGTCGACCACCGCCGACAGCAGCCCTTCCTTGTCCCCGAAGTGCCGGTAGAGAGCCGGTGCGCCGACCTGGGCCGCCTCGCACACGGCCCGGGTGGAGATGTCCCCGTCCGGGGACGCCGCGACGAGCTCGGCGGCCACTTCGAGGATGCGTGCTCGGGTACTCACCGCACGGACGCTATCAAGCGGTGCACGGCCCGGTTCGCGCGCCCGTGCGGGGAACGGCACACCGTCGGGGCCTGTCCGGGAGGGTCGCGGAGGAGGGCCGCCCGGTCCGTCACACGATCCCCCCGTTGGCGCGCAGCACCTGGCCGTTGACCCAGCGGGCGGGGCCGGCGAGGAACGAGACGACCTCCGCGATGTCCTGCGGCGTGCCCAGCCGTTCGAGCGGCGGCTGGGCCGCCATCCGCGTGATGGTCTCCTCATCCTTACCGTCCAGGAAGAGCGCGGTGGCGGTCGGGCCCGGGGCCACGGCGTTGACCGTGATGTCCCGGCCGCGCAGCTCACGGGCGAGGATCAGCGTCATGGCCTCCACCGCTCCCTTGGTGGCGGCGTAGGCGCTGTATCCCGGGAGGGCGAGCGAGAGCACCGAGCTGGAGAAGTTGATGATCGCCCCGCCGTCGCGGAGGCGGCGCGCCGCCTGCTGGTCCACGACGAAGGTGCCGCGGATATTCGTGCGGTGCATCCGGTCCAAGGCGTCCAGGTCGGTGTCGACCAGTGGTGCGAGCGTCATGACTCCCGCGGCATGGACGACCACGTCGATCCCCCCGAAGGCGGCCTCGGCCGCGTCGAAGAGTGCGGCTACGGCCGTCTCGTCGGCGACGTCCGCCTGAAACGCGAATCCCTCGCCACCTGCGGAGATGACAGCCTCTACGGCCGCTTCCGCCTCGGTCTTGTTGCCCGCGTAGTTGACGACGACGGCGAATCCGTCGGCCGCGAGCCGCTCGGCGCTCTCGCGGCCGATGCCTCGCGAGCCCCCGGTGACCAGGGCGACCCTGCGCGGCGCGGTGGTGTGCTGCTGTTGCTCACTCATGACCTGCTCCTGCGATAGAGGGGCCCCGGCCGTCTCCGCGACCCGACACGAACAACGCTAACACCATTACCGTAGCGACGCTACGTACCGTCGCGTACCGAAACTCGCATGCGTCGGCCCCTGTGGAGGTGATACTCCGGCCTGTCATGGACAACCTCATGACGACACGCCTCCTGCTGCACCCGCTGAGCGCGGCCGAAGCCGCATCGGTGGAGGCGGGTGAACCGCCGGCAGGCACGCTCTGGGCACCCGGATACCCCGGGGACGGGGACCGCGGTGTCGCCCGCCGCTTCCTGGAGACCTGCGCGGACGCCGGCAGCCCCCAGCCGTTCGGCGCCTACGAGATCCGCCGCCGCGCGGACGGCCACGTGATAGGTGGCGTGGGCTTTCACGGAAGGCCCGATTCCGACGGCCGGGTGACGATCGGCTACGGCTTGATCCCCTCGGTTCGTGGCCTGGGGTACGCCTCCGAAGCGCTACGGGCCCTTCTGGCCTTCGCGCGTTCCCAGGGGGTCGCGTCCGTGAAGGGCGACGCCGATCTCGACAACACCCGGTCGCACCACGTCATGGCAGCGGCCGGTATGCGGCTGGTCGGCGAGGACGACCGGCTCAAGCACTTCCGTATCGACTGGAGCACGAACCGGGCGGACGTCTGGACCATGACGCCTGACGCCTGAACTTCGGGCTCCGCCCGGAGCCCGTACATGACGGAACCCGCCGGGAATCCCGGCGGGTTCACTTGCCGTAGGCCCCTACGGGGCTCGCGGGTCAGCTCACGGCATCGGCCGGGCGGGGTGCCGTACGGTCACCCGCCGACGACGCGGTACGGGCGGCCGGTACGAGAAGCCGCTCGGTCAGGTAGCCGAAGACGAGACCGAAGGCGGTCCAGAGCGTCGCCTGGACGGCGAGCGTGGACAGCCGGAACTCCCACAGCAGGCTGGCCGGGAAGTCCGTGCCGACCTCGTTGAACGAGGGCAGGAAGGCGTAGGCGAGCCCGATCAGGAGGACATAGCCGGCGCCTGCGGCAGTCGTCGCGTTCCAGTTGCCCAGACGGGGTGCGAGACGTTTGCCGAGGATCACGGCGGCAACGGCCAGCAGCACGCTGAGCGCGACCATCAGGAAGAACATGCCGGTGCGCTGTCCGATGGTGTCGGGGTTGCCGACAGCCGGCGGGTTCGCCGGGTACTTCAGGAACGGCACGACGTACACCGTCAGCAGGGCCCCACCCGCGACGAGTGCGGCCGTGGCCCTCGGGCCGAAGCTGCCGATGCGGCCGAGGGCGTAGCAGAAGACGAGTGCGGCGATGCCGCCGATGGCCACGCCGAATACGAGGACACCGGTGGCGAGCCCGCCGGTTGCCTGCATCGTGCGGCTGACGAGTTCCTCGCCGCCGCCGTGGTCGTGGGTGTGTGACTCTTCCAGCGCGATGGCGGCGTCCACGCGGGACTCACCGAGGAAGTAGGCCACGGCAAGGGCGAGCGCGCCGGCCACGAGGCCGGCGAGCATGCCGCGGACGAGCAGAGCTCTGACCGATACGGAGTTCATGGAACGTTCCCCTGATTCCCGGAGTTTCAGTGGCAGGGGAATCCGAGGAGGTGGCGTCCGTCGTGGACCCACTCGTGCACGGACTCGCCCGCGAAGACCGCGGTGGCGCCCTGCTCGGCTCCGACGAAGTACAGCAGGACGAGCATCAGGATGCCGAAGAAGACGGCCCAGGGGGCAATAGCCTTCAGGGAGATGGGGGTGATCGCGGGTGCGATCGCAGCTGGGGCAGCAGAATGTGCCATGGCAGAACCTCCTGTGGGAACACGCGTCCCTGTCGTGGTGCCTGAGACGAAGGTGCCGGGTCTGACTTTCCCGCAGAACGAGCGGGTACACAGTGGCGCGACCGTGCCGGATTCTCACCGGACTTCCGTTCACACCTCGTCTTGGTTGCCGCGACCATACCGCCTGTTGCTCGGGCGCCGCCACGGTGCAACCGTCCCGGTCACGGCCCGCGGCGCGGGCCGTGTTCCCATGGGGCGCCTACGCATCGGGCAGTTGTTCAAGAAGGGGAGGGCGAGCATGACGGTACGGGTGATGTTGATCTCACCGGCCATGAATGCCGCGTCGAGGGAGGCGCGCTTCGAGGGTGACGCACCGTTGGACGAGGCGGGTCTGCGCAGGGCCGGGGACGCCGCCGGTGACGTACCGGGAGCCGACCGGTACGTGCGCGGTCCATCGGAGCGCTGCCGGCAGACCGCTCAGGCGCTCGGGCTCGACCCTCGTGCCGAACCTGCTCTCCGCGACTGGCACATGGGGCACTGGAGCGGGCAACGGCTGTCTGACGTGAGCGCCGCCGAACCCGACGCCGTGTCCGCCTGGCTGAGCGACCCTTCGGCCGCCCCGCACGGGGGCGAGTCGCTCCTGGACCTGGCTGCCCGGGTGGGCAGTTGGCTGGAGACCCTGGCCGGGGACGGCGATGTGCGGGTCATGGCCGTGGTCGAACCCGCGGTCGTCCGCGCGGCGGTGGTCCAGGCGCTGGATCTGCCGGTACAGGCCTTCTGGCGGCTCGACGTTCCCCCGCTCGCGCTCACCGAGCTCAGCGGACGGTCGGGCCGGTGGAACCTGCGGTGCGGTCGCCCTCCGGAGGCACGTGGGGCAGGGCGATCGCGGTAACCGCGAACCCGTCCTGGACCAGCCACTTTCCCTCGAACGACCCCGGTATCCCGGGCGCCGTACGGTGCAGCTGTGCCGTGAAGGTGCCCCGGTGCCGAATCCCTTCACCCCGGCGGAATTCGACCTCGGCCTCGTCGAAGTCGAGCTCGATGCCGGTGAGCGGGTACCAGGTCTTGAAAACGCTCTCCTTGGCGCTGAAGAGCAGCCGGTCCCAATGGGGGGCCACGCCGCCCGCCACGGGCCCGATCCGCCGCCGCTCCGACGGAAGCGAAATGACCTCCCACACGTCGGCCGGCAGTGCTTCGTCCGGTTCCGCGTCGATGCCGAGTGCGCGCACTTCGGACGCCCGGGCCAGCACCGCGGCTCGGTAGCCCTCGCAGTGCGTCATGCTGCCCACGACGCCCTCGGGCCACAGGGGCGCCCCCCGGTGGCCGCGCAGCACCGGTGTGGGCGGCAGCCCGAGGGCCGCCATGGCTCGTCTCGCGCAGGCGCGCACGGCCGCGAACTCGTGCCGGCGCTTGTCCACGCTGCGAGCGACCAGTTCCGCTTCCTCGGGGTAGAGCGTTCCCGCCGGAGCATCCGCCTCGAAGGTGTCCGCGCAGGCGACGTACTCGGGCACCAGTTGCTCGATCACGCCTCCTCCCCCGGCCCGTCCGGGGGCTGTTCGCCCGTGTAGGGAAGGATCTGACGCAGCAGGCCACGGGGGTGGCCACGTTTGCGCCACTCCCTGGGGTAGCCGATCGAGACCTCCTCGAAGCGCACTCCGTCGAACCAGGTCGTACGGGGGATGTGGAGGTGCCCGTAGACGACGGCGGCGACGTTGAAGCGGCGGTGCCAGTCGGCCGTCAGTTCCGTGCCGCACCACTGGGCGAACTCCGGGTACCACATGACGGATGTGGGTTCGCGCACCAGCGGCCAGTGCCCGGTGATGACGAGAGGGACGTCCGGGTCGTGCGCGGCGAGCCGCTCCTCGGTCTGCGCCACCCGCGCCCGGCACCAGTCGTCCCGGGCGGGGTAGGGGTCGGGGTGGAGCAGGTACTCGTCGGTGCAGACGACGCCGGCCTCGTGCGCCTTGGCCAGGGATTCTTCCTTGGTCATCGTTCCGGGGGCCCTGAAGGTGTAGTCGTACAGCAGGAACACGGGGGCGACGGCCACCGGCCCGTCCGCTCCCTGCCACCGGGGGTACGGGTCCTCCGGTGTCGTCACGCCGAGCTCGCGGCACACCTGGACGAGGTGCTCGTACCGTGCCTGTCCGCGCAGTCGTACGGGATCCTTGTCGACGGTCCACAGTTCGTGGTTGCCGGGGGTCCACACCACGTGGGCGAAGCGGCCCGCCAGCATCTCCAGCGCCTGTGCGACCTCCTCGGCCTGCTCCGCCACGTCGCCCGCGACGATGAGCCAGTCATCGTCGTGCGACGGGTGCAGCTTGTCGGCGATCGGACGGTTGTCGGTGATCCCGAGATGGAGGTCGCTGACGGCGAGAAGCCGGCCCCGCCCCGGCGGCGATTGGCGGGCCGGGTCGCTCAGTTGACTCATTGTTCGAATTTACCGTCCTGCTCGCTCCGCCGGGCCTCTTGTCCTCGGCGCGTCCCCTCCGCGGCACGCCTCCCTCGGCCGCCGTGGAACACCCGGCGAGAGCTCCGACGGACCTCGGCGGTTCGCTCCGAAAGCCGCGACCACAGGTCGCCTCCAGAGCTGCTCAAGCACTGCTTTCCGGCCGAAGCCTGCGGTTTCACGCGAAAACCAGATCGACATCACCGCAGGTCAGGCGGTAGTTCGCGGTTGTACCACTGCAACCTGTCCATATGGCGGACACCCGGCACGAGGCGTTCACACCACGTCCGAGCTGCCCGAACGGCCATTCGGTAGGTCCGTCTCGCGGAGGTTGGGCCGGAAAGAACTGATCGATGTGCACTCACTCCCCGCAGGCGCAAGACTCCCCACCGCAATCACCACTTCACGCAAAGGAGCTTCACGCATGCGTTACAACCTCGGCAGATTCTGCGTAATCGCCACGGTCTCCACACTCGTCCTGTCGGGCACAGCAGCCATGGGCGTCGCGCAGAGCCGGCCCGCTCAGCCGACCAGCCTCTACGCCCCGTCGGCCCTCGTCCTGTCGGTCGGCAAGGGCAGCGCCGACGAGGTCACCGTCCAGCGGGCCGTCACCCTGAGCTGCGCGCCCCGCCCGCAGGGCACGCACCCCGCGCCCGCTGCGGCGTGTTCCGAACTGCGCGCGGTCAACGGTGAGTTCGCCCGGCTGACCACGCCGCGGTCGCCCGGGAAGTGCACGCGCCAGTGGGACCCCGTCGTCCTCGACGTGACCGGTGTGTGGCAGGGCCGCAGCGTCTCCTGGTCGGCCGGCTTCGGCAACGCGTGTGAGATGCAGGCAAGCCTGGGCGAAGGACCGGTCTTCGCCTTCTGATCGAGCCGTGCGCCGCACGTGGTCGAAGGGCCCGGTCGGCGGGGGTGCTGACCGGCTCGGACCTGCGCCATGCGGCCGCCGGCGCTCGCGGCCAACGGAGTCGGCAGGGAACCTGCGCCGCTTCGGCCGGGTGCCGACTCGAGGCAGTTCGGCACCCGGGCTCCCGAAACTCGTTGCCACGACACCGTCGCCGCCGTCCCGACCTGCCGTCGGGGCAGCCTGGGTGCCCCGACGGAAGCGGCCTCCGCACGACCACGGTTCGAATCCGCCCGGGCATTCAGAGGGTGGTCTGGACGTGAGGAACTGGGGTAGGCGGGTCGCCGAATGACTCGTGAGCGAGCGAAAGGGAGACTCCGGTGCTGATGGCCCATCCTGCGGTACTGCGGAACCTTGTCGATCAGTACGACACCCTGCGCATTCTGCGCGCAGAGAACGGTGACGCGGAGGTGCAACGACGCATGGACGACGTCGCCTACACGCTCTGCGTGGCCACGGGCACCCGGGACATCGACGCCGCACTCATCGCCGCACGCCACCAATTGCCGGGCGCGCGCCCTCAGGACGACTCCGTCCTCACCACCTGAGGGAACTGAGCGCAGGAGCCGCTGTCGCCGTTGTCGGGCGGCAGCGGCTCACGTTCAACAGGCCTGCGCTCTGCAGTCGTTGAGCAACGTCGTGTTCCTGTGACCAGGAGCCCAGGTCGTGGCCGTGGTGGCACGACCTGGGCAGGAACCGGCCCGGGCCGGTGCCCGTCAGCCGACGTCCACGTTCGGCACCCGCGTCATCGTTCGCGCGAGCCGCCGCACCCTGGGGCCTCCTGTCCCGTTCTCGCGAACGAGGACCGGACGTCACCCCGTCGACTCGTCCGGGGTCGGGTGTTCCGGGTGAACGCCGGCATTGCGGGCGGCGTTGCGACCCGAGCCGGCCTCGTCGGGGTCGGGCTGTTCGTCGTCGGTCCCGGGGTCCGATTCCGCTTCGGGGCGTTCGGTATTCGGCGGGAGAATCACGTCGAGCGCGTCCTCGCCCTCCTGGACCTGTTGGTCAGGCATATCGGCAGGTACAGGCGGCGGGCTGCCCTCCGCCCCGGTGTAGGCGATCCCCTCGGGCCTGCGGTCGGTCATGTCACTGCTCCTGTCGGTGCAGGCCCATTCTCGTGCGTGTGGGCCGGTGTCGCACCTCGCGTACCCCTTGCATCCCGGACGACGCGTCCCCGTCGTCACCGGCTCCCCGGCCGACCGACTCCGGACCGGCACGACCCGCCCGGAACAGGCCGGGAGGCTTCGTGGCCAAGGACTCCTCACAGGGCTCGACCGGATCGGAGGACGGTGTCGTGCACGAGGCCGCCGGGTGGAGGGACGTGGTCAGCCGCTCACCGCGCGACAAACCCGGTGACGTCGGCGATCACCCCCGGGATACTGGTCGCCCATGGATGAGGTCGAAGTCGTCGTCGCCCATTCCGAGCGCGCGACTCTGCGCGTCGGCGACGTGTTCTTGAAGGTGGACCCCGATCAGGCGCGCATCGACGTCGAGGTCCGGGCGATGTCCCTCGCGCCGGTCCCGACCCCGGCGGTCCTGTGGCACAAGCCGCCCGTGCTCGCCGTCGCCGCACTCCCGGGGACGACGCTCGGGAGCCTCGGCGGGCCGTCGACCGGGTCGCGGGCGGCGTGGGCCGCGGCGGGTGCCGCCATCCGGAAGTTGCACGACGCGCCGTTGCCGCCCTGGCCCGGCCGGGGAAAGGGTCTCGACGAGCTGGCGGCGGAACTCGACGACGAGTGCGAGTTGCTCGTGACGAACGGCGTCCTGCCCTCCGCCGTGGTCACCCGCAACCGCCAGGTCGCCGAGGCCGCGCTCCGGCCGTGGACTCCGGCGTTCACGCACGGCGACCTGCAGATCGCGCACGTCTTCGTCGAGGGCGACGAGGTCACAGGCATCATCGACTGGTCCGAGGCGGGCCAGGGTGATGCCCTGTACGACCTCGCGACCTTCACGCTCGGACACGAGGAGCACCTCGACGACGTCATCGCCGGCTACGGCACCGACATCGACCTCGAAGTGATCCACGCGTGGTGGTCGTTGCGCAGTCTGCTGGCGGTTCGCTGGCTGATCGAGCACGGCTTCGACCCCTCCGCGCCGGGCTGTGAGATCGACGTGCTGAGATCCCGTATGTGAGGCTGCGCGGGCCCGACTGCTACGTGGGCGTTCTGACGCATCGAGCAGGCCGTCCCCCGGGATGATCGCCCGCCGTCAGGGGTGCGGGGCTTGAGCAGCATCCGAATGAGTTCGGGCTCCGTGCCACTGGCCCCGGCGTGGTCGGGTCTCGCCTTCGTTCACAAGGGCGCCCACAGTCTCGACGAGGGCGACCATGGCCAGTACCGGGGCGAGCACATGCCTGATGGCGGCGGCAGCTTCTAGGATCTCCGCATGGCGACGAGACTCGTGCAGATCAATATGAAGGCCCAGGACGACTCCGTGCTCGGCCGGTTCTGGGCGGCGGCACTCGGTTGGGGTGTCGACAGCGAGGGGCCCGGCGTCACCAACCTCGAACCGGTGGGTTTCGACTACCCCGACCCCGTGGCCGTCTGCATCGACATCGTCGCCCGCCCGGAAGTCAAGACGGTGAAGAACCGGGTGCATCTCGATCTGGCCACCACCTCGACCGCGCATCAGGCGGAGTTGGTCGCGCGCTTGAAGGATCTCGGCGCGAGGCTCGCCGACGTGGGCCAGGGCGACGTCCCCTGGACGGTCATGGCCGACCCGGAGGGCAACGAGTTCTGTGTCCTGGAGCCCCGCCCGATCTACCAGGACACCGGGCCGATCGCCGCGGTGGTCGTCGACTGCACCGACCCACGAGGGATGGCCCGGTTCTGGGGCCAGGCGATGGACTGGACGCTGCACGAGGTCGCCGACGACCACGCGACCATGCGATCCGCCAAAGGCGTCGGCCCCTACCTGGAGTTCCTCCGCACCCCCGACTCCAAGAGTGTGTGGAACCGCGTCCACCTCGACGTCTGCCCCTACCCCGGTGACGACCTGGAAGCAGAAGAAGCCCGACTGCGCGCCCTGGGCGCCACCGACCCTGGTGTCGACCGGTCCGCAATCTCCTGGACGGTTCTGGCCGACCCGGAAGGCAACGAGTTCTGCCTCCTCACTCCTCGCTGAACCTGAGCGGCTCCGGCCGCTTTCGGGTCAGCGGCGAAGACCGCGTGCCGTCGGCGCATGCCGTCGGAGACAGGGGTGGTGCCCCCAGTGATCGATGCGTGATCGATGCGCGCCCACAACTCGTCGTCGATCTCCCACGGCCCGGCAGCGGTCTTCCGTGAGGAGTCCTAAGAGCCGACGCCACTCGGTGACACCTGGGGTTCGGGCTCCTCCTGCGGAACGCTGAGCTGCTCGCGCAGGTAGTTCCAGACCACCGCGATCAGTGCGGCGGCGGGTACGGCGAGCAGGCTGCCCACGATGCCGGCGAGGCTGCCGCCCAATGTCACCGCCAGCAGGATCACCGCAGCGTGCAGGCCGAGTCCGCGACTCTGGATCATGGGCTGGAACACGTTGCCCTCGAGCTGTTGCACCACGACGATGATCGCCAGCACGATCAGCGCGTCGGTCAGCCCGTTCGACACCAAGGCGATGAGAACGGCGACGAAGCCGGCGAACAGGGCGCCCACGATGGGTACGAATGCGGAGACGAAGGTCAGCACCGCGAGGGGGAGCACCAGCGGTACGCCCACAATCCACAGGCCGATGCCGATGAGGACCGCGTCGAGCAGGCCGACGTACGCCTGGGACCGCACGAACTCACCCAGAGTCCGCCAACCACGCGCCGCCACTGTCGGGACATCGGTGGCGAGCCGACCGGGCAGCTGGCGGGCGAGCCAGGGCAGGAACCGCGGGCCGTCCTTGAGCATGAAGAACATCAGGAAGACCGCCAGGACGGCAGTGACCACACCATTGACCACCGTGCTCACGCCGGTGACGACGGTGGTGACCATGCTGCCGATGCTGTCCTGGATGCGGGCAGCCGCAGTGTCGAAGGCGCCGGCGATCTGGTCGTCACCGATGTTGAGCGGCGGCCCGGAGGCCCACTCGCGCAGTTTCTGGATGCCTTCGACCACGCCGTCGGCCAGCTCGCCGGACTGGGAGGCCACGGGCACCGCGATCAGCGCGGCGACCCCGGCAGCGACCAGGAGGAACAGCACGGTCACCACGGATGCGGCGAGGGCCGGGGGCCACCCACGTCGGCGCAGGTAATGCGCTGTGGGCCAGGTCAGGGTGGTGAGCAACAGGGCGACTATGAGCGGCCAGATGACCGACCACATGCGGCCCAGCATCCATACCGCCACCGCGGTCATGACGAGGACGAGGAGCAACTCGCCCGATACCCGCGCCGAGACGCGGAGCGCGGCGCGGGACTTGGTTGAGCTCAACATGACAGACATGCGAGTCACCCTATGGGCCACCGGCCCCGCTCCGGATCAATCGCTCCCGCCAGGAGCCCGATCGTCGCTGGACGTTGATCAAGGGCGTACGCCGGGTGAGGCTCGCTCCAGTTCGCTCGCGGCTGTCGGGAAGCTACGCCCCGCCCCCACGCCCGGCATTGAGCCTCGCGTCCAGGGTGATCGCCGCGTCGATCAGGGCCAGGTGCGTGAAGGCCTGCGGGAAGTTGCCCAACTGCCGCCCTGTCAGGCCGATCTCCTCGGAGTACAGGCCCAGGTGGTTGGCATAGGTGAGCATCTTCTCGAGCACCAGCCTGGCCTGGTCGGTGCGTCCCGCCCGTGCCAGGGCGTCGACGTACATGAACGTGCACAGGGAGAAGGTTCCTTCGGAGCCGCGCAACCCGTCAGGCGACGCCTCGGGGTTGTAGCGGTAGACCAGGCTGTCGCTGACCAGCTCGTTCTCCATCGCGTCCAGCGTGGACTTCCACATCGGATCGTCCGGCGTGATGAAGCCGACCGTCGGCATGCGCAGCAGCGACGAGTCGAGCACGTTGTCGCCGTAGTGCTGCACGAAGGCCTGCTTCTTCGGGTCCCATCCGCGGCTGAGCACCTGCGCGTAGATCTCGTCACGCGCGTCCACCCAGCGGCCGCGGGCAGCGGGACGGCCGTCGTCGGTGGCGATCCGGACGGCCCTGTCGAAGGCCACCCAGGACATCACGCGTCCGTAGGTGAAGTCCTTCTGACCGCCACGGGTCTCCCACAGCCCTTCGCCGGGCTGGTCCCAGTGGTCGACCAGCCAGTCGAGGAGGGTGTGCAGCGCGTTCCAGCCCCCGTGGTCGAGGTGCATGCCGTGCTGGTGCGCGAAGTAGATGCTGTCGAGTGCCTCACCGTAGATGTCCAGTTGCCGCTGGGTAGCTGCTCCGTTCCCGATGCGGACCGGGGCGGAACCGCGGTACCCCTCCCAGTGGTCGAGGGTCTCCTCGACCATGTCGGAGGAACCGTCGACGCGGTACATGATGTTCAGTGGCCCGGTGCTGCCTTCGCCTTCACCGGCCTTTTCCTTCACGCGCTCGTGCAGCCAGCCGATGAACGCCGCCGCTTCTTCCTTGAATCCCATGCCCAGCAATGCGTACACCGAGAACGAGGCGTCACGGATCCAGGTGAACCGGTAGTCCCAGTTGCGCTCTCCGCCCAGTTGCTCGGGCAGAGCAGTCGTGGGGGCGGCGACCACGGCGCCGGTCGGAGCGTAGGTCATGAGCTTCAGCGCCACGGCCGAACGCTCCACCGCTTCCCGCCAACGCCCCGAGTACGTGGACTGGCCCAGCCACGAGCGCCAGTACTGGACCGTCTCGTCGAAGAGCTGCTCGAACTCCTCCACTCGGACCTCGTGCGGCGGCCCTCCAGGAGACGATTCCATGACCAGCCCGCGCTGCTGCCCTGCCTGAAGAGTCAGAGTGAAGCGCAGGTCGTTGTCCTTCGGATGAATGGTCAGCAGGCGCTCGTCCTGGGGCTCACGGACCGCGTGGATGGCGAGGTCCATGTCCTGCGACGTGAACACGGCTCCGTGCTCCGTGATGTGCAACTCGTGCGGCTTGCGGCCGTAGTCGAAGCGCGGAGCGACCTCCCCTTCGAAGGTCATGCTGCCTCGGACACAGCGCAGCATGCGGACCAGACGGTGGCGGTCGGTCGCGGTGCTGCCGGTGATCGGCATGAAGTCGACCACCTCGCCCGCTCCGGCCTCGGTCATGAACCGCGTGACCAGCACGGCGGTGTCCGGGTGGTAGAGCTGCTTGGTGGTGTAGGTGTCCGCGGCCGGCCCGACGGTGAAGTGCCCGCCCTTCCGCCGGTCGAGCAGAGCACCGAAGATGCTGGGCGAGTCGAAGCGCGGACAGCAGAACCAGTCGATCGTCGCGTCCGTGGTCACGAGAGCCGCGGTCTGCAGGTCACCGATCAGGCCATGGTTCTCGATGAGGGGGTATTCATCCATCTTCGTGCCCCTTTCGGCCCCGGTTGGCAAGCCTAGGTCACCACGGGCGCCCCGTCCTGGCGAGGATGCGACGCGAGGGGACGGCGGCGGAGACCGTAGTCTCTGGACATGGCGAGCATGCAGGCGGACGGGGCCGTACGAGGGCCGGGGCGACCGCGCGAGGAGCGGGTCACCGGAGCCGTTCTCAACGCTGTTGTGGACCTGGTCACCGAGCAGGGGATCGCGGCGGTCACGATGGACACCGTCGCCGCACGGGCCGGGGTGAGCAAGCCCGCCATCTACCGGCGGTGGCCCACCAAGCAGGATCTGATCATCGCCGCCGCGGAAACCCGTATCGGCACCCTGTCGGTGCCCGACCTGGGCGACTTCCGTGCCGAGCTCCGCTTCGTACTCACCGCTCGCCTGGAGGCCTACCGGCTGCCGGGTTCGGACCGGCTGATCGCGGGCCTCATCGGGGCGTCGGCCGACGCGGGTGCGGCGCGGGGCCAGTACGCGGAGTACACCGAGCGGATCACGAGCGAGACGAGGCGCATCCTCGAACGGGGGATCGCCCGCGGTGACGTGGGTCCGGACACCGATGTCCGGGCCGCGGCCACCTTGGTGGCGGCACCGCTGCTCTTCCGGCTGATCGGCGAGCTGGAGCTGCCCGACGCCCGCTTCGTGGACTCACTGGTCGATCTGGTCGCCCGGGCGGTCGGCACCGGCGGCTGACGGCTCCCGGCCTCGGCTTTCCGGCTTTTCATTTTCATGCCGCAAGGACCCTTGCTTCCCCACGCCTCAATAACGATACTCCCCGTAACGATATTCAGGCCGCCACTGTGGAGGACTCATGGACAGCGTCGTCACCACCCCCGCCCCCGCGCTCGACAAGCCGCTGATGCACTACGGCAAGCGCACGCTCGACCGCATCGCACCGGGCGCGGAGCAGCCCGCCTACGGGCTCCTGGACGTCTGCCCGCTCACCCCGCACATCGGCGCCGAGGTCGAGGGCGTCGATCTTTCACGCCCCATCGGCGAGGACCTCGCGGAGGAGATCCGGCAGGCCCTGCTGGAGTGGAAGGTGCTCTTCTTCCGCGACCAGCACGCCTTCGACCCGCAGTCCCAGCTGGCGTTCTCCGCCCTGTGGGGCGAGCCGGAGGCCAACCCGTTCTTCCCCAAGGGCGACACCGTCGGCGTCTCCCGTCTGGCCAAGGACGCCATGGCCGTCGGTACGGAGAACATCTGGCACAGCGACCACTCGTTCATGGCCGCCCCGGCACTCGGCTCCGTGCTGCGCGCCGTCGAGGTCCCGGCAGCGGGCGGCGACACCATGTGGGCGGACATGGCAGCCGCGTACGACAACCTCACCGAGTCCATGAAGGCCCGGATCGAGGGCCTCACCGCGGTGCACGACTGGCTGCCGAGCTGGGGCGCGCTGATGACCGAGGCCCAGGTCGCCGTGCACCGGGCGAACCTGCCGGCTGTCGAGCACCCGGTCGTCGTCCGCCACCCGCGCACCGGACGCAAGCTCCTCTACGTCAACGAGCCCTTCACCACCCGGATCGTCGGCCTGTCGGACCCGGAGAGCCGTGAGCTGCTCGACGAGCTCGTCCTCCAGGCCCGTATCCCCGAGTACCAGGTGCGCTTCCGCTGGCAGCCGGGCTCGGTCGCGATCTGGGACAACATCGCCACCCAGCACTACGCGATCAGCGACTACTACCCGCAGCGCCGTGTCATGGAGCGCATCGCCATCGCGGGCGTCACCCTCTCCTGAACGACCGCCCGGCCCCTCCCCCTCCTACCCAGTCCGCGGAGCCCTTGTGACCGACACCGATGTCGCGCCCGCTGTTCCCGTCGGCCCTTCGAAGGCGCCGAGCAGTACGAGACGCCGAGCGTGGATCGTCACCGCGCTGCTCGTCGTATTCATGATGATCAACTTCGCCGACAAGTCCGTGCTCGGTCTTGCCGCGGAGGAGATCCGACAGGACCTCGGCCTGTCCGCATCGGCATTCGGACTCGCCAGCAGCGCCTTCTTCCTGCTGTTCTCCATCTCCGGTGCCGCGGTGGGGCTGCTCGCGGACCGCATACGGCCCAAGTGGCTGATCCTGGCGATGGCCGCGCTCTGGTCCGTCTCCCAGGCACCGATGGCGGTGGGCGGAGGGCTCGCGGTACTCATCACCTCACGCGTTCTCCTCGGCGCCGCCGAGGGACCCGCCTTCCCCGTCGCTCAGCAGGCCACCCTGTCCTGGTTCCCCAACCACCGGCGCAACCTGCCCGGGGCTCTGATCGTCCTCGGCATCACGCTGGGAGTGCTGGTCGCCGCTCCCGTACTCACCTGGGTGATCCAGAACCACGGCTGGCGCTCGGCCGTCGCCGCGGTGGCGCTCGCCGGTGTCGTATGGGCGCTGCTGTGGATCCCCTTCGGCGGGGAGGGACCGTACGCGGTCGCGTCGGACACCGCCGTCGGGAAGGACGAGAGGGCGGGGGCACAAGCCGTCCCGGGTCCGGCCGGGCCCAAGATGCCGTACCGCCGGATCCTCGCGACCCGTACCTGGATCGGTGCCACTGCCGCCTACTTCGGAACCTACTGGGTCATCGCGTTCGCCCTGGTCTGGCTCCCCTCCTACCTCCAGGACGCTCTGGGATACACCTCCGCCGGGTCCACCCAGGTGGTGATGCTCGTCTGGGGTCTCGGCGGCGTCGTGGTGCTCGGTCAGGCCGGCCTGACCGGCTGGCTGCTGCGCCGCGGGACCGCGAGCCGGTGGGCGCGCGGCGGAGTCGGCGGTGTTCTGCTGCTCATCGGCGCAGCGGCATGCCTCGTCCTGCCGATGGCCCCGGCCGGTGCTGTGACCGCTGTACTCCTGGTCGCGGGATTCGGCCTGGCCGGAGCGATGAGCAGCGTCGCCGTCACCACGATCACGGAACTGGCCCCGGCCGACCGTCGCGGCGGCGCGCTGGGCATCATGAACGCCGTGGTGACCACTGCGGGGCTGATCGCCCCGACGCTGATCGGGCGTCTCGTGGACACCCACGGTACGGAGGGTTACACGTACGCGGTCCTGATCACCGGCGCCGTGCTCCTCCTGAGCGGAGCCGCCGCCCTCACGCTGATCGACCCGGATCGCGACGCCCGCCGGCTGTCCGTGTGACCACACGCGCGGGCCTGCTCCTCGCACTGCGCACGGGGCAGGCCCGCGACTCCCACTCCCCCACCTTCCGCAAGGAACGACGTTGAACACAAGCGCCCTCGACACCTCCTCCCTCGACCGCACCGTGGCCCACGTACGCGGCAACGCCGAGTCCTGGTCCACCACCCCGCTCACCGAACGCATCGCCCTCCTGGAGAGGCTGCAGCCCCGCATCAGCGCGCGTGCGGCCGACATGGCCGGCGCGGGCGCCACGGCGAAGGGGTACGGACCGGACTCCCCCTGGGCGGCCGAGGACTGGATCGGCGGCCCCTGGGCCCTGGCCCAGAACACCGCGGCGTATCTCCATGTCCTTCGACGGATCGCCGCGGGAAAGGACCCGCTGTCCGACAGGACGGTTCACGAGGAGGACGGCCGCACCCGCGTGAACGTCTTCCCCGCCACCGGCTGGGACTCCCTGCTGCTCAACGGGTTCAGGGCCGAGGTGTGGATGCGCCCCGGCGTCACCGCGGAGCAGGCGCGTGCCTGCGCGGCGGGCGAGTACCGGGGCCGGCAGGGCGAACCCGCCCTGGCCCTCATCCTCGGGGCGGGCAACGTCGCGGCCATCACCGCGCTGGACATCCTGCACAAGCTCTACGCCGAGGGCCAGGTCGTCATCGCGAAGATGAACCCGGTCAACGCCTATCTGCGTCCCCACTTCGAGTACGTCTTCGCCGAGTTCGTCGAACGGGGCTGGCTGAGCTTCGTCGACGGCGGCGCGGCCGAGGGCGGCTACCTCTGCGGCCACGAAGGCGTCGACGCCATCCATGTCACGGGCAGCGAGCGCACCCACGACGCCATCGTCTGGGGTATCGACGAGGATGCCGAGCAACGCCGCCGTGACAACGTCCCGTTGATCACCAAGTCCTTCAGCAGTGAACTGGGCGGCGTCAGCCCCTGCATCGTGGTGCCCGGGCCGTGGAGCGATGCCGACTTCCGCTTCCAGGCCGAGCACATCGTCACCAGCAAGATGAACAACTCCGGCCACAACTGCATCGCCAGCCAGATCCTGGTCCTGCCGCGTGACTGGGACGGCACCGAGCGACTGCTCGACGAGATACGGCGCGTGCTGCGGGAACTGCCGCCGCGCACCGACTACTACCCCGGCGCCGCCGACCGTCTGGCCTCCGTACGAGCGGCCCATCCGGCGGCGGAGGCACACGGCGACGACTGTCGGCTCCTCGTACCCGACATCACCGACCATGGCGACCCCCTCGTCACCGACGAGGTCTTCGGCAGCGCCCTGGGGGTCGTGCGCCTGCCCGGCGCGACTCCGGCCGACTTCCTCCGGCACGCCGTCGACTTCGCCAACGCCACCCTGCCCGGGACACTCGGCGCAACCCTGATCGTCCACCCGAGGACCGAGAAGGCCGACCGGGAGGCCATGGCCACCGCCGTCGCCGAACTGCGCTACGGAACCCTGGGCATCAACTGCTGGTCGGCTGTCGGCTTCCTGCTCGGCTTCACCCCCTGGGGCGCCTTCCCCGGCCACACCCGCCAGAACATCGGCAGCGGCATCGGCTTCGTGCACAACGCGTTCATGCTCGAAGACATCGAGAAGACCGTGCTGCGCGCGCCGTTCACACCGGCCCCGCGTGGTCTCGTCACGGGCGACCCGTCGCTCTCCCCGCGCCCCCCGTACTTCGTCACCCACCGCACGGCCCTGACCACGGTGGAGCGCCTCACCCGCTTCACGGCGGCGCCGAGCCTGACGAAACTGCCCGCACTCTTCGCCGCCGCCTTGCGGGGCTGAGCCCCGGCCCCCGGCAGCCCACACACATCACGCCCGCAAAGACATTCCCAAGGGGGACCTCATGCTCAATCTCGCCACCTTGCTGGAGACCAGCGCCCGTACCGTGCCCGACCGCGCGGCGGTCGTGCTGGGCGTACAGAGCCTGACCTACGCGGAGTTGGACGCGGCAGCCTGCCGCGTGGCCGACCTGCTGCACTCACGCGGCATCGGTCGTGGAGACAAGGTCGCGCTGTCCTGTCCCAACCTCCCGTCGTTCCCGATCGTCTACTACGGCATCCTCAAGGCCGGCGCGGTGGTCGTCCCGCTCAACGTGCTGCTCAAGAGCCGTGAGATCGCCTACCACCTGGCCGACTCAGAGGCCAAGGCCTACTTCTGCTTCGAGGGCAGCTCGGACCTTCCGATGGGCCAGGAGGGCTGGTCCGGATTCAACGGGACTCCCGGCTGCGAGAACTTCTTCCTGATGACCGCCGCTCCCACCGAGGTCTCGCCGCTCGCCGACACCGAGACGCTGACCGCGGCGCTGGCCGGCCGGAGCGCGGACTTCGAAACCGTGGCGACGGAGTCCGGTGACACGGCGGTCATCCTGTACACCTCCGGAACCACGGGCACGCCCAAGGGCGCTGAGCTCAGCCACTCCAACGTGATGCTCAATGTCCTCACCTGCCACAAACTGTTCGGCGAGGTCGAGCACGACGTGCACCTGATCGCCCTGCCGCTGTTCCACTCCTTCGGCCAGGTGGTCCAGATGAACGCCGGCATCGCCTCGCAGGCGACACTGGTGCTGCTGCCACGCTTCGACGCCCCGTCCGCCCTGGCCCTGATGCAACGTCATGCGGTCACCTTCTTCGCGGGTGTCCCCACGATGTACTGGGCCCTCCTCGAAGCCGAGGCGCCCGACGTGGACCCGTCGCGGATCGCCGCGAACCTGCGGATGGCCGGGTCGGGGGGCTCCGCACTGCCGGTCGAGATCCACCGCCGGTTCAGCGAGCGCTTCGGGGTCACGATCATGGAGGGGTACGGCCTCTCGGAGACCAGCCCGGTGGCCACCTTCGCCCCGCGCGGCGAAAGGGTTCGCCCGGGCTCCATCGGACGCCCGGTCTGGGGCGTGGAGGTGGACCTGGTCGACAAGGACTGGGCTCCGGTCCAGGGGGCCGACGCGATCGGTGAGATCGTCATCCGCGGCCACAACGTCATGAAGGGGTACCACAACCGCCCCGAGGCGACCGCGGAGGTGATGCGCAACGGCTGGTTCCGTACCGGTGACCTGGCCCGCCGCGACTCCGACGGATGGTTCTACATCGTGGACCGGGCCAAGGACATGATCCTCCGCGGTGGCTTCAACGTGTACCCGCGGGAGATCGAGGAAGTTCTGCTCACCCACCCGTCCGTGAGCATGGTGGCCGTCATCGGCGTGCCGCACGACCGCCACGGCGAGGAGGTCAAGGCCTGCGTGGTACGCGCCCCAGGAGCGACGCTCACCGAGGAGGAGCTCATCGCCTGGTGCAGGGAGCAGATGGCCGGCTACAAGTACCCCCGCCTCGTGGAGTTCCGTGCGGCCCTGCCCACCAACGCCACCGGCAAGATCCTCAAGCGCGAGCTCAGGGACGCGGACGGCCACGTGACCGAGGCGGTTCGCTGAGGCCCACCACCTGACGGAGAGGCGTGAGCCGGAACCGTTCCGGGGGTGGCGCAGCCCCGGAACAGGTCCGGCACATGTCCCTCTGCCCGCCGGGCGACTCGCCCGACCTTGCTCAATCTTGACAGGTCCATGACTATCCCCATGCCGACGGGCGGCCGCGCTCCACGCTCCAGTACGAGCGCACCGACGGCACGCTCCGCCCAGTGGGTCCTACGGGCGTTCGACAGAGGTATCGCCCCCGCAGCCGGCGGCCGGGCATTGGAGACTTCGGCACGTACACCTTGCCCGGATTCAAGCCCATTGCGTCTGTCAAGTCCTTGCCATGGCAAGGACTTGCCGCCATCAGGCCTTCACGTCGGGCGTCACCGGCCGATAGACCCATGGCATGTTCTCCCCCTCTCACTCCTCCGCCTTCCGGCGCAGACGGTGGCAGCTGGTCTCAGCTGCCACCGTGGCGCCGCTGCTGGCGTCGGGCCTCGCAGTTCTGCAAGCGCCCGCACAGGCTGCTCCGAGCAAGCCCACCGTCCCCGCCAAGCCCTCGGCAACCCACAAGGTCACCCTGGTCACCGGCGACGTCGTCACGGTCACCACGATGGCCGACGGCAAGCAGACCGCCGAAGTCGACCGGCCGGACAGCGCTGTCGGCGGCGTAAAGATCCAGAAGATCAAGGGCGACCTCTTCGTCATTCCCGACGAGGCGGCGCCCCTGCTGGGCACGGACAAGCTGGACAAGCGACTGTTCAACGTCACCGACCTGATCGAGATGGGCTACGACGACGCCAAGTCGGCCGCCGTGCCGCTGATCGCGACGTACGACCGGTCGAAGTCCCGCTCGGCCGTCGAGCCGACGGCCCCCCGGGGCAGCAAACTGACCCGCAAGCTCAAGGGCATCAGTGGTGCTGTGCTCAGCACCGAGAAGCGGCAGACCCGCACCTTCTGGACCGACGTCGCGCCGCAGGGCAGCGCGAAGTTGGGCGACGGTATGGCGAAGCTGTGGCTCGACGGCCGCGTGAAGGCGAGCCTGAAGGAGAGCGTGCCGCTGATCGGCGCGCCCGAGGCCTGGGCGGCCGGGTACAACGGCAAGGGCGTCAAGGTCGCGGTGCTCGACACCGGTATCGACGTCAACCACCCCGACTTCGCCGGCCTGATCGACGGCACGGCCAGCTTCGTGCCGGGTGAGGCCGTCACCGACGTCAACGGGCACGGCACGCATGTGGCCGGCACGATCGTCGGTTCCGGCGCCGCGTCCGATGGCGACAACAAGGGCGTCGCCCCAGGCGCCGACCTGTACGTCGGCAAGGTGCTCGGCGGCGTGGAGGGCTACGGCCAGGACTCCTGGATCATCGCCGGCATGCAGTGGGCCGCCGAGACCGGTGCGGACGTCGTCAACATGAGCCTCGGCGACTCCTACCCGACGGACGGCAGCGACCCCATGTCGCAGTCGGTCGACGCGCTGTCCGCGCAGTACGGCACGCTGTTCGTCATCGCCGCCGGCAACTCGGGGCCGGAGAGCATCTCCGCCCCGGGCGCGGCCGCCGCTGCCCTGACCGTGGCCGCCACGGACAAGCAGGACCAGCTCGCGAACTTCTCCAGCACCGGCCCGCTGGCCTACTCCGGCGCCATGAAGCCGGACATCGCGGCGCCCGGCGTGGACATCACCGCGGCCCGCTCCCAGGACATGACCGACGGTGGTGAGGGCCTCTACCGCACCATCAGCGGCACCTCGATGGCCACTCCGCACGTGGTCGGCGCGGCGGCGATCCTGGCCCAGCAGCACCCTGACTGGAACGGCGCGCAGCTCAAGGAACACCTGATGAGCACCGCGAAGGGCCTGGACGCCGGGTACTCGCCGTACGAGGTCGGCACCGGCCGCCTCGACGTGGCTGCCGCGGTCCGCACCTCGGTCCGCAGCACCGGTTCACTCTTCTTCGGCAACTACACCTGGCCGCACAAGCCGGAGGACGTCACCGTCACGAAGGACCTGACCTACACCAACACCGGTTCCGCGGACGTCACGCTGAACCTGGCCCTGACCGACGACGACGGACCCTTCGCTCTGGGAGCCACCACGGTGACCGTCCCCGCGGGCAGAACCGCCGCCGTCCCGGTGGCCGGTGACCCGCAAGCCGCCTCGGCGGGCCGCCACGTCGGCTACGTGATAGCCACTGATGCGGCCACCGGGAAGCCCGTGACCCGTACATCTGTCGCGCTGCTCAAGGAGGAGGAGCGCTACGACCTGAACATCAAGCTGGTCGGCCGGGACGGCAAGCCTGCCAGCGGCTGGGTCGGAATCAACCTGGCCGGCGACTCCTGGCCGTGGAACGTCTACGTCGAGGGCTCGACGACGATGCGCATGGCACCCGGCCTCTACACCGTCGCGGGGTACCTCGACGTGGCAGGCGAGAAGGCGGACCGCTCGGGCGTGGCCGTGCTGGTCGACCCGGAGACCGTGCTCAAGGACAGCTCCGCGAACGTGGTGCTCGACGCGAGCAAGGCGAACCTGCTGCAGACCGAGGCGCCGCAGCGCACCGAGGACCGCCAGCGCAAGGTCGACTTCAACGTCCACTACAAGGGCCTCGACCCGTACATGGACTACCGCAGCGCGTACGTGGTGCCGCCGGCGTACGACGACGTCTACGTCGCCCCGACGGAGCCCATGAAGCAGGGCGAGTTCATGCTGATCACCCGCTGGCGCAAGGGCGAGCCGCAGCTCGGTCTGAGCACGCCGGGCGGTCGGATCCGCTTCGAGACACTGGTGCAGGCCGGCAGCGCCCTGGGCACCGCCACGGACACGCTGAACGCCGTCCACGCCGGCAACGGCGCGGCGTCCGCGTACGAGAAGGTCAACGCCAAGGGCAAGGTCGTCGTCATCACGCGCAGCGACGAGGTCTCGCCGCAGGAACGTACCGAGGCCGCGGTCGCGGCCGGTGCGAAGGCGCTGATCGTGGTCAACGACGGTGTCGGCGGCCTGACGGAGTACGTCGGCGAGTCGGCCATCCCCGTCGCCACCGTGCACCGCGACGCGGGCAAGGCCCTCATCGCGACGGCCAAGGCCGGCTTCCTCAAGCTGACCGTGAAGCAGACCGAGCACACGCCCTTCGTCTACGACCTGACCCGGGACTACCCCGGCCAGGTGCCGGACCGGGCACTCGTCTACAAGCCCACCCAGCATGACCTCGCCCGGATCGACGCCCGCTACTACTCGGCCACGGAAGGCAAGTTGTCGGAGGGCTACCGGTCCGACTTCACCCTCAACCCGTCGTTCAACATGCCCGAGGTCGAGTGGCACCCGGGAACCCGCACCGAATGGGTGACCCCGGGCCAGGTCTGGAGGGAGTTCCACGCGCAAGGTGTCGACGGACCCCTGCCGTGGGTGATGGTGTCGGGCGACAACACGTATGCCAAGGGCAGCACCAGCCGTCTGAACTGGTTCGCTCCCTTGACGCGCCCCGCTCAGAGCGAGTCCTTCGGTGTGTACAACTCCCGTTGGCAGAACTACATGACCTGGAACGTGCAGGCGTGGGCCTCCGCCAGCGACAACATGCGGCTGGGCGGCTACCTGCCCTGGGGTGAGACGCCGTCCCACCTGCAGGTCTTCCAGGGTGACACGCTGATCCACGACAACCCGGTCAGCGGGGACATGCAGTGGGTGGAGGTGCCGGCCGGCAACCTTCCCTACCGCACCGTCCTCGACGTGGAGCGGCCCGGTGACGTCTTCCGGCTGTCGACACGCACCCGTTCCGAGTGGACGTTCATGTCCGGCACCGTCGACTCGGACTACTTCGAGCCGTTCTCGGTGCTGAACCTGGACTACGAATTGGAGTCGGACCTGCACGGCGACGTCAGGGCCAACACCACGCAGCGGATCGCGCTCAAGCCGGTGTCGATGAACCTCGACACCGTGCCGGGCAAGGTCACCACGGTGAAGCTGGACGTCTCGTACGACGACGGCGCCACGTGGCAGAAGGTGACCCTGTCCAAGGGCGCCGGCGGCTCCTGGACGGGTTCGTTCAAGACGGCCAAGAAGCCCGGCGGCTTCGTGTCGGTCCGTGCGAGCGCCGCGACGGACCGCGGCTACAGCGTCAAGAACGAGATCATCCGGGCGTACGGCCTGCGATGAGCCGCACTGTCGGGCCCCGGGGAGGCGACTCCCCGGGGCCCTTCCCCTCGCACCCGCTCCCAGCTGGGACTATTCAGGGCCTGCCGCCATGGCGCATACTCTCCCCGCTGCGGCAAGCAAGGGAGAGTCGGTCGCCGATGCTGGATGTTCTGGGCCTCGAACCCGATGACGAGCACGTCTACCGGGCGCTGCTCGGACGGCCGAACTCCACCTCGGCGCTGCTGTCGGATCAGCTCGACATGCCGCAGGCCCACATCGACAAGGCCTTGTGCCATCTGGTCGGGTGGGGACTGGTCATCAGGTCGGCGGACGAGCAGTTCACCGCCGCGCCGCCCGCCATGGCCCTCGGCGCTCTCATCAGCCGGCGCCAGGACGGGCTGCGCATGGCCGAGCAGGCACTGGTGACCTTCGCCGAGGAGCACCGGGCGGCGATGACCGGTAACAGCATCAGCGATCTGATCGAGGTCGTCACGGGCGTCGACGCCATCCGGCATCGGTTCCTCCAGGTGCAGCAGGCAGCCCGCACGCAGGTCCGCACCTTCATCACCGCACCGTTCGTCGCCGTGCCGCCCGGCGAGAACTCGGCCGAACCCGTGGCCATCGGCCGCGGCGTGCACTTCCGTGCGGTGCTGGACCGGGCCGTACTGGCTGAGCCGGGCATCATCGCCGATGCGGTCGAGTCCATGCGCAACGGCGTGCAGCTGCGGGTCGCCGACCAGTTGCCGATGAAACTCGTGCTGGCCGACGCCGACCTCGGCCTCGTCCCTCTCGCGGTCACACCGGCCGGGGAACCCGGCGCCGTGCTGCTGCACCGCAGCGGCCTGCTGGATGCGCTGGACGCACTGTTCGAGACGGTGTGGCGCACCGCGCACCCGCTCGAACTTTCGGGCACGGGCGGCGGATCCGAACCCGCCGTCGAGCTCGGCGCGGAAGGCCCGACCGACCTCGACCGGAAGATCCTCGCCCTGCTGCTGGCCGGTCTGACCGACCCGACGGCCGCTGCACAGCTCGGTCTGTCACCGCGCACGCTGCACCGACGCCTGCGCCACCTCATGGACATGGCGGGAGTCCGGACGCGGATGCAGCTCGGCGGCTACGCCATCCGGCACGGCTGGGTGGAGCCGAACTGAGCGGGCATGCGGGACCGGTGTGAGCCGATAGCGGGGGTGGCCGCTGACACGCCACCGCCGCGGACACGGCCACCCCCGCTATCGGTCGGGCCAGGACCGGCCGCCCACGCCCTGACTGTCGGCCGTCCGTCCAGCGGCGCGGCGGGCCGCATCGGGGAAGGACCGTTCCACCGATTCCCGCAGGAGGTCCCCCTCCACCCTGACAGCCGGATGGTGGGTGGGCGGCAGGCTGTCGAGCAGCCCGTCGAACAGGGCGCGCAGCCTTCGGCAGACCTGCATGGACGTTGCCCCGTAGTCGCGGATCTCGGAGACGGCGAGCTGAAGGTAGTTCTCCCACGTCCTCCCGCGCAGCACGAGCCGCGGGCTGCCGTCGTCACCCGCCAGCACATGCCGGTCGGGCAGCGGCGACTGACCGATCCGGGTGAGGAACGACTCGATGTGATTGAGGACCTGTACTGCGGTGGTGGGGTCGTTCACGGCGGGCGACAGCGCGCGGATGGCGATGTCGACGAGCACGCGCAGGGCGAAGGCCGGGTCCTGTTCGATCGTCCGCTCGGGACCGAGCGCGATGAGACCGGTCACGCGCTCGTTGTCGGGCGTGGACCTGCCGCCGTGGATTTCGACGAGAACAGCGCCCCGCGGGACGTAGTCACCGATCAGGTGGGGCACGGTGAACACGCAGTCGTGGCGCGCGGCGAGTGCCGTAAGGCCGTCGGTGTTGAGTGCCTGGATGGCTCCGCCCGCAGTCGCGCGGACGACGGTCATCCGTACGTCCCGCACTGCGGCTTCACCACCGTGCGGCGCCGAGGTCCTGACCGCCGCTGCCCCGTGCTCGAAGACGTCCTCCCCCATACGGCCGACGAGATCGGCGATGGCGACCGGCCTGAGGTTGTGCGTGAAGCGGTTGAGATAGATGAGCAGCAGCAACAGGCTGACGGCCACGGCCGCGCCGGCGAGGGTGACCCCGAGGTCCGGCACCGAATTCGACTCGATACTGCGCAGCAGGGAGAAGGCGAACGCGAAGGTGCCGGTGAAGGTGGCCAGTACCGTCTTCTGCAGCCGGTCCCTGTACCAAAGCCGCATATAGCGTGGGGACAACGTTCCGGTGGCCTGTTGAATGACGAGAACACCGATGGTCACGACGAATCCCAGAAGGGCGATCATCGCCCCGACGATGGAGCTCAGAACTCCGCTCGCCGTCGTCGCCGAATAGCGCCAGCCGCTCGGTGGCCAGTCCGCGCTGTCAGCGGTGACGGCCAGTTCGGCCAGGACGACTCCCAGAGCGAGACCGAACATCGGCGCGATCCACAGGTTCGCCTTCACGTACTGCCGCAGCCGGAACACGGAGGCCCAGGACATCATGATGCGCCTCACTTCTCGGCGCCGGGGGTCAGCAGCACGACGCTGTCGCCTTCCCCGGGGGTCACCCGTCGCTTCTCGGTGACGGGTTCCAGCTTCTGGTCCTCACGTACCACGAAGAGGGTTTCGCTCCCGGGCGGCAGTGGAGCGGAGGCCGGCTGGACCAGGAACCGCGCACCGGCTTCGTACCGCGCGGCCAGGGTGTGGCGAACGAGCGGTCTGCCGAAGAGGATGTCCCCGCCGGTGTAGGGAGCCACGACACCGTGGCTGTCGTGAGGAGGTCCCACCCGGTAGACGGGTCCTTCGACGCTGTCCTGCATCACGACCGAAGCGAGCGCGTTGAAGTCGTCGTCGTTCGTGGCCAGGAAGACCGCGGTCACCCCCTCCAGCCGGGCACCCGGGTTGGTGGCCGTTGCGAGCAGGTCACCCTCGGCGAGTTGGATACCGGCGTCCGTGATCCGTTGGCGCTCCTGGGCGAGGCCTGCCCACATCAGCAGGTCGAGGCCGGCGGAACGCAGACTCCTCCCGAGGTCCACCACCCACGGCTCACCGCCCACCAGCAGGATCCGTGTCCCGGTGGGTTTGACGATGCCCAGCCTTCTGGCGACCGGTGCCGCGCTGAGGGCGTACAGGAGGACCGTGCCGACGATCACGAGGAACGTGACGGGAAGGATTCTGGCTGCCCCGTCCACTCCCCTGTCGACGAGGCTCGCGGAGAACGCCGTGGCTGTGGCCGCCGCGACGATGCCGCGAGGGGCCATCCACCCGACGAAGGCCCGCTCGCCTGCCGTCAGTCCCGAGCCCGCGGTCGAGACGTACGCGACGAGGGGGCGCACCACGAGGACCAGGATGGCGATGAGGGCGAGTGCGGGCAGGAGCACCGGCACCAGGGAGGCCGGCGTGACCGTGGCGGAGATCGAGACGAACAGGAGGCCGATGATCAGCTGGACCAGCGTCTCGAAGAAGGGGCGCCGTGCGGGCATGTCGAACCCGTTGATGTTGGTGACGGCGAGCCCGATGACGATGGCGGCGATGAGTCCCGTGTCGTCCCTGATGATGTCGGCGCCGGCGGACACCGCGATCACGGTGGCCAGCTGAGCCAGCGTCCCGAGTGTCTCGCCGAGCCGCAAGGTGCGCAGCGTCAGCCAGAGCAGCGCGGTCCCGATCGCCCCGCCGATCAGCCCCACGGCGAGGCTGATGGCGAACTGGCCGATTTGGTAGCCGCGACCGATGTCGACCTGGTGCGTGTTGGCGATGGCGTGGAAGACGAGTGCGCCAAGGATGCCGCCGATCGGGTCGGTCAGGGTCCCTTCCCAGATGAGAATGCGGCGTACCTTGTCCGTCGGCCGTACGAAGTCGAGGAGGGGGCCCACGACCGTGGGCCCTGAGACGACCAGAATCACGCCGAGCATGCAGGCGACTCGGAGGGGCATGTCGAACATCGCCGGCGCCACGGCGGAAATGACCAGGAACGTGACGAGTACTCCGAGCAGCAGCAGACGTCCCACGATCCACCGTGTGCGGCCGGTCAGTTTGCGCACGTTGAGCCCGAGACCGGCGTCGTAGAGGATCACCGCCACCGACATCGACACGAGGACGTCGAAGTTCTGCCCCATCAGCTGGTCGGGGTGGACGACGTCCGTCAGGGCGCCGGCGGCAAACCCTGCCGGCAGCAGGATGATCAGGGCGGGCACGCGCAGTCTGCTCGCCAGGATCTGTGAGCCGGTGGCGAGGACCACGGTCAGCGCGATCCCGAGCAGGATCTCGTCGTCGGTCACAGCAACCCCCTTCGGTGGAGTCCTGACGCAGTAGAAGTTCGGCCGTACCGACGGTCAGGTGGTGCCGGCCCTGCCGCCTCGATGCTCGCCGCCTTGCCGCAGGTCGGCATCGGTCAGTTCTTCGAGTTCGCCTCTGGTGTCGAGCCAGTACAGGAGGGCGACGGCCGGTACCACGATCACCAGCGCGACGAGAGTGACGACCGCCAGCCAGGTCAACGTGGTCGACGCACCGGCGCCCTCGGCGACGGTCAGCGACTCCGGGAGGAGGTAGGGGCGCTGAGCCAGGCCCCACGCGAGGACGGCGCACGCGACGGCACCGACGGCCGAGGCACGGGCCAAGCCGCCCGGTCTCCGCACGAGCAGCCACGCCGTGGTGAGGGAAGCCACGGCGCCGGCGATACCGAAGGCCAGCCCCACCCCGTGGGTGAGTCCGTGCCACACGTGCGGAGCGTCCTCTCTGGCGACGAACAGGGTGATCACCACCAGCACGACGAGCACGGCACAGCTCAGCAGCCCTCGGCGCCGGAAGTAGGCGACCAGGTCGGGTGCGTCGAAGCGTCGGGCATCCCCCGTCAGGAACACGGCGCCCAGGAAGGCGGTCGCTGCGACGGCGAGCAGCCCGAACATGATCGAGGTGGGGTTGGACCAGGCATCCGCCGACGCCTCCGTACCGATTTTCACCCGGCCCGAGGCGACACCCCCTACGGCGGCGCCGAGGAAGAACGGCGTCACGAGCGAGGCACAGGCGAACACAGCACCGTAGAGACGCCGTTCCGCGAGTCGGCGGGCGACCTTGCGGAAGGCGAAACCGGCGCCGCGCAGGACCAGGCCCACCGCGGCCAGGGCCAGCGGCAGCCACATCGCGGAGAACACGGCCTGGAAGAGAGTGGGGAAGCCGGTCCACATGATGATGAAGACGAAGATCAACCAGACGTTGTTGACCTCCCACACGGGCGCCATCGCGTGATCGATGAGCCAACGCGGTCGCTTGCCGCGTTCGGCGCCTCCCGCGGTCAGGTCCCAGAAGCCGGCCCCGTAGTCGGTTCCGCCCGCACAGGTGTACGCGGTGATGGCCAGCAGCAGCACCACTGCCATCAGGTCGGCCATCACCGCCCCTCACCCCGTGACCGGGTGGCGCCGCCATCACCTGCGGGGACAGTCGCGCGAGGGCCGTAGGGGCTGTCCGTCTCCGGATCGTCCGCCGGACGATCGGCGGCCTGTTGTGCGTCGGCGAGCCGCCATCGGGTGCGCAGCTTGAGCAGCACGGCGAGGAGCGAGCCGAAGATGAACACGTACACGACGATCACCACGCCGAGCATGATCCACAAGGTGGACGAGCGCGTCGCCGTCACAGCCTCGGCCACCCGCATGTTCTGGTAGACGATCCAGGGCTGGCGTCCCACCTCGGTCGCGATCCAGCCGCATTCGACGGCCACCACCGAGGCCAGACCCGCACAGGCCGCGCTGCGGTAGAACCACTTGGACTCGGGAAGCCTGCGGTGCCGCAGCCGGACCAGGCCGTACCAGAGCGCGAGGAGCACCAGGGCGGAGCCGATGAGGACCATGATGTCGAAGGCCCAGTGCGCGATCGTCGCCTGGACGACGGTCGGCCGTTGGTCCGGCGGTACGGAGGTCAGTCCGACGACCTTGGTGTCCGGGCTGAATCCGGCGAGTACGGAGTCGAGCAGCGGAACCTTGATACCGCCCGAGACGGAACCGTCGGAGTGCAGACGGCCGAACAGGTACTCCGGGACGCGGGTGTCGGTCTTCCAGACGATCTCCATGGCCGCGAACTTCACCGGCTGCTTGTGGAACACCGACCGGGCGATGGAGTCGCCCAGGACGAACTGCACCGGGGTCGCAAGGGCGGCGATGGTGAAGGGAATGCTGAAGCCGAGCCGGTGGTAGCGGTCACGGCGTCCCCTCAGCCACCCCACCGCGTAGACGCCGGCCACCATGTAACCCGCGGTCAGCAGCATGGCCACGACGAAGTGCCAGTACTGCGGCCCGAACATCGGCGTGAAGATCGCCTTCCAGATGTTCACGTCCGTCGGCTTGCCGGCGGAGTCGAGGGAGAAGCCCTGCGGTGTGTTCATCCAGGAGTTGGCCGCCAGGATGCCGAATGCCCCGAGCAGAGCGGTGAAGGGGAGCGGCAGCCCGAGGAGGAAGTGCGTCCGGGGCTTCAGCCTCCGCCATCCGTAGAGATAGATGGCGATGAGGACCGCTTCGAGGAAGAACGCCCAGGCCTCGACCCCGAAGCCGATTCCGAAGACATCGCCCCACCTGCCCATCAGCCCCGGCCAGAGCAGACCGAATTCGAAGGAGAGCACGGTGCCGGTGACGACACCGACGGCGAACTGCACCGCCATGACCGCCGACCAGCGCCGCGCCAGCAGGAGGGCCGTCGCGTCCTTGCGACGCAGCCCGCGGTAGTGCATGACCAGGGTGATCAGCGGCAGGGCTACGCCCAACGGAACCAGGATGATGTGGGAGGCAAGGGTGAAGGCCATGAGCTCCCGGGCCGGCAGGAGTTGATCCGGAGCATTGGCCAGCAGGTGGACCGAGGTGTGCATAACCGCCTTCGCTGTTTCGGGACCTGCGAAAGAGGTCAGCCGCCGGTCGCGAACCCGGGGAAGAGCGTCATCCCGCCGTCGACGTAGAGGGTCGTCCCCACGACGTAGTCCATGAGGTCCGATGCGAGAAGGACTGCCGCGTGGGCGATGTCCTCGGGTTCACCGATGCGGTCGTAGGGGATCAGACGCAGGAGGTCCTCCTGGGCCGCCTGCGTCTCCCAGGCACTGCGGTTGATGGGGGTCTTGATCGCTCCGGGGGCGATGGCGTTCACCCGGATCTTCTCCGGTGCGAGCTCCTGGGCCAGCGTCTGCATCATCATCTGCACGCCTCCCTTGGAGGAGGCGTAGTTGACGTGCCCTGCCCAGGGGATGATCTGGTGGACCGAGCTCATACAGATGATCTTCCCGGCCGCGCGGGAGACCTCCGGCATCACTCCGCGCCGACGGAACTCCTTGACAGCCTCCCGCGCGCACAGGAACTGGCCCGTGAGGTTGACGTCGAGGACCTTCTGCCACTGGGCGAGCGTCATGTCGGTGAACTTGGCGTCACGCTGCAGACCGGCATTGGCGACCAGGATGTCCAGTGTCCCGAATTCCTGGACCGTCCGGTCCAGCATCGCGGTCACCTGGTTCTCCTGCGACACATCGGCCTCGACGGCCACCGCGCGGACCCCGAACGAGGCGATCTCCTCGACCACTTGCTCCGCGGCGTCGCGCCCACTCACGTAGTTGACCACCACGTTGGCGCCGGCCCGGCCGAGTCCGACGGCGGTGGCCTTGCCGATGCCCGAATTGGCGCCGGTCACCAGTGCTGTCTGGCCCTCCAGCAAGTGGGCCGGCAGAGCACCCCGCGATGCCTGGACGTGGGAATCCATGATGCCCTGTCTCCTCGCTGCGCCGCTCCTGGTCCGCCCGGCCGCTGCCCGGCAGGCGGGGATCAGGCAATCACCGGATGAGCGCGGCGGCAGTGCTGGCGGGCTGCTGTTGGGCCATTGGGCGGAGCGGCTTCCCCCGGTCGGCCCAGTCACCGAGCCGGGCACCCGGCTCATGGGCTCAGGAGGATGGCCTCCGCCATGCCCCGAGGCCCCATCGGAGCACATGGGTGTCACCCGGCTCCAATACGTCGGGGCCGGGGCCACTTCGAAATGCATCCGGCGGACAGGACATGGGCTCCACCGCGACGCCCCGACGGCGTTCGGTCTCCGGCAGCGTGTCGCCCGTGTAGATCTGCACGTACCGAACACCTTCGCCGAGCCGGACGTCCACTCCGTAAGTCCCTGAGGGTTGGGCCAGCCGTACGACGGCCACCTCGCCGTCGACGCGGTCGAGACCGAAGGCGGTGTCCAGCTGTCGGGAGCCGATGGGGCGAGCAGTACGGAAGTCGAAGTCCGAGCCTTCTACGGGCTCCTGGCCGGTGGGCAGGCCCCGGTCGTCGGTGAGGAAGCGGTCCCGTCCGGGCACGGTCAGCACAACCGTGTCGACCGGGCCGGTGCCGAGCGTCAGATACGGATGCTGCCCCACTCCGTAGGGAGCGGGCCCGTCCCCCACGTTGGTCGCGGAGACGACGACGTCGAGGCCGTCGGGCCCCAGCCGGTACTCAACGGTCACGTCCAGCAGGAAGGGATAGCCGGGCTGCGGACGGAGTACGGTACCCAGCCGCAGCGACTCCTCGCTCCGGGCCTGCAACTGCCACGGGACCCAGCGGAGCAGACCGTGGATCGCGTTGCCCTTCTCGGGCTCGGTGAGAGGGAGTTGCAGGTCCGCGCCCTCGAAGTGGTAGCGGCCGTCGCCGATGCGGTTGGGCCAGGGGACGAGCAGTTGCCCCCTGCCACCGGAGATGGGGGCATCCGGAGCGAAGCCGTCCAGCAAGGCTCGGCCGTCCACCTCGTAGTGGCGCAGGGCGGCGCCCAGTTGGACCACGACGGCTTTCTGCCCCTTCCACGTCAGGGTCCACTGATCACCTGTCGGGCTGACGGGAGTCCCTGCGGGCGGGACAACGGGTTCCGCGGCAGGTGGTGAGGCGTGGTGCAGCAGCGAGGTCAGCGCGGCGACGATCGCCGGCGGCGGCTGGTCGATCTCCACCACCAGGGGACGCTCGTCCGGTTCCGGCTCTTCGAAGTCGGCGATCTGGCTCTCCAGCAGGCTCGCCGGGAAGAAGTGGCCTCGCCTGCCGGACAGTCGGGAGCGGATCAGCTCCGGTGTGCCGTGCAGGTACACCAGGCGCACTTCGGGCCTCCCGGACAGAAGCCGGTCGCGGTAGGCGCGCTTGAGGGCGGAACAGGTGACGACCGCCGGCTGGTTCGCGGCGATCTCATGGTCCAGCCACGCGGAGATGGCATCCAGCCAGGGCTCGCGATCGGCGTCCGTGAGCGCCTGACCGGCTGCCATCCCGGCGCGGGCGGTGGCGGAGTGGAATTCGTCCGCGTCCCGGTAGGACCAGCCGAGCCGCTCGGCGAGCAGCCGGCCCACGGTGGTCTTGCCGGACCCGGACATGCCGACGACCAGGACCAGGGAGGTCGACGGTCCGCGGGCCTCGTCATGGGCGGCGGCCGTCGGCGTCTCTCTGGTCATGGAGGTTCCTCCGTGTCACGGACGTCCCCCGCGGGAGACCTGTGCTTCCAATCTCTTCCACCCGGCCAGGAGGCGCATCTCGGTGGAAGGGGCACGATGCCCCGCGGGGGGGGCGTCCGCTACACCGGGGCGGACGCAGTGGACGTGGGCATCTCCTGCTCGGTCCAGATCGTCTTGCCCTCGCTCGTGAAGCGGGCGCCCCACCGGTGGGCGAGTTCGGCACAGATGAACAGACCGCGGCCGCCCTCGTCCGTGGTCTGTGCGTGGCGCAGGTGCGGTGCGACGAGGCTGGAATCGCGGACCTCGCACGTCAGGGTCGGGCCGTTGATGAGACGCAGCTCGAGTGGGGGCTTGCCGTAACGGATGGCGTTGGTGGCGAGTTCACTCACGATGAGTTCGGTACCGAAGGTGAGTTCGTCGAGGCTCCAGTCGGCGAGCCGCTGACGGGCCCAGGCACGTGCGGTGGCCACGGCAGAGGGGTCCGCCGGCAGGTCCTTCTTGGCCACCCTGTCGCCTCCCAGGGCGTGGGCACGGATGAGGAGCAGGATGGCGTCGGTTCCGTGCCCCACGGGAGCGGCTTTGCGGACTGCTTCCTCGCACATCGCGTCCAGTGAGCGGCCGGTGTCCGCGAGGACCTGCTGGACTTCCTCCCTGCGCGCACCGCTGCGGGGGTCCTCCGGAGGCAGGAACGTATCCGTATGGAGCCCGATGACGCTTGCCTCGTCCAGATCGAAACGGGTGGATGCGAACACCGCCCCGTCCGTGCCCGTGCCGAGAGACGGAGCCTGGGGGAAATCAGGGATGGCCATGGGCCCGCCGGGATGGGCGAACAACGGGGGCGGATTGCCTGCGAGAGCGATCGTGCAACTGAGGGACAGCGGGTCGTAGATGCCGTACACGCATCCCGCGGTCAGCTCCGCGTCGGGCGGGGTGTGTCCGAGGTCGAGGGCGGAACGCTCTGCGGCGAGGCGCACGACCGTGTCGTTGAGCCGGGCCAGCAACTCGTCGCATTCGAGGTCAAGCGAGGACAGGGTGTGGATGGCGGTTCGTATCTGCCCCATGGCTGCGGTCGCCTGGATCCCTTCCCCCGAGACACGGCCGACCGTGAAGGCCACACGCGCGCCGGACAGGGGGATGACGTCGAACCAACCGCCGCCCACCGCTCCCGGCCGGTGGAAGTGGGCCGTCACGAGGGCAGCCCGAACGGGAGGGCTCTGCGGGAGGAGGTGGCGCTGCAGCGCGAGGGCGATGGTGTGTTCACGTGTGTAGCGTCGGGCGTTGTCGATGTGCAGGGCGATGCGTGCGGCCAGGTCCAGGGCGAGATCGAGGTCCTTCTGTTCGAACACCGCGCGCCCGGTGGACCGGTGGAGACTCAGGGTCCCCAGCACTCCGCCCCTCAGGGTCAGCGGAGTGATGATGGCGGAATGGGTCTGGGACGGGCTGGTGGCCAGGGCCGGGCGGTGGACGATCAGGTGAGGCCGCAGGTCGGTCAGCGACTGCGACCAGGCTGCTGGAAAGCGGAGCGCCCCCAGCTCCGGGTCCTCGGCTGAAGGAGGGCGCTCTGCGGAGGCGAACCCCATACGGCGTAGCGGCACGTCGGGCGGCACCGGCGCGGACGGTGGTTCGTCCCCGCGGATGACCGGGTCCAGGAGGTGCACCTCGGCTTCGTCCGCGAAGGCGGGTACCAGCACGCGGACCAGATCCGTACAGGTGGTGTCCATTTCCAGGGTGCGGCCCACGTGTTCTCGTACGGCGTTGCGTATCCGGTTGCGCGACAGGGCCTGCTCACGTTCGGTGACGTCGACCACCGAGCTCGCGACACCGAGGATCTGTCCGTCGGGGTCATGGAGCGGAAACACCGATACCTCGTACAGGTGCTCCCGTTGCTGGTCGCTGGGCGGGTTCGCTCCCACGATCCTGCCGATCACGGGCTCACCGGTGTCGAGTACGCCTCGCAACATGGCCGTCGTCGCGTCGGGGTTCGTGACCCGGATCGCCTCGTCCAGCCGACGCCCGACCAGACGGTCGGCGGGTATCCCACGGATACCGCCGGCTGCCGTGTTCACCCGGAGGATCCGCAGGTCGGTGTCCATGACCTGCATCCCGATGGGGGACATGGTGAACAGCGCCCTCAGCAGGGCCTTGCCGAGCGGGTCGTCGACCTCGCCGGGCGCCGCCCGGTGCACACCCCAGGCGCTGGAGCCGTCCGGACGGACCAGAGGCCGCAGCAGCAGCCCTTCGGACTCAGCACCGCCGGCCCGCGACCTCAGGTTCTCGGCGTCCGGACCCGCCGCGGCGAGGACCAGCTCCCAGGCAGGCCGCCCCACTGCTTCCGAGGCTGCACAGCCGAATGCGTCTTCGGCCTCCTGGGTCCACTCGAGCACGGTTCCCGACACGTCCACGACCAGCAGCGCGTCGTCTGATGCCATTGACGGATCGCCTCCGGTCTCCCCCACGGTCCCACCTGGCCACATGACTGTGCCGGCGCGCTCGCTCCTCTCCCAGGTTGCCGCCCTCGCCGACGATCCGCATGTCGGAGCCGCGCGGGCACCCGCGGCGTGCCGGACACCGCCCCGTCAGCCCAGCCGGGCGGCGATGTGGTCGCCGACCCGCAGGGCGTTGGCGATCGCGGTCAGTGACGGGTTCACCGCGCCGATGCTGGGGAAGAAGCTGGTGTCCACGACGTAGAGGTTGTCGAGGTCGTGGGCCTTGCAGTTGACGTCGAGGGCGGAACTCCGCGGGTCGTCGCCGAACCGCACGGTGCCCGCCTGGTGGGCGGTGGCGCCGATCGGCATGCCCTTGTGCAGGTAGATGCTGTGATCCAGCAGATGGTGCTCGTGCATGCCCAGGTGCCCGAGCATGCCCCGCAGCTTGTGCTGGAGGCGCTTCAGCCCGGCGATGTTGTTCTTCTCGTCTAGGGCCAGGTGAATGGCGTCGTCCTTGTCGAGGGTCACCCGGCTCTCCGGCAGCGGAAGGTCCTCCCCGCACAGCCAGAAGTCGACGGCGTGATGTGCCAGCACCTCGAAGGGAATGTCGGGCAGGACCGTGCCGGCCCAGCGCGGTGCCTCCCCGTGGATCTGGTCGGCGTCCGACTTGCCGAGCATCTGGATGCCGCCGAGCGGATAGTCCCAGTCGTCCGCGCCCAGGTACCAGTCGTTCAGCGCCAGTGTCTTCTGGAACCTGGTGGGGTTCGGTTCCTTCGACACCGCCATCAGCGCCAGGTTGTTGTGCCGCATGTAGTGGCGCCCGACCACGCCGGAGCTGTTGGCCAGGCCTTCAGGATGCTTGTCGTTGGCCGAACGCAGCAGCAGGACGGCGGAGTTGACCGCGCCTGCGGCGACCACCACGATGTCGGCGCTGAATTCCTCGGTCGTTCCGTCCTTGAGTTCGGCGACGACTCCGGTGACGGTGCGTCCGGTGGGGTCGGTCTCCAGGCGCCGGACATCGGCGTCGGTCACCATCGTGACGTTGTCGTACGTGAGCGCCGGGTCGACGCAGATCACCTGCGCGTCGGACTTCGCGCCCACCAGGCAGGGGAACCCGTCGACCCTGTCGCAGCGGATGCAGACGCTGTCGTGGGTGGCCCGGCCGTTCTCGTCCTGGGTGAGGTTCACGCCGATGGGCAGGTGGAAGGGGTGCAGGCCGACTCTCTCCAGATCGTCACTGAGCTGCTGGATGCGGGCCTCGTGCTCCACCGGCGGGTACGCGTACTGCGCGCCGGCCGGTCCTTCCGTGGGGTCCTCGCCGTGTCGGCCGTGGACGAGGTAGAGGTGCTCGGCCTCGGTGTAGTACGGCTCCAGGTCCTCGTAACGGATCGGCCAGGCCGGAGAGATGCCGTCGTGGTGACGCAGCTCCCCGAAGTCCTCGGGCCGGAGCCGGAAGAGTGCGGCGCCGTAGAACTTGGTGTTGCCCCCGACGTAGTAGTTGACCTCCGGCGGGAACTGTTTGCCGTGCTTGTCGTACCAGAACTCTGGGGCACGGTACTTGCCCTTGACGAAGACGGCGGTGGAGTCCCAGTTGTCACGCTCCCGGGGCAGGTAGCCGCCGCGCTCCAGGATCAGGACCCGTTTGCCGGTGGGCGCCAGCCGGTGCGCGAGCGTACCGCCACCCGCTCCCGAACCGATGATGATGACGTCGTAGTGCTGGTCGTCGGCCATGAGAGGGTCCCGTTCTAGGAGTCATCGGCTGTCGTGGCCGTAGCGCCTGTCCCGGGGCCCCTGGACCGTTCCGCACCGGACAGACCTGCGCATCATTGGGATATTCGCCACCAAATCACAAGTTATCGGTCGGTCGGATGGGCGGCGACCCGGGGAGCTCTCAGAGGACGGCGATCGGGTTCACCGGTGAACCGGTGGCGTGCGGCAGCCTGAGCGGGGCGATCACGCAGAGGAACGACCAGCGTCCCTCCGCCTCGCAGACCGGTACCAGGTCCTCGAACTGCAGGTAGTCCAGCAGATGGAGGCCCATGGCGTGGATAGCCAGCACATGCACCGGGAAATCGACCCCGTCGGTGGAACTCGGGGCGGTGTCGTTGTTCCCGTCGCCGCCGAGCACGGCCACCTTCCGGTCCGCCAGGAACTCCATAGCCGTCGGATGGAGGCCGGCCCGCTCACGTGCCGCGTCCCACGGTCCGAGCTCCGCGCGGCGTAGGCGATGCCCGACCCGGACGAACAGGAGGTCGCCCTCGCCCACGCGGACGTCCTGAGCGGTCTCGGCCGCGGTGAGGTCGTCGGCGGTCACATGATCACCCGGCTCGAGCCACGGCACGCCGCGCAGCCGCGGGATGTCCAGCAGTACGCCGCGACCGACGATCCCGTCGCGGGCCGCCGCGATGGAGAGGGCCGCTGCCCCGCTCGCCGTGACGCTGCTCGCGGGCACGCCACCGTGCAGGGTGCCGTCGTAGATCACGTGGCAGAGCGCGTCGATGTGGCTGTCCGCGTCGCCGTGCACGTTCATCGCGAAGCTGTCCCTCGCGAAGTGGAGCCCGTGCGAGGTGTCCTCCTCCCCCGGCCCGGTCATCCGGTGCCTCGCGGGCTCCGGGTTGTCCGGGCCCGGCAGTGTGTCCACGGGCGCGGAGAGCGTGACCGTCCGGCCGGTCCGTACCTCCCGGGTGGCGGCCACCACCCGGGCGGGGGTCACGGCGTCCAGAGCGCCTCTCTCACCCGCCGCCCAGGCGGCGCGGGAGCGCAGGCGCCGGTACAGCACGCCGAACTCGTCCTCGGTCAGCCGTGGCGGTCCGCCCGGGCGGGCGCCCGTCAGGCCGGGGTCGGCGTCGGGAGGACGGCGGTTCATGGCTGCTCCGGAGTCTCGGCACACAGGACCGTGCTCAGCTGCGGTACGCCTCCAGCAGACGCAGCCAGATCTCGCTGATCGTCGGGTAGGCGGGGACCGCGTGCCACAGCCGGTCGAGGGGAACCTCGCCGGCGACGGCGATCGTCGCGGAGTGCAGGAGTTCACCGATGCCCGGTCCGACGAAGGTGACTCCGAGCAGGATCTCGCGGTCCAGGTCGACGACCATCCGCGCGCGGCCCTTGTACCCCGTGGCGTACAGGCCCGAACCGGCGACCGCGGCCAGGTCGTGGTCGACGGCCCTTACCCGGTGGCCGGCCGCTTCCGCCTCCGCGAGGGTGAGCCCGACCGAGGAGGCCTCCGGGTCGGTGAAGACGACCTGGGGGACCGCGGCGTGGTCGGCGGTGGCCGCGTGCGCACCCCACCGGTCCGTCTCCAGGAGCGGTGTCTTCCGGGCGCGGGCCGCGATCGCGGCTCCCGCGATACGGGCCTGGTACTTGCCCTGGTGCGTCAGCAGCGCGCGGTGGTTGACGTCGCCGACCGCGTACAGCCAGTCGCTGCCCTCGACCAGGCAGCTGTCGTCCACGGCGAGCCAGGAGCCGGGCTTCAGTCCCACCGTGTCCAGGCCGAGGTCGTCGGTGCGCGGGGCCCGGCCGGTGGCGAAGAGGATCTCGTCGGTCTCCAGTTGTTCCCCGTTGTCCAGTTCGACGGTCACGGGGCCGTCCTTGCCCGCCCTCCGCGCGACGGTGGCCGACACTCCCGTGAGGATCCGGACGCCTGCTTCGGTCAACGCCTCGGCGACCAGTTCACCCGCGAACGGCTCCATCTTGGGGAGCAGCCTCCGGCCGCGGATCAGCATCGTCACCTGGGAGCCGAGCCCCTGCCAGACGGTGGCCATCTCGACGCCGACCACTCCGCCTCCGACGACGACGAGGCGGCCGGGCACCTCCTTGGCGCTGGTCGCCTCGCGGCTGGTCCAGGGGCGTACGTCCGCGATGCCGGGCAGCGCGGGAACGACGGCCCTGCTGCCGGTGCAGACGGCGACGGCGTGCCGGGCGGTGAGCTGCTTCCGCGTACCGTCCGGGGCGGTCACGGAAACCGTCCGGGTTCCGGTCAGCCGGCCCTTGCCCCGGTAGATGTCAGCGCCGATGCCCTCCAGCCACGCGACCTGGCCGTCGTCCTTCCAGTGGGAAGTCATCCAGTCACGGTGGGCAAGGACGGCGTCCGCGTCGAGCGGACCCTCCACGGCGGCGCTCAGGCCCGGGACGCGGCGCGCGTCGGCCCGGGCGACGACCGGGCGGAGCAGCGCCTTGCTCGGCATGCAGGCCCAGTAGGAACATTCGCCCCCGATGAGTTCGGACTCGACAACGGCCGTGCTCAGTCCGGCGGCCCGGGTGCGGTCGGCCACGTTCTCCCCCACGGGACCGGCCCCGATCACCACGACGTCGTACTCGGTGTTCTCCCCAGCATCAGTCATGAGGACAGTCTGGTCGTGGGTGTGCGCCGCTGCCACATGGGCAGGCGGAATAGGGAAAGCGACGTCACCGTTGTGCCGGACAGGTCCGAACGGGCAGAGGAAGAGGTAGCAGAGTATGAGCACCGTAGAGCTCACCAAGGAAAACTTCGATCAGGTCGTGACCGACAACGACTTTCTACTGATCGACTTCTGGGCTTCCTGGTGCGGTCCGTGCAAGCAGTTCGCGCCGGTCTACGACTCGGCGTCCGAGCGCCACCCCGACCTGGTCTTCGCCAAGGTCGACACGGAGGCGCAGCAGGAACTGGCGGCGGCCTTCGAGATCCGGTCCATTCCCACTCTGATGATCGTCCGGGACAACGTGGCGGTCTTCTCCCAGCCCGGAGCACTCCCCGAGGCCGCCCTCGAGGACGTCATCGGGCAGGCGCGGAAGCTCGACATGGACGAGGTACGCAAGTCCGTCGAGGAGCAGAAGCAGGCTCAGCAGGAGCAGCCCTAGTCCCTGAGGCTCTGCGGCAGACATGGTGAGGGCCCGGCCGGGTACGGCCGGGCCCTCACGTACGGGAAGGCTCTGACGAAGACCGAAAACGGCTGGTGCGCCGCTCGCACCCGTGCCAGGATCCCGCCATGCAGACCTCAGGAAGGACCCATGGCGCGTAGGCGCCCGGCGCACGTCCGTGCGGGCCTGTCTCCGAAGCACCCCGCGCCCCACACCCCCGTCGACGGCCTCGACGCCCGCGCGCAGGCCGATGTCATCGCTCTCGAACGGAGCCGGTTGCAGCCGGGAGCCGTGGCCAGGGGCCTGCGTTCCTGGCGGGCGCAGCTGAGCCGTCCTGCCAGGACGCTCGCCCTCACCGGCGACGACATGTACCCGTGCTGCGAGGACCACTGCGGCCGGGCCGTCCTGGAGACCGCGCTGCACGCGCTTCCCCGCCGGAGCGCACGGCGCCTGCGTGCTCTCGTCGAACCCCTCGACGCGGAATTCATCTCCCGCACCCTCCCCGATCCACACGCCTGCCCGGAGGCGCCGTGGTGGACGGGCCGGATGTGAGCGGGGCGGTGCGGCGAGCCGGTGCTCAGCGGTCGCCGGTCTCCTCCCCCGTGGGTTCGGCGGTCTCCTCCCCCGCCCCGGGCTCGCCCATCCCCGTCCCGCCCCTCCGCTCCGCGATCCGGACCGTGAGGCCGTAGTCCAGCTCCGCCCCATCCACGAGCAGGGCCTCCACGGTGTGGGTCGCCGGGTCGATGTCCGCCTCCATGCCGTCCCCCGCGTAGCGCGGGTACCCCGACGCCCCCGTGTCCCCCGTGGCCGCCACGACCGCGGAGCGAATGGCGGCACCGGGCGTGGGGGCGCCGGCGGACTCCTTGAATTCCGGGACCAGCAGGATCTCGTAGCTCTGCGGATGGCTCATGCCGAAGACGCTAGACATCTGCCGTCGGCTGCGCACGTCGTGACACCGCCCACGACCCGTTCAGCTGGACTCGCGTGCCACCGGGCGGGCCCGCAGCAGGTCGTGACGCTCCGGTGCACCGCCGGGGTGCTGGACCAGGCGGTCGATCATCTCCGCGAGCGGCTGGGCCGTCGCCAGTTCCATCCTGACGCTGCTGAGACGGGGCCGCAGGAGCCTGCCGAGCATCAGGTCGTCCGCACCGATGACGGCCGTCTCCGCGGGCACCTGGACGCCGACGTCCTGCAATGCCCTCATCAGGAGCATGGCGTACTCGTCGTTGTACGCGAAGACGGCGTCCAGGCCCAGCGTCCGCCACCGGCCCGCCAGTTCCCCGGCCGACTCCTCCTCGTACCGCAACGGCAGCGGCTGGATCCGGGCATCGGTCCCGGACTGCTCCACCGCACGGAGCGCGCCGGCCAGCCGCGGTTCGGAGAACACCGCGAGGCCGGGGTCCTGGGGCATGACCACCCCGATCCGGCGGCGCCCGCGGGACAGCAGGTGCGTGGCCGCGCAGCTGCCGACCTGGCGCTGGTCCATGACGAGCGCGTGGGCGCCGTCCACGGGCTCCGGTCCGAGCGTGATCACCGCCTTGGCGCCCGAGCGGGTGAGCACCCCTATGCCCTGCGGGGTGAGGGTGATGCCGCCCGGCGAGACGACCGCGACGGGACGGAGCTCCGCCCACGCCCTGACCGCCTCGTCGGCGTCGAGGCCGACGCTGCCGTACTGCACGACGGTGTAGTCGAGCCGGCGCAGATCCGTCTGGAGATCCTGGTAGAAGCGCTGGTGGAGTGGTCCGGCAGGCACGTGCGCGGCGGCCAGCAGCACCGTCCTGGTGTGTCCGGCGCGCAGACTGCGGGCAGCCGCGTGCGGGACGTAGCCGAGGTCGGAGGCCGCTTCCCTGACCCGGCGGCGGGTGGGTTCGCTGATCCGTACGGTCGAGTTGTTGTTCAGTACGTAGGACACGGTGGCCCGGGAGACTCCGGCGAGGCGCGCCACATCGGCGCTGGTCGGTACGGAGCTGTAGGCGGGCTGCTCGGGTAACTGGCTCATGGCGTCGGGCAGTCTTCCAGACCCGCCCGTACGGCCCGTGGCCCGGGGG
>NZ_JBHTRI010000015.1:0-155987 GCF_042796085.1 Streptomyces sp. NPDC056452
TGCGGGTTGGGGGCAACTCCATGCGACCCATAAAAATTGAGCCCCCGGCCGGTAACACCCGGGGGCGGGGGGGGGGTCGGGGAATTTGCCACGCCCCCCGCCCGTCGGCGGAGCTTCGTACCTGCGGGACTACCGCAGGAAGGGGTCCACCGCGATGGCGACGAACAAGAGGGAGACATAGGTGATGGACCAGTGGAACAGTCGCATCTCCTTGAGCTTTCCGCCGGTCACCCCGGCCCTGGCCCGGTTCTGCAGGCCGTGCGCCTCCCAGAGCCAGAAGCCGCCGGCCAGCAGGGCCACAGCCGTGTAGAACCAGCCGGTGTAGCCCAGCGGGGTGAGCAGCAGCGAGACGCCGACCATCACCCAGCTGTAGACGACGATCTGGCGGGCGACCACCCGGTTGGAGGCGACGACCGGGAGCATCGGGACGCCGACCCGGGCGTAGTCCTCCTTCACCTTCATCGACAGCGGCCAGTAGTGCGGCGGCGTCCAGAAGAAGATGACGGCGAAAAGAATGACTGCGGCCCAGGACATCGAATTGGTCACGGCGGACCAGCCGATGAGCACGGGCATGCAGCCGGCGATTCCGCCCCAGACGATGTTCTGCGAGGTCCGGCGCTTGAGCAGCATCGTGTAGACGACGACATAGAACAGAAGTGCGCCGAGCGAGAGCGCGGCCGAGAGCCAGTTGACGAGCAGGCCGAACCAGACCGTCGAAATCACTCCGAGGGCGATTCCGAAGACCAGGCACTCGCGCGGGCTCACCATGCCGGTGACCAGCGGCCTCTGGGACGTACGGTCCATCAGCGCGTCGATGTCACGGTCGATATACATGTTGAGCGCATTGGCACCGCCCGCGGAGAGATATCCGCCGATGGTGGTGGTGACTACGAGCCACAGGTCGGGCACGCCTTGAGCGGCAAGAAACATCACCGGAACGGTGGTGATCAGCAGCAACTCGATGATGCGCGGCTTGGTAAGTGCCACGAATGCCTTGATGCGGGCCCCGAACGGGCGTTGGCCCACTGGGCTCGGAGTCAAGGCGACCCCTGCGGGTCGGGACTCGACGGCCGTCACGCACACCCCTGACAGAGAAATCCCAGCAAGCTCCGGGCATGAAGGCCCGGTAAAGACTTGCGCGAACCAGACCACTGTAGACGTTGCGGATACGCCGCTCTTCGCGGGGGTGGGGTCGTGTTGGGGTGGCGCAGAAGTGAACGGTGGCGCTCATACGGGAGGCGAACTCCGCAGGTCGCCCGCACTGTGGAAAGGGCAGAAGTGAGGCCTTGTTCCGGGGGTAGGCTCGGCAATGCCCGGTGCGGTATCAGCCACCGGTTTACGAACAGTGGAGAGGAGCCCTGACTCAGGGTGAGCACCAAGCCGACCACCACAGACCTCCAGTGGACCGAATTGGACCAGCGGGCCGTGGACACTGTCCGCGTCCTCGCCGCGGACGCCGTACAGAAAGTCGGAAACGGCCACCCGGGTACGGCGATGAGCCTGGCTCCTGCCGCGTACACCCTCTTCCAGAAGGTGATGCGCCACGACCCGGCGGACGCCGACTGGACCGGCCGCGACCGGTTCGTCCTTTCCGCGGGCCACTCCAGCCTGACGCTCTACATCCAGCTCTACCTGGCCGGTTACGGCCTGGAGCTGGACGACCTCAAGGCCTTCCGCACCTGGGGCTCCAAGACGCCCGGCCACCCGGAGTACGGCCACACCACCGGCGTCGAGACGACGACCGGCCCGCTCGGTCAGGGTGTCGCGAACGCCGTGGGCATGGCGATGGCCTCCCGTTACGAGCGCGGCCTGTTCGACCCGGAGGCGAGCCCCGGCACCTCCCCGTTCGACCACACGATCTGGGTCATCGCCGGTGACGGCTGCCTCCAGGAGGGCATCTCCGCCGAGGCGTCCTCGCTCGCCGGCCACCAGAAGCTCGGCAACCTGGTGCTCCTGTGGGACGACAACCACATCTCGATCGAGGGCGACACGGAGACCGCGGTCTCCGAGGACACCCTCAAGCGGTACGAGTCCTACGGCTGGCACGTCCAGCGCGTCGACCAGTCGCCCAGCGGCGACCTGGACCCCGAGGGCCTCTACCGGGCGCTGCTGGCCGCCAAGGCCGAGACCGAGCGCCCGTCGTTCATCGCGGCCCGCTCGATCATCGCCTGGCCCGCCCCGAACGCCCAGAACACCGAGGCCGCACACGGCTCGGCGCTCGGCGACGAGGAGATCGCGGCCACCAAGCGGGTGCTCGGCTTCGACCCGGAGAAGACCTTCGAGGTCTCCGACGAGGTCATCTCGCACACCCGTGAGGCACTGGACCGCGGCCGTGAGGCCCAGGCCGAGTGGGAGAAGTCCTTCGCGGCGTGGCGCACGGCCAGCCCGGAGCGCGCCGCCGAGTTCGACCGCATCTCCGCGGGCGAGCTGCCCGAGGGCTGGGAGGACAAGCTTCCCGTCTTCGAGGCCGGCCACGGTGTCGCCACCCGTGCGGCCTCCGGCAAGGTCCTGCAGGCGCTCGGCGGGGTCATCCCCGAGCTGTGGGGCGGCTCGGCCGACCTGGCCGGTTCGAACAACACCACGATCGACAAGACGTCGTCGTTCCTCCCGGCAGGCAACCCGCTGCCCGAGGCCGACCCGTACGGCCGGACGATCCACTTCGGCATCCGCGAGCACTCGATGGCCGCGGCCATGAACGGCATCGCACTGCACGGCAACACCCGTATCTACGGCGGCACCTTCCTGGTGTTCTCCGACTACATGCGCAACGCCGTGCGCCTGTCCGCGCTGATGCACCTGCCGGTGACGTACGTGTGGACGCACGACTCGGTCGGCCTCGGTGAGGACGGTCCGACCCACCAGCCGGTCGAGCACATCGCCTCGCTGCGCGCCATCCCGGGCCTCAACGTCGTCCGCCCGGCCGACGCCAACGAGACCACGATCGCCTGGCGCGAGATCCTTCGCCGCTACACCAAGGTGTTCGGCAAGGGCGCCCCGCACGGTCTGGCGCTGACCCGCCAGGGTGTGCCGACGTACGCGGCGAACGAGGACGCGGCCAAGGGCGGCTACGTCCTGTTCGAGGCCGAGGGCGGCGAGCCGCAGGCCGTTCTGATCGGTACGGGCTCCGAGGTCCAGCTGGCCGTCGAGGCGCGGGACGAGCTCCAGGCGGCCGGTGTTCCGACCCGTGTGGTCTCGATGCCGTGTGTCGAGTGGTTCGAGGAGCAGGACCAGGAGTACAAGGACAGCGTGCTGCCGCCGTCCGTCAAGGCCCGTGTCGCCGTCGAGGCCGGCATCGGTCTGACCTGGCACCGGTACGTGGGTGACGCGGGCCGGATCGTCTCGCTGGAGCACTTCGGTGCCTCGGCCGACGCCAAGGTCCTCTTCCGCGAGTTCGGCTTCACCGCCGGCCACGTGGCCGCCGCCGCCCGGGAATCTCTCGCCGCCACCGCGCGCTGACCCGGTTATACGACTAGTAGGAGATGCAATTCTCATGACAGACGCACTCAAGCGCCTCTCCGACGAGGGCGTGGCGATCTGGCTCGATGACCTTTCCCGTACCCGGATCACCTCCGGCAACCTGGCCGAGCTGATCGACCAGAGCCACGTCGTGGGTGTCACGACCAACCCGTCGATCTTCCAGAAGGCGATCTCCGAGGGCCACGGTTACGACCAGCAGCTCACCGACCTCGCCACCCGCAAGGTCACGGTCGACGAGGCCATCCGCATGATCACGACGGCCGACGTCCGCGACGCCGCCGACATCCTGCGCCCGGTCTTCGACGCCACCGACGGCCAGGACGGCCGGGTCTCCATCGAGGTCGACCCGCGCCTGGCCCACCGCACGGCGGCCACCGTCGCCGAGGCCAAGCAGCTTGCCTGGCTGGTGGACCGGCCGAACACGCTCATCAAGATCCCGGCGACCAAGGCCGGCCTGCCGGCGATCACCGAGGTCATCGGCAAGGGCATCAGCGTCAACGTGACGCTGATCTTCTCGCTGGAGCGCTACCGCGAGGTCATGGACGCCTACCTGGCGGGCCTGGAGAAGGCGAAGGCCGCGGGCCTGGACCTCTCCAAGATCCACTCGGTGGCCTCGTTCTTCGTGTCCCGTGTGGACAGCGAGATCGACAAGCGCCTGGACGCCGTGGGCACCGACGAGGCGAAGGCACTGAAGGGCAAGGCCGCTCTGGCCAACGCCCGCCTCGCCTACGAGGCGTACGAGGAGGTCTTCTCCTCCGACCGCTGGGCGGCCCTGGACAAGGCCCGCGCCAACAAGCAGCGTCCACTGTGGGCCTCCACGGGCGTGAAGGACCCCGCGTACAAGGACACCCTGTACGTGGACGACCTGGTCGCCCCCGGCACGGTGAACACCATGCCCGAGGGCACGCTGAACGCCACGGCGGACCACGGACAGATCACGGGCAACACCATCGTCGGCACCTACGAGCAGGCACGTGCCGAGCTCGACGCCGTCGGGAAGCTCGGGGTCAGCTACGACGACGTCGTCCAGCTCCTCGAGGACGAGGGCGTCGAGAAGTTCGAGGCTGCCTGGATCGACCTGCTCAACTCCACCGAGGCCGAGCTCAAGCGCCTCGCTCCTTCGGAGGGCTGACCACCTTGTCTGGTGTTCCCGGAGTGAACCCGCTCCGTGACGCCCAGGACCGACGGCTCCCGCGTATCGCGGGGCCGTCGGGCCTGGTGATCTTTGGCGTCACGGGCGATTTGTCCCGTAAAAAGCTGATGCCCGCCGTCTACGACCTGGCCAACCGCGGCCTGCTGCCGCCGGGCTTCTCGCTCATCGGTTTCGCACGCCGCGAGTGGCAGGACGAGGACTTCGCCCAGGAGGTCCACGACGCCGTCAAGCAGCACGCGCGTACGCCGTTCCGTGAAGAGGTCTGGCAGCAGCTCATCCAGGGGATGCGCTTCGTCCAGGGCAACTTCGACGACGACGACGCCTTCGAGACCCTGAAGGCCACGATCCAGGAGCTCGACAAGGCACAGGGCACGGGAGGCAACTTCGCCTTCTACCTGTCCGTACCGCCGAAGTTCTTCCCCAAGGTCGTCCAGCAGCTCAAGAAGCACGGGCTCGCGGACCAGAAGGAGGGCTCCTGGCGGCGTGCCGTCATCGAGAAGCCGTTCGGGCACGACCTCACCAGCGCGCAGGAGCTCAACCAGCTCGTGCACGATGTGTTCCCGCCGAACGAGGTCTTCCGTATCGACCACTACCTCGGCAAGGAGACGGTCCAGAACATCCTGGCGCTGCGCTTCGCCAACACGATGTTCGAGCCGATCTGGAACAGGTCGTACGTCGACCACATCCAGATCACGATGGCCGAGGACATCGGCATCGGCGGCCGGGCCGGCTACTACGACGGCATCGGCGCAGCCCGTGACGTCATCCAGAACCACCTGCTCCAGCTGCTGGCGCTGACCGCGATGGAGGAGCCCGGCTCCTTCCACCCGAAGGCCCTGGTCGCCGAGAAGCTCAAGGTGCTCACGGCGGTGGAACTGCCGGACGACCTGGGCAAGCACACCGTGCGCGGCCAGTACGCGCACGCGTGGCAGGGCGGCGAGGAAGTCCCCGGCTATCTGGAGGAGGACGGTATCGACCCCAAGTCGAAGACCGACACCTTCGCCGCGATCAAGCTGACGATCAACAACCGCCGCTGGGCGGGCGTGCCGTTCTACCTCCGTACCGGAAAGCGGCTCGGTCGCCGGGTCACGGAGATCGCGGTCGTCTTCAAGCGCGCCCCGTACCTGCCCTTCGAGTCCGGTGCGACGGAGGAGCTGGGCGGCAACGCCCTGGTCATCCGGGTGCAGCCGGACGAGGGCGTCACGGTGCGGTTCGGCTCCAAGGTGCCCGGTACCTCCATGGAGGTACGGGACGTCACGATGGACTTCGCGTACGGCGAGTCCTTCACGGAGTCCAGCCCGGAGGCGTACGAGCGGCTTCTCCTGGATGTCCTGCTCGGCGACGCCAACCTCTTCCCGCGCCACCAGGAGGTCGAGCTCTCCTGGAACATCCTCGACCCGATCGAGGAGTACTGGGACAAGCACGGCAAGCCCGCCCAGTACGCGGCCGGCACCTGGGGTCCGGCCGAAGCCGACGAGATGCTCGCACGCGACGGACGGAGCTGGCGCCGGCCATGAAGATCGATCTCACGGAAACCACGTCCAGCAAGATCAACCAGGCCCTGGTGTCGGCCCGCCGTTCCATCGGCACCCCGGCCATCGGAATGGTGCTCACCCTCGTCGTCGTCACCGACGAGGAGAACGCCTACGACGCCCTCCGGGCGGCGGCCGACTCCTCGCGCGAGCACCCCTCGCGCATCATCGCGGTGATCAAGCGGATCAGCCGTTCGCCGCGCAGCCGGCGTGACGCCCGCCTCGACGCCGAGGTGCGGGTCGGTTCCGACTCGGGCTCCGGCGAGACCGTCGTCCTGCGTCTGCACGGCGAGCTGGCCAATCACGCCCAGTCGGTCGTCCTGCCGCTGCTGCTGCCGGACGCCCCGGTCGTGGTGTGGTGGCCCGAGGACGCCCCGGCGGACCCGGCGAAGGACCCGCTGGGTGCGCTGGCCCAGCGCCGTATCACCGACACGTACTCGGCCGAGCACCCGCTCGACGAGCTCGCGGTGCGTGCGGCGACGTACCAGCCGGGCGACACCGACCTGGCGTGGACCCGCATCACGCCGTGGCGCTCGATGCTGGCGGCCGCGCTCGACCAGCAGCCCGCCCAGGTCGTCTCGGCGACGGTCGAGGGCGAGTCGGACAACCCGAGCTGCGAACTGCTGGCCATGTGGCTCGCGGACCGGCTCGGTGTCCCGGTGGAGCGCACCCTGTCCGCCGGTCCCGGTCTTACGGCCGTCCGGCTGGAGACCAAGAACGGTGTCATCGTTCTGGACCGGGCCGACGGCTCGCTGGCCACGCTCTCCATGGTGGGCCAGCCGGACCGTGCGGTGGCGCTGAAGCGGCGGGAGACCGCCGAGCTCCTCGCGGAGGAGCTGCGACGGCTGGACCCGGACAACATCTACGAGGCCACGGTGAAGTTCGGCGTGGAGCGTCTCGGCGGTCCCGCCGAGGCGTCCTCGGTCGGTGCCGGGCACAAGCCGTCGTCCCCCGCCGGGGCCGCGGCCCCGGCGGCGAAGAAGGCCGCGGCCAAGAAGGCGGCCTCGAAGTGAGTGCTCCGCAGCTCGTCGTGCACCGCGACAAGGAGCTGATGGCCCAGGCCGCGGCGGCCCGGCTGATCACGAAGATCGTGGACGCCCAGGCCGCACGCGGATCGGCCTCCGTGGTCCTCACCGGCGGGCGCAACGGCAACGGCCTGCTGGCCGCGCTCGCCGGTTCGCCCGCGCGGGACGCGATCGACTGGTCGCGGCTCGACCTGTGGTGGGGCGACGAGCGGTTCCTGCCCGAGGGCGACCCGGAGCGCAACGTCACGCAGGCCCGCGAGGCCCTGCTGGACGCGGTGGCCCTGGACCCGTCCCGGGTGCACGCGATGCCTGCTTCGGACGGTCCGTACGGCGGCGACGCGGATGCCGCCGCCGCCGGGTACGCGGCCGAACTGGCTGCCGCGGCGGGCCCGGAGGACCACGGGCCCGTACCGACGTTCGATGTGCTGATGCTGGGCGTCGGCCCGGACACGCATGTCGCGTCGCTCTTCCCGGAGCTGCCGGCGGTACGGGAGACCGAGCGCACCGTCGTCGGTGTGCACGGCGCTCCCAAGCCGCCGCCCACCCGTGTCTCGCTCACGCTGCCCGCCATCCGGGCCGCGCGCGAGGTGTGGCTCCTGGCGGCGGGTGAGGACAAGGCCGAGGCGGCGGAGATCGCGCTGTCCGGTGCCGGGGAGATCCAGGCCCCGGCGGCGGGCGCGTACGGCCGCAGCCGCACGCTGTGGCTGCTGGACGCGGCGGCGGCCTCGCGGCTGCCGCGTGCGCTCTACCCGCCTGCCTCCGCGTAGGCACTGGTCGTCCGAGGCCCGGTTCCGCTCCCAGGAGCGTGGCCGGGCCTCCGTCGTGCCAGGGTGGCGCCATGGTGCGAATCGGGACTGTGGTGATGGGCGCGTCGGACGTACGGCGTGCGGCGGACTTCTGGATGGCGGCGCTCGGCTACGTGGAGCGTGAGCCGCTCGAGGACGACTGGGTGGTGCTGGTCCCGGCCGAGGGGCACGGCGCCGGACTGGCCCTGGGGCGGAGCCAGTCGCCCGTGCAGGAGGTGCCGCGCGTCCACCTCGATCTGTACACCGCCGAGCAGGACGCCGAGGTGGCGCGGCTGACGGGCCTGGGGGCGCGGCCGGTGGCGTGGGAGCTCTATCCGCCGGATCCGGACTTCGTGGTTCTCGCGGACACCGAGGGCAACCGCTTCTGCGTCATCGACACGACGCACGGCTGACCCGTGCCGCTCAGGTGCGCTCCAGGAACGGCTCCAGCAGGCCGGGCACGGCCTCCGCGGCGAAGGTGAGGCCTTCGGAGGAATCGGTGTCGTGCGCGGTGTACGCCCCGGCCCCGGCTGCCGTCGTGGCGGTGACACTCAACAGCCCGGCCCGGCGCTGGAAGCAGGACTGCTTCACCGTCCAGCCGATCACCCCGGTCCGCTGCAGGGCCGCCGTGGACCGCCGGACGGTACCGGACCGGGTCACGAGGTAGTCGCCGCTGACGGTGTGCCCCAGTGCCCGGTACGCGTCGAGGGCCAGCAGCACGGCGAGGGGAAGGAACACCACGGCACAGGCCAGCGCGATCCACAGGAGTACGGGCGTGAGTACGGCGCCCAGCACCGCCAGGGCCAGCACGGGGACCAGAACGGCCCCCAGCGCGCGGCGCAGCCTCCTGCTCCGGGCCGCGCGGGGGTGGGTGGTCAGCGGGGCACCGGTCGGGGTCCTTCTCTCCCGCAGGACCTCGGCCGCGATCGTGTCGGCCAGCGCACGGGGCGCGGCCGGGAGCAGGGTGTTGTGGTCGGCGCCCTGCGCTTCCTCGTCCTTGGCCAGCCCCGTGGTGATCGCGTCCACCCGCGCGGCGCCGAACAGCCGTACGCCGAGCGGTTCCACCAGGTCCACTCCGCGCAGCCGGCGTTCCTCGACGGAGAGGGAGCGGGAGGTCAGCAGCCCCCGCCGCACCCGCAGGGTGCCGCCGGGTTCGCGTTCCAGGCGGTAGTTCCACCACATCTCGACCCAGAGGCCGAGTGCCCCGACGACACCGGCGGCCAGGGCCGCACCCACCATGACCAGGATCGCCCAGACCAGCGGGGTGTCGAGGAAGCGGTCCGCGACCCAGTCGATCACCTCTCCCTGCACCCCGGCCCACTCGCTGATCTGCAGCAGACCGCCGACCGCGGCGCCACCCAGTGCGGGAGCGACGAAGGAGACCGGTGCGTAGCGGATCCAGTGCGGGTCGAGCGTGGCCAGTTCGCCCTCGCGGTGCGTCCCGGAGCCCGACTCCGCGGCACGGTCGAGGAGTTCGTGACGCAGCCGCTCCCCCTCGGCCCGGGCGACGGGGTCGAGTTCCAGGGTGGATTCGCTGCCGGCCTGTTCGCCGGTGCCGATGCGCACCGTGACCAGCCCGAGGAGCCGCAGCTGGACGGGGGCGGTGAGGTCGACGCTGCGGATCCGTGTCCGGTCCAGTGAGCGCCGTTTGACCAGCAGGAGCCCGGTGTGCAGATCGACGCGTTCGGGGCCGATGCGGTAGCGGGTGCGCCGCCACCGCACGTAGTCACCGGCGGCGGCGCACCCGATCAGGACAACCGCCCCGGCCAGCGCCCAGCCGATGGCTCGCGCGTATCCGAACCGGCCGGACAGCGCGAGGACGGCCGGTACGGCGGCGCCGGCCGCGACTCCTGCCGTGACGAGCGCGGTGACCAGCACCGTGCGCGGGTGGATCCGCCGCCACCGGGGGTCCTCGGCCGCGGCGGTGCTCACGTGGCGTCCCCGGGGGTGGCCTGCGTGACCCTGGTCAGCCGTTCGGCGAGCTCGGCCGCGACCTCGTGGCCGAGGCCCTCGATCTGCACGGCCCCCTTGGCGGACGCGGTGGTGACCGTGACCGTGGCCAGTCCGAAGAGCTGCTCCAGCGGGCCCCGCACGGTGTCCACGGTCTGGATGCGGGACATCGGCGCGATCCGCCACTCCTGCAGGAAGACACCGGTCCGTACGTAGACCGCGTCGTCGGTGACCTCCCACCGGTGGGTGCGGAACCACCAGAGGGGGAAGAGGACGGCGCACAGCAGGCCGATGACGGCCAGGGCCGCCGCGGGCACCAGGAGCCAGAACCTGGCCGGAGCGATGAAGGCTCCCAGCAGGCCCAGCACGGCCACCGCAGCGCCCGTCAGCAGCAGCCACTGGGCCCGCCACCAGCCGACGGCCCGCGGAGCCGGCGCGTTCCGCGGCGGCCTGAGTACTACCGTCCCCGCCCCCCTGCCCATCGGCTCAGCGACCCCGCAGCGTGCGGTACGCGGAGACGAGGGCGGCGGTGGAGCTGTCGAGCTCCTCGGCGCCGGTGCCCTCGGTCAGGACCGGCTCGATCTTCCTGGCGAGGACCTTGCCGAGCTCGACGCCCCACTGGTCGAAGGAGTCGATGTTCCAGACGGCGCCCTGGACGAAGACCTTGTGCTCGTACAGCGCGATCAGCTGGCCGAGCACCGACGGGCTGAGCCGGTCGGCGAGGATCGTGGTCGTCGGGTGGTTGCCGCGGAAGGTCTTGTGCGGAACGAGTTCCTCGGCGACGCCCTCCGCGCGGACCTCTTCGGGCGTCTTGCCGAAGGCGAGGGCCTGGGTCTGGGCGAAGAAGTTGGCCATCAGCAGGTCGTGCTGGGCGATCAGGCCGGGCAGCAGGTCGCCGACGGGCGCGGCGAAGCCGATGAAGTCCGCCGGGATGACCTTCGTGCCCTGGTGGATCAGCTGGTAGTAGGCGTGCTGGCCGTTGGTGCCGGGGGTGCCCCAGACGACCGGGCCGGTCTGCCAGTCGACCGGATTGCCGTCCCGGTCCACGGACTTGCCGTTGGACTCCATGTCCAGCTGCTGCAAGTACGCGGTGAACTTGGACAGGTAGTGGCTGTAGGGCAGCACGGCGTGGGACTGGGCGTCGAAGAACGCGCCGTACCAGACACCCAGCAGACCCAGCAGGAGCGGGGCGTTCTCCTCGGCGGGCGCGGTGCGGAAGTGCTCGTCGACGAGGTGGAAGCCGTCGAGCATCTCGCGGAACCGGTCCGGACCGATGGCGATCATCAGCGAGAGGCCGATCGCCGAGTCGTAGGAGTAGCGGCCGCCGACCCAGTCCCAGAACTCGAACATGTTGGCCGTGTCGATGCCGAAGTCCGCGACCTTGTCCGCGTTGGTCGACAGCGCCACGAAGTGCTTGGCGACGGCGTCCTGACCGGCCCTCAGCTCGGTGAGCAGCCAGTCGCGGGCGGAGGTGGCGTTGGTGATGGTCTCGATCGTGGTGAAGGTCTTGGACGCGACGATGAACAGCGTCTCCGCCGGGTCGAGTCCCTGTACGGCCTCGTGCAGGTCCGCACCGTCGACGTTGGACACGAAGCGGACGGTGAGCGAGCGGTCGGTGAAGGAGCGCAGCACCTCGTACGCCATGGCGGGGCCGAGGTCGGAGCCGCCGATGCCGATGTTCACGATGTTCTTGATGGGCTTGCCGGTGTGACCGGTCCACTCGCCCGCCCTGACCCGGTCGGAGAAGGCGGCCATCTTGTCGAGGACGGCGTGCACGGCCGGCACCACGTTCTCGCCGTCGACCTCGATCACGGCGTCGCGCGGGGCGCGGAGCGCGGTGTGCAGGACGGCGCGGTCCTCGGTGGTGTTGATCTTCTCGCCGCGGAACATCGCGTCCCGCAGCCCGGCGACGTCCGTGGCGGCGGCGAGCTCGCGCAGCAGGCCCAGCGTCTCGTCGGTGACCAGGTGCTTGGAGTAATCGATGTGGAGGTCGCCGACCCGGAGGGTGTACGCGCTCCCGCGGTCCGGCGCGTCCGCGAACAGCTGACGCAGATCGGTGCCGCCGAACTCCTCACGGTGCTTGCCGAGAGCCGTCCACTCGGGCATCTGATTGAGCTTCGTTCGGCTTTGTGCGTTCATCCGGGAAATCGCCCACTTCTACTCGTACCTGCAACATCCCCGCTGCCCCACCAACCTAATTGATCGGAAGGGCGCGACGGGGCAGCAGCGGGCTGCGGGACGACATACGGATTCCGGCCGGGCACCCATGGGGTGACCGGCCGGTGAACAGCTCTCAGATTTCGCCGCGGAGTTTTGCGAGGGCTTCGGCGAGGATCGCTTCGCCGTCCGCGTCGCTGCGCCGCTCGCGCACGTACGCCAGGTGCGTCTTGTACGGCTCGGTGCGCGGGGGCGCCGGCGGATTGTCCCGGTCCTGGCCGGCCGGGAAGCCGCACCGCGGGCAGTCCCAGGTCTCCGGTACCTGCGCGTCATGGGCGAAGCTCGGCTGCGTCTCGTGCTCGTTCGAGCACCAGAAGGAGATGCGGAGGCGCGGCGCGGACTCGCCGCGCTCGGCCTCCCCCATCGGCCCCGCTCCGACCCGGCTTCCCCGGATCGCGTTGCCACTTGCCACGGTCGTAACTCCCTGCGTGATGGTGCTCGAAGATGCCCCAGTCTACGTAAGGCCCAACGCGCGTCCAGTAGAAGGAGTTACACCCTCACCGGGAATCGCGAGCGACGGGTCAGCTGTCCAGCTTGATGAGCAGACCAAGGACGACAATGCACGCGAACCAGGCCAGACCAACCACAACGGTAATGCGGTCGAGGTTACGCTCGGCGACCGACGAGCCGCCCACGGACGACTGCATTCCGCCACCGAACATGTCGGAGAGGCCGCCGCCCTTTCCCTTGTGCATCAGCACCAGCAGCATCAGCAGCAGGCTGAAGACGATCAGGGCGATCTCGAACGCCAAAATCACGGCTGGTCCCTACTTTCCGGAATCTTTAGGACTGCATGTACGAACAGCGGGGGCCTGAGGGGGATACCCCTCTCGGCCCCCGCAAGGGTACGACGGATCGGCGCTACCGCATACTCACTGGTCGCGGAAGCGGACGATCTTGACGAACTCGTCGGCGTCCAGGGCGGCGCCGCCGATGAGCGCACCGTCCACATCGGGCTGCGCCATGATGGCCGCGACGTTGCCGGACTTCACCGAGCCGCCGTACTGGATACGGACGGCGTCGGCCAGCTCCTGCGAGTACAGCTCGGCGAGGCGGCGGCGGATCGCACCGCAGACCTCCTGGGCGTCCTCGGGGGTGGCGACCTCGCCGGTCCCGATGGCCCAGACCGGCTCGTACGCGATCACGATGGACTCGGCCTGCTCGGCCGGGACGTCCTTCAGGGCACCGTCGAGCTGCGCGAGGGTGTGGGAGACCTGCTCACCGGCCTTGCGGACGTCCAGGCCCTCACCGACGCAGAGGATCGGCGTCAGACCGTGCTTGTAGGCGGCCTTCACCTTGGCGTTGCAGATCTCGTCGTTCTCGCCGTGGTACTGGCGGCGCTCGCTGTGGCCGACGGCCACGTACGTGCACTTCAGCTTGGCGAGCATCGGGCCGGAGATCTCACCGGTGTACGCGCCGGAGTCGTGCGCGGAGATGTCCTGGGCGCCGTACTTGATCTTCAGCTTGTCGCCGTCGATCAGGGTCTGCACGGAGCGCAGGTCGGTGAAGGGCGGCAGGACGGCGACCTCTACGGCGTCGTAGTCCTTGTCGGCCAGCGCGAAGGCGAGCTTCTGGGTGTGGGCGATGGCCTCGAGGTGGTTGAGGTTCATCTTCCAGTTGCCCGCCATCAGCGGGGTGCGGGTGCTCATTAAGGGTCAGTCCTCCAGTGCGGCGAGGCCGGGAAGCGTCTTGCCCTCGAGGTATTCGAGGCTGGCGCCGCCACCGGTCGAGATATGGCCGAATGCGTTCTCGTCGAAGCCCAGGATGCGGACGGCGGCTGCGGAGTCCCCGCCGCCGACGACGCTGAAGGCCGAGGAGTCGACGAGGGCCTGGGCGACCGCCTTGGTGCCCTCGGCGTAGTCGGGGTGCTCGAAGACGCCCATCGGGCCGTTCCAGAAGACGGTGGCCGCGTCGGCGAGCTTCGAGGCGTAGAGCTTGTTGGTCTCCGGGCCGTTGTCCAGGCCCATCACGCCGGCCGGAATGGCGTCGGCGGCGACGGTGGTGGGGTTGCCCGGGGTCTTGGCCTTGAGGTCCGGGAACTGCGCGGAGACGACGACGTCGACGGGGAGCACGAACTCCACGCCCTTCTCCTCGGCGCGCTTGAGGTAGCCGAGCACCGCCGGGATCTGGTCCTCCTGGAGGAGGGAGCTGCCGACCTCGTGGCCCTGGGCCTTGAGGAAGGTGTAGGCCATGCCGCCGCCGATGAGGATGCGGTCGGCCTTCTCCAGCAGGTGGTCGATCACGCCGAGCTTGTCGGAGACCTTGGAGCCGCCGAGGACCACGGCGTACGGGCGCGTGACGTCCTCGGTGAGCTTCTTGAGGACGCCGACCTCGGTGGCGATCAGGCCGCCGGCCGCGTGCGGCAGCCGGGCCGGGAGGTCGAAGACCGAGGCGTGCTTGCGGTGGACGGCACCGAAGCCGTCGCCCACGTACACGTCGGCGAGCTCGGCGAGCTGATCGGCGAAGGCGCCGCGCTCGGCGTCGTCCTTCGACGTCTCGCCGGCGTTGAAGCGGAGGTTCTCGATGACGGCGACCTGGCCGTCGGTGAGAGCGGCGACCGTGGCGCGGGCGGACTCGCCGACGGTGTCGGTCGCGAAGGCGACCTCGGCACCGAGCAGCTCACCGAGGCGCGCGGCGGCGGGAGCCAGCGAGAACGCCGGGTCCGGGGCGCCCTTGGGGCGGCCGAGGTGCGAGGCGACGACGACCCGCGCGCCGGCTTCGGCGAGCCTGGCGACCGTCGGCTGGACGGCGCGGATGCGGCCGTCGTCGGTGATCGTGGTGCCGTCGAGCGGCACGTTGAGGTCGGCGCGGACGAATACCCGCTTGCCGGCGACCCCTTCGGCGAGAAGTTCGTCGATCGTCTTCATCTTGTTCGCGGTACTCCTTGGAAGGACGGATGAGCACGCAAGGGGCTCGGACGGCGCCACGTTGCGCCGCCCGAGCCCCTTACTCACATCGAGATGCCTGCCGATCCGAGGATCAGAGCTGCTCGCCGACGAAGACCGTCAGGTCGACGAGGCGGTTGGAGTAACCCCACTCGTTGTCGTACCAGCCGAGGATCTTCACCGACGTACCCTCCTGGACCATGGTCAGGGAGGAGTCGAAGGTGCAGGAGGACGGGTCGCCGACGATGTCCGAGGACACGATCGGGTCCTCGGTGTAGGTCAGGAAACCCTTGAGGTCGCCGTCGTCGGAGGCCTTCTTGAACGCGGCGTTGACCTCGTCCTTGGTGACCTCGCGCTGCAGCGTCACGACGAGGTCGGTAGCGGAACCGGTCGGGACCGGGACGCGCATCGCGATGCCGTCGAGCTTGCCCTTGAGCTGCGGCAGGACCAGAGCGGTCGCCTTGGCGGCACCGGTCGTGGTCGGAATGATGTTCTCGGCCGCGGCGCGGGCGCGACGCAGGTCCGAGTGCGGGAAGTCCAGGATCCGCTGGTCGTTCGTGTACGCGTGGACCGTCGTCATCAGGCCCTTGACGATGCCGAAGTTCTCGTCCAGAACCTTGGCCATCGGCGCCACACAGTTGGTGGTGCAGGAGGCGTTGGAGATGACGTGGTGGTTGGCCGCGTCGTACTTGTCCTGGTTGACGCCCATCACGATGGTGATGTCCTCGTCCTTGGCCGGAGCCGAGATGAGGACCTTCTTGGCGCCACCCGCGATGTGCTTCGCGGCGTCGGCCTTCTTGGTGAAGATGCCGGTCGACTCGATGACGATGTCGACGCCCAGCTGACCCCAGGGGATGTCGGCCGGGTTGCGCTCGGAGAGCACCTTGATGGTGTGACCGTCGACGGTGATGGTGTCGGCGGTGTGGCTCACCTCTGCCTTGAGACGACCCAGAATGGTGTCGTACTTCAGCAGGTGGGCCGTGGTCGCAGTGTCACCCAGGTCGTTGACAGCCACGATCTCGATGTCCGCACCCTGCTCCAGCAGCGCGCGGAAATAGTTACGACCGATGCGGCCAAAGCCGTTGATGCCTACGCGGATCGTCACGAACCGATCTCCTCGTTAGGTACGCCGGTTTTCGACGCCGGCGAGTTGTATGGGATGTCCCCGACCGCCTCCGACCCTACCTCTCCGAGGGCCCGGTAGTGACATCGAGTAGGCGCGGAACGGACAGCGAGGTCCGTACTCCCGAGTAGGAATACGGACCTCCGGTACTGCTGCAATCGCACGGGCGGGGCACCGGCCCCACCCGTGCGACGGTTACGGAGCGTCAACGCCCCAGGCTTCTCAGCGCCTTTCCGATCAGCTGCTTCCGCTCGGCGGCACCGGCCACGTGTTCGAGGCCGAAGCCGAGCAGCACGGTGTCGCGGGTCGTGACGGCGGCCTGCGAATGGAACAGCGGTCCGGAACGGGTCCAGTCGGCCGTGTTCTGCGGGCTGCCGGCCGGCGCCCCGGGGGTGCTCCAGGGGCCGAGGGCGGTCTCGAAGCCCTCGGTGTCCCGGGGCGTCCCGCCGACGACGAGCTCGGTGTCGTCCACGAAGACCCCGATGCCGCCCGAGCCCGGGTCGGTGACGTAGGAGACCGAGAGCTCGACCTGCTTGCCCGCGTACGCGGCGAGGGCCACGGAGACCTGCTGCCAGCCGTTGGAGCTGCCCGTGAACCGGTTCCAGCTGCCGGTCGTCCCGGTGCCGGTGCAGGCGTCGCCGCCGACGGTCAGGTAGTGGGTGAGGAAGGGGTGGAGCTGGGCGTAGTAGCCCTCCTCGCAGTCCGTGGGCAGGCCGGTGTCGGTGCCGCCGTTGGCGTCGGGCAGGGTCGTCCAGTCGTCCTGGCCCACGGTGCGGGCCTCGATGACGACATTGTCGTACCCCTCCTCGGTGTCGTAACTGAGCTGGAACCGCAGGCCCGGGGCGTCCGCCGCGGTGGTGCCCGTCAGGTCGACGGTGCGGGAGAGCCTCTTGTAGGAGTCGTCCTGGTGGGTGGCGGCGGCGAACCAGGAGCCCCCGTACGGCTCGAAGGGTGTGCGGACCCCCGGGTAGTCACCCGCCGCGGCGCTGCGGAACTGCGGGAACTCCTCCGGGTCCAGCGTGTCCGAGGTGACGGTGTACGCGCCCGCCGCCTCCAGTGCGTTGTCCGGGACGTCGCCGAGCGTTCCCGTCGCCCCGGACAGCCGTCCGGAGCCCGCGAAGGAGGGCGGCGACTTCAGCCCGACCCTGTTGTACGCGCCGAGGTAGTACTGCGAGAAGTCGTCGGTGCCTCCGGCGCCGGTGACGGTTCCGCCCGCCTGCTCGCCGGCGTTGATCAGCTTGCCGCCCTCGTTGACGTAGGAGCGGACCGCGAGCATGGTCGCGGCGGCCGGGCGCTGGGCCCCGGTGTACCAGACGACGGTACGGAAGTGGCTGAGCACCCCGAGGGCGTTCGGGGTGCCGTTCGCGGCGACGTCCCAGACGGCCGCTCCGTGGCCGTTGGCCGCGAGCGCCCCGGTGTACGCGGCGGTGTGCCGGGCGGGGGCGCCCTCCTCGGCGATCACCAGGGTGTCGCCGCGCGGCCGGTCGGCGACGGTGTAGCTGAAGGGGGTGCTGGAGGTGCGCTTGCCGGCTGCCGTGCGGCCGGTGAACCAGACCGTGACGGTGTCGCCCTCGTCGGCGTCCTCGACCTCGGCGCGGTACTGGTCGAAGTGGAGGTTGTCCTCGCCTCCGTAGGTCTCGCCGCCCTTCCAGGCCTTGAGCCGCTCGGTGTGCGTGCGCCCGCCGTCGATGCGGTAGTTGAGGCGCTTGTCGCGGACGGACTTGCGGGCGGTGACCGCCACTTCCTGGTCGCCGCCGCGGGCGTAGGAGGTGGTGAAGGCGTCAGGGGTGAAGTCGGGCGCGTCGATGCCGACCGGGGAGACCGGCCGGTCGGGGTGCGCGGCGGACTCGGCGACCGCGAGCGCGAACGGGACGTTCTTGGCGAACTCCTGCTGGATCAGCTTCTCGTCGTCCGGGAAGCGGAAGATCGAGCCGCAGTCGGCCGGTTCCCACGCGTCGTCGGGGTCGATCCGGGAGGCGGTCGCACACGTCGACATCTCCGGCGTGAACATCATCATCCTGTTGACGTTGGCCGCGTGTCCGTCGGCCTCGCCGTTGGTGACGTACAGCTCGGAGGAGACCTGTGAGCGGTATCCCGGGATGGCGGGCTTCTCCGGTGTCCCGGCGAGTGCCTTGTAGACGATGTCGTCGGGTGTGTCCGTGGCGACCTGCCATCCCACTCCGTACAGCAACAGCTGTGCGGCGGAGTGGTAGTTGATCCCGTACTGGAAGCCGATGCGCTTCTGGAAGGCGTCCAGTGCCCTGGTCTCCGGCTCGGAGGCGGGCGCGGTGCCGCGGAAGGTCTCGTCGCCCGGGTCCGGCGACGAACCCTCGTTGTCGTAGCCCCACTTGTAGCGGAAGTTGCGGTTGAGGTCGACGCCGTCACCGGGGGTGATGGCACCGTCGCCGTTGTTGTCGCGGAGGTTCTTGCGCCAGTCCCGTTCGCCGGTGAACGTGTAGTCGTAGCCGTCGGGGTTGGCGGAGAGCACGAACCACAGTTCGGTGGTGTCGACGATCCTCGTGATCCGCGGGTCCTTGCCGTACCCGTCGAGGTAGTGGTGCATCAGCCGGCGGGTCATCTCCGGGGTGATCCACTCCCGGGCGTGCTGGTTGGACATGTACAGCGTGGCGGGCCTGGAGCCGTCCTTGGCCTTCTTGGCGCCCTTGGTGAGCTTCAGGGCGAGGATGTCCTGGCCGCGGACGGTCTTCCCGATGCTGACGACCTTGGTGAGGCCGGGGTTGGCCTGGGCGGTCGCGAGGATCTCCTTCTGCAGGCCGTTCTCGCCGCTGTACGGGCGGAAGACGCCGTCGCCGGCTGCAGCGACCCGCTTCGAGGCCTTGGCGGAGAGGGTGTGCTCGGTGATCTCGACGCCCTTGCCGCGCAGCTCTCCGGCCTGCCGTTCGGTGAGGTAGAGCTCGATGGTGGCCGAGCCCCGGTCGGGCACCTGCTCGCTCAGCTCGTGGCTGTCGGTGCCCGCCTCGGCCAGCAGCGGCAGCTGGGCCGCGGAGACCTCCGCGTGCCAGACACCCAGACCGTCCGCGCCGCCGCCCCTCCCCTGGTCCGCCTGGGCAACGGGTACCGCCAGTCCGGCCATCAGTAATGAAGCCGCGGCGAGGATCGCTCGCGCTCTGCGTCTCATGAGCCCCCCATGCAGTTGTCTGTCACTTCCGTCCGCCGGGTCGGCGGACAGAGGACAGGTTCGTGATGGTCCATGGTCATGTCAATAGGGCCTCGTTGCGGCACAAAAAGCGTGTACCGGGCATGCAAGCGGGGTGCGTGAGGACTGTCCCGGCGATGCCGCCGCCGACGCCCTCGGGAGGTGCGCCGGCGGCGGAAGGTACGCGGACGCTCAGCCGACGAGACCGTCGGCCAGCTCCTCACTGAGGGTGGACTCCGTGCCCGGGATACCGAGGTCCTGGGCCCGCTTGTCGGCCATGGCCAGCAGCCGCCGGATCCGGCCCGCGACCGCGTCCTTGGTCAGCGGCGGGTCGGCGAGGGCGCCCAGCTCCTCCAGGGAGGCCTGCTTGTGCTCCATGCGCAGCCGTCCGGCCGCCGCGAGGTGCTCCGGGACCTCCTCGCCCAGGATCTCCAGCGCGCGCCCCACACGGGCGCCTGCGGCCACCGCGGCCCGGGCGGAGCGGCGGAGGTTGGCGTCGTCGAAGTTGGCGAGCCGGTTGGCTGTGGCGCGGACCTCGCGCCGCATCCGGCGCTCCTCCCAGGCCAGCACCGACTCATGGGCGCCGAGGCGGGTCAGCAGCGCGCCGATGGCGTCGCCGTCCCGGACGACGACGCGGTCCACCCCGCGGACCTCGCGGGCCTTGGCCGCGATCGAGAGCCTGCGGGCGGCGCCGACCAGGGCGAGGGCCGCCTCCGGGCCGGGGCAGGTCACCTCGAGCGAGGAGGAGCGGCCGGGCTCGGTGAGCGAACCGTGGGCCAGGAAGGCCCCGCGCCAGGCGGCCTCGGCGTCACAGGTGGCCCCCGAGACCACCTGCGGGGGCAGTCCGCGGATCGGCCGGCCGCGGCCGTCCACCAGCCCGGTCTGGCGGGCCAGCTGATCGCCGCCCGCCACCACGCGTACGACATAGCGGGAGCCCCGGCGCAGTCCGCCGGGAGCCATCACGATCAGCTCCGAGCTGTGCCCGAAGATCTCCAGGATGTCCCGCTTCAGCCGGCGCGCCGCCATCGCCGTGTCGAGTTCGGCCTCGATCACAATCCGGCCGCTCACCAGGTGCAGCCCGCCCGCGAATCGAAGAATCGCCGAGACCTCTGCTTTTCTGCAGCAGGTCCGGGTCACGGGAAGCCGAGAGATTTCGTCCTTCACCGCTGGCGTCATCGCCATGGGCCGATCCTTCCATGCATCCGAAAAATACGGTCGTACGCGGCAGCCAACAGCTCCGGATCGTGAATCGGAACACCGTCGGGCGAGGCCACCGGGGCCAGCTCGACCGCGGCTCCGAGCCGCTTGGCGGCGTCGGCGAGGGACTCACGGTCGGGCACGGCAGCCTCGTCGGCCAGCACCACGTCCAAGGCGAGTTTAGGGGCGTGTCGTCCCAAAACCTCCAAATGACGCTGCGGTGAGAAGCCTTCTGTTTCACCGGGTTGCGGTGCGAGGTTCAGCGAGAGGACCTTTCGGGCCTTCGTGGAGACCAGCGCGTCGAGCAGTTCGGGCACCAGCAGGTGCGGAATCACGGAGGAGAACCATGACCCCGGGCCGAGGACCACCCAGTCCGCGTCGAGGACGGCCGCGACCGCTTCCGGGACCGCCGGCGGGTCTGCGGGCACCAGGTGGACGGACTGCACCTCACCGGGGGTGAGCGCCACAGTGGCCTGTCCCCGCACGGTCACTATGTCCTCGGGACGCTCCGGGTCGTGACCCCGTACGAGCGCCTGGAGCTCCAGGGGTACGGCGGACATGGGCAGCACCCTGCCGTGCGCGCCGAGCAGCTTGCCGACCAGGTCGAGCGCCTGCACGTGGTCGCCCAGCTGTTCCCAGAGGGCGACGATCAGCAGGTTGCCCACCGCGTGCTCGTGCAGGTCGCCCTTGGACTCGAAGCGGTGCTGGATGACCTGGGCCCAGGTCTGGCCCCACTCGTCGTCCCCGCACAGCGCGGCCAGCGCCTTGCGCAGGTCGCCGGGCGGCAGGACGCCCAGCTCCTCCCGGAGCCGGCCACTGGAGCCCCCGTCGTCGGCGACGGTGACGACGGCCGTGAGATCACCGGTGATCCGGCGCAGCGCCGTGAGCGACGCCGACAGGCCCATACCGCCGCCGAGGGCGACGACCTTGGGCTGCGCGCCCCGCTTCCGGCCGGAGAGCGCGGAGGTCGCTCTGCTCAGCCTGCGCAGGCGCAGATTGCGACTGGTCACTCGCGCCCCATGTCCCGGTGTACGAGCACGGTCTCGATACCTTCCGTGGCCAGCCGGGCGGACAGCTTCTCCGACATCGCCACGGAACGGTGCTTGCCGCCCGTACAGCCGACGGCGATGGTCACATAGCGCTTGCCCTCGCGGCGGTAGCCCGCGGCGATCAGCTGGAGCAGCTCCGTGTACTGGTTGAGGAACTCCTTGGCGCCGGGCTGGTCGAAGACGTAGTCGGAGACCTCCTCGTTGAGCCCGGTGAAGGGACGCAGCTCGGGGACCCAGTGCGGGTTCGGCAGGAAGCGGCAGTCGACGACGAGGTCGGCGTCGACGGGCAGGCCGTACTTGAAGCCGAACGACATCACCGTGGCCCGCAGCTCCGGCTCCTCGTCGCCGGCGAACTGGGCGTCCATCTTGGCCCGCAGTTCGTGCACGTTGAGGCTGGAGGTGTCGATCACCAGGTCGGCGTCGCCCCGCAGCTCGCGCAGCAGATCCCGCTCGGCCGCGATGCCGTCGACGATCCGGCCGTCGCCCTGGAGGGGGTGCGGGCGGCGGACCGACTCGAACCGGCGTACGAGCGCGTCGTCGGAGGACTCCAGGAAGACGATCCGCCGGGTGACGTGCTTGGCCTCCAGGTCCGCGAGGGACTGCCGGAGGTTGTCGAAGAAGCGGCGGCCCCGTACGTCGACGACGACGGCGATACGGGCGACGTTGCCCTGGGACCGGGCGCCGAGCTCCACCATCGTGGGGATCAGCTCGGGCGGGAGGTTGTCGACGACGAACCAGCCGAGGTCCTCCAGACACTTGGCGGCGGTGCTGCGCCCGGCGCCCGACATACCCGAGATGATCACCAGCTCGGGGATGGCCGGCACGGCGGCCTCGGCCTTCTCCTTGGTGCTTCCCGTACTCACGTCTGCTGCTCCGTCTGCTCGGTCGTTCTGGCGTTCATGCGCGTGCTCGGTCATGACGTGCTGCCCCCGTCGTCCTCTTCCATGATCTCTCCTGTGGCCGTGTTCACGGCGGGCGCGGCCGGGGCGGCCGTGGCGAGGGCCGCGGCCACTGATTCCGCCGTCCTGCGGCCTATCCCCGGAACCTCGCAGATCTCGTCGATTGTCGCCTGCCTCAGCTTCTTCACGGAGCCGAAATGCTTGATCAGCGCCTGCTTGCGGGTCTCACCGAGACCGGCGACGTCGTCCAGCGGGCTGCTGCGGATGCGCTTGGCCCGCTTGGCGCGCTGATAGGTGATCGCGAAGCGGTGGGCCTCGTCGCGGATGCGCTGGAGGAGGTAGAGGCCTTCGCTGGACCGGGGCAGGACCACCGGGTCGTCGTCATCGGGCAGCCAGACCTCTTCGAGGCGCTTGGCGAGGCCGCAGACCGCGATGTCGTCGATTCCCAGCTCGTCCAGGGCGCGCTTGGCCGCGGCGACCTGGGGCTGCCCGCCGTCGACGACGACGAGCTGCGGCGGGTAGGCGAACCGCTTGGGACGGCCGTCGTCCTCACGGGGCTCTTCGCGGGGTTCCTCACGGGGCTCTTCACCGGGCACGGTGGGGGCGTCGGCCAGGGCGGTGGGCGCGCCTCCGGCGGCGCCTGCGGGCGCGGGCTCCGGGGACCCTGCCGGCCCCAGGGGCGCGGGTGACCCGGGTGCCGGTACGGGGCCCGTGGCGGCCGGAGTCTCCTCCCACTCCCCCGTGCGCTCCTTCTCCTGGAGGTAGCGCTTGAAGCGGCGCCCGATGACCTCGTGCATCGACCGGACGTCGTCCTGGCCCTCGAAGCCCTTGATCTGGAAGCGGCGGTACTCGCTCTTGCGCGCGAGTCCGTCCTCGAACACCACCATGGAGGCGACCACGTCGTCACCCTGCAGATGCGAGATGTCGAAGCACTCGACCCGCAGCGGTGCCGTGTCCAGGCCGAGCGCCTCGGCGATCTCCTCCAGGGCCCGGGAGCGGGTCGTGAGGTCGGAGGCGCGCTTGGTCTTGTGCAGCCCCAGGGCCTGCTGGGCGTTGCGCTGGACCGTGACCATCAGGTCCTTCTTGTCGCCCCGCTGCGGGATGCGCAGGCTGACCTGGGAGCCCCGGCGGTCCGCGAGCCACTGGGAGACGGCTTCCGGGTCCTCGGGGAGCGCCGGGACGAGGACCTCCTTGGGGACGGAGTCACCCTTCTCCTCCCCGTACAGCTGCTGGAGCGCGTGCTCGACCAGGCCCGCCGTGTCGACGGCCTCGACCTTGTCGGTGACCCAGCCGCGCTGGCCGCGCACCCTTCCGCCGCGGACGTGGAAGATCTGGACGGCGGCCTCGAGCTCGTCCTCGGCCACCGCGATCAGGTCGGCGTCGGTGGCGTCGGCAAGGACGACGGCGCTCTTCTCCATGGCCCGCTTGAGCGCCTCGGCGTCGTCGCGCAGCCGGGCCGCCCTCTCGTACTCCATCTCCTCGGCCGCCAGCATCATGTCCTTCTCCAGGCGGCGGATGTACGTACCCGTCCGTCCGGCCATGAAGTCGCAGAAGTCCTCGGCCAGTTCGCGGTGCTCATCGGGGCTGACCCTTCCGACGCAGGGGGCCGAGCACTTGCCGATGTAACCGAGGAGGCAGGGGCGGCCGGTCCTGGCGGCGTTCTTGAACACCCCGGCGGAGCAGGTGCGCAGGGGGAAGACCCGGAGCATGAGGTCGACCGTCTCCCGGATCGCCCAGGCGTGACCGTACGGACCGAAGTAGCGCACGCCCTTCTTCTTGGCGCCGCGCATGACCTGGACGCGCGGGAACTCCTCGTTGAGCGTGACCGCGAGGTAGGGATAGCTCTTGTCGTCGCGGTACTTGACGTTGAACCGGGGGTCGTACTCCTTGATCCAGGAGTACTCCAGCTGGAGCGCCTCGACCTCGGTGGAGACGACGGTCCATTCGACGGAGGCGGCCGTGGTGACCATCGTGCGCGTGCGCGGGTGGAGGCCGGCCAGGTCCTGGAAGTAGTTCGCCAGGCGCTGGCGCAGGTTCTTGGCCTTCCCGACGTAGATCACCCGGCGGTGCTCGTCGCGGAATTTGTAGACCCCCGGGGAGTCGGGGATCTGTCCCGGCTTGGGGCGGTAGCTGGAGGGGTCTGCCATGTCTCACACCCTACTTGCGGGCGGTGACAGCGCGGCATTCTCGCAGGGGATCCGCCCTCCGGCGAGCGCGGGGACCGGGGGCCGTCAGGGGTGCGCCCGACGCAGGTCCGGAGGCGGTCGCGCCGCCCGCTGTCAGGCTTCGGGGCCCGCGACCAGCTTTCCGCCCTCGACCTTCACCGGGACGGCGGGCAGCGGCACGGTGGCCGGGCCGTGCAGCGCCTTGCCGGTCGTCATGTCGAACCGGCTGCCGTGGCACGGGCAGTTGCCCTCGTTGCCCTCGACCTTGTCCAGGAGACAGCCCGCGTGGGTGCACTGCGCGCTGAACGCCTTGTACTGGCCCTTCGCCGGGCAGCTCACGACGAGCCGCTGCTCCCGGTAGAGCTTCGCCCCGCCGACCGGGACCTCGTCGGCGGCGCCCAGTTCGACGGGCGCGGTGGGCGTCGGCGTCTGTGCGTGGCCGAGCTTCGAGTCGGTCGAGCAGGCGGCCACTCCCAGCCCGGCGGCACCGGCGAGAGCGGCGCCCTTCAGTACGGTACGGCGGGCGGCGGGCAGGCCGGACATGCGGTCTCCACTGGTCGGGGGGACAGAGAGGCGTCGTTCGTGCCCCGCGGGACCGGATGCCCACGGACATCGGGCCCAGGTGGCACCTGAAGGCATCGGCGACAGACCCGACGATACCGGCGGAGAACGCCGCCCCTTCGACCGGGCCCGCCCGGACCCCGGCCGGCGGGGGCGGAGACCGGGGCGCGGCCGGCCGGGGCCAGGGACGGCACCGAGGCGGCCCCCGGGGTGCCGGGGGCCGCCTCGTCCGGACGGTGTCAGGCCTTCCGCGTGCGGGTGGCCTTCTTCGGTGCGGGCTCCTCGGCCGCGGCCTTCTTGGCCGTCCTGGCCGTGGCCGTCCTGCGGGCCGGGGCCGCCTTCGCGGCGACCGCCTTCTTGGCGGCCGTCCTGCGGGCCGGCTTACGGGCGGCGGGCACCGTGGCCGCACTGATCCGCTCCGCGCCCAGGACGGTCTGGAGGAACTTCCCGGTGTGGCTGGCAGGCACCGAGGCGACATGCTCCGGGGAGCCTTCGGCGATGACCAGGCCGCCGCCCTTGCCGCCCTCGGGGCCCATGTCGATGACCCAGTCGGCGGTCTTGATGACATCGAGGTTGTGCTCGATGACGATCACCGAGTTGCCCTTGTCGACCAGCCCGGAGAGCACCGTGATGAGCTTGCTGATGTCCTCGAAGTGCAGACCGGTCGTCGGCTCGTCCAGGACGTAGACCGTGCGGCCGGTGGAGCGCTTCTGCAGTTCGCTCGCCAGCTTCACCCGCTGCGCCTCACCGCCGGAGAGCGTCGGCGCGGACTGGCCGAGCCTGACGTATCCGAGGCCGACCTCGTTGAGCGTGCGGAGGTGGCGGGCGATCGTCGGGACGGCCTCGAAGAACTCCAGGCCCTCCTCGATCGGCATGTCCAGCACCTCGGCGATGGACTTGCCCTTGTAGTGGACCTCCAGCGTCTCCCGGTTGTAACGCGCTCCGTGGCAGACCTCGCACGGGACGTACACGTCGGGCAGGAAGTTCATCTCGATCTTGATCGTGCCGTCGCCCGAGCAATTCTCGCAGCGGCCGCCCTTGACGTTGAAGGAGAAGCGGCCCGGCAGATAGCCGCGCACCTTCGCCTCCATCGTCTCGGCGAACAGCCTGCGGACATGGTCGAAGACTCCGGTGTACGTGGCCGGGTTGGACCGGGGCGTACGGCCGATCGGCGACTGGTCGACGTGGACCACCTTGTCGACGAGGTCGTCGCCCTCGACGCGGGTGTGCCGCCCGGGGACCGACTTGGCCCCGTTGAGCTCGCGGGCCAGGTGGGTGTACAGGATGTCGTTGACCAGGGTCGACTTCCCGGAACCGGAGACACCGGTGACCGCGGTGAGGACGCCCAGCGGGAAGGACACGTCGATGTCCTGGAGGTTGTTCTCCCGGGCGCCGTGCACCGTGAGCAGGCGCGTCGGGTCGACGGGGCGCCGGATGTCGGGCATCGCGATGGACTTCTTGCCGGACAGGTACTGCCCGGTGACCGAGGCCTTGTTCGCCAGCAGGTCCTTGAGCGAGCCGGAGTGGACGACCTTGCCGCCGTGCTCACCGGCTCCGGGGCCGATGTCGACGACCCAGTCGGCCACCTTGATGGTGTCCTCGTCGTGCTCGACGACGATGAGCGTGTTGCCCATGTCGCGCAGCCGGACCAGGGTCTCGATCAGCCGGTGGTTGTCGCGCTGGTGCAGCCCGATGGACGGCTCGTCCAGCACGTACAGCACGCCGACGAGTCCGGAGCCGATCTGGGTGGCCAGCCGGATGCGCTGGGCCTCGCCACCGGACAGCGTTCCCGCGGCACGGTTCAGCGAGAGGTAGTCGAGGCCGACGTCGACGAGGAACTTCAGCCGCTCGTTGACCTCCTTGAGCACCCGCTCGGCGATCTTCTTGTCGCGGGCGTTCAGCTTGAGGCGGCCGAGGAACTCGGCGCACTCGCTGATCGACATCGCGGCGACCTGGGCGATGGACTTCTCCATCACCGTCACCGCGAGGACGATCGGCTTGAGCCGGGTGCCCTCACAGGTCGGGCAGGGCACCTCACGCATGTAGCCCTCGAAGCGCTCCCGGCTGGAGTCGCTCTCGGCCTCGGAGTGCCGCCGCTTGACGAACTGCACCGCACCTTCGAAGGCGGGGGTGGTGTAGGCGCGCTCACGCCCGTAGCGGTTGCGGTAGCGCACCTCGGTCTGGATCTTGTGGCCGTGCAGCAGGGCCTTCCTGGCACGCTGCGGCAGCCCTGCCCAGGGGATGTCCGTCCGGAATCCGAGCGCTTCGGCGAGTGCGTTGATCTGGCGCCCGAAGTACTCCTTGGTGTGGCCGTGCGACCAGGGGTGGATCGCGCCCTCGTCGAGCGACTTGTCCTCGTCCGGGACGATCAGCTCCGGGTCGACCTCCATGCGCGTACCGATGCCCGTGCAGTCCGGGCAGGCGCCGAAGGGGGAGTTGAAGGAGAAGGAGCGGGGCTCGAGCTCCTCGAAGGACAGGTCGTCGTACGGGCAGTAGAGGTGCTCGGAGAACATCCGCTCACGCTCGGGGTCGTCCTCCGGGAGGTCGACGAAGTCGAGTACGACCATGCCTCCGGAGAGGCCGAGCGCGGTCTCGACCGAGTCGGTCAGCCGGCGCTTGGCGCTGTCCTTCACGGTGAGGCGGTCGATGACCACCTCGATGGTGTGCTTCTCCTGCTTCTTCAGCGTGGGCGGCTCGGAGAGCTGGATCGTCGCGCCGTCGACCCGGGCCCTGCTGTAGCCCTTGGTCTGCAGATCGGCGAAGAGGTCGACGAACTCGCCCTTGCGCTCGCGCACCAGCGGGGAGAGCACCTGGAAGCGGCTGCCCTCGGGCAGGCCGAGGACCTTGTCGACGATGGCCTGGGGCGACTGGCGGGAGATCGGCCTGGCGCACTCGGGACAGTGCGGCTTGCCGATCCTGGCGAAGAGCAGCCGGAGGTAGTCGTAGACCTCGGTGATGGTGCCGACCGTCGAGCGCGGGTTGCGCGAGGTCGACTTCTGGTCGATGGAGACGGCGGGCGACAGACCTTCGATGAAGTCGACGTCCGGCTTGTCCATCTGGCCGAGGAACTGCCGTGCGTACGAGGAGAGCGACTCCACGTAGCGCCGCTGCCCCTCGGCGAAGATCGTGTCGAACGCGAGCGAGGACTTGCCCGACCCGGAGAGCCCGGTGAAGACGATGAGGGAGTCACGGGGGAGGTCGAGCGAGACGTTCTTCAGGTTGTGCTCGCGCGCGCCACGGACGATGAGACGGTCGGCCACGCCGGTCCGCACCTTTCTGGAGAGAAGTGGGGGAACTGAGCCCCTGTCCCAGGGTATGGGGGGCGCCACAGCGATGTAGGGAGTTTCGACTCCGAGCGTATAGCACGCGCATTCGATTTACGGACGGCTGATGACTCCTTCACCCGAATGAGTGGCGAGGCTAGGCTCGGCCTCATGATTGATCATGTGCACGACCTGGACGCTGTACGTGAAGCGACCGAACGGCTCCTGAGCGCGACGGGCAAACTGGACAACGCCGCCGTCGCCGAGCCGTCACGGCTGCCGGGCTGGAGCAGAGGACATGTCCTCGCCCACCTGTCACGTAACGCCGACGCCCTCGTAAATGTTCTCCAGGGCCGCCCCATGTACGCGAGCAGCGAAACCCGGGACGCCGACATCGACCGCGATGCGCCCCGCCCCCTCGCCGAACAGCTCGCCGACCTGCGCGGCAGCGGGGACGGCTTCCTGGCGGCTGCCGGGGCGCCCGCCGACTGGTCCCGCACGATCACGATGCGCAACGGCGTGACGGACTCCGCCTCGCGGGTCCCGTTCCGCCGCTGGGTCGAGATCGAGCTGCACCATGTCGACCTGGGGATCGGCTACGAGCTGGAGGACCTTCCGGAGGAGTTCGTGATCCGGGAGAACGACTTCCTGGCGGAGCGGTTCGCCGGGCATCCCGCCGTGCCGCCCACGACGGCGGTGACCCCCGACGGCCGTCTCTGGACCACCGGCGGGGGCGCCGACGCCGGACCGGTCGTGGTCCGGGGCAGCGCGGCCGACATCCTCGGCTGGCTCTGCGGGCGCCGCGACGGCTCCGGGCTCACCGCGGAAGGCGGCCCCCTTCCCGCACTGCCCCCGCTATAGGCTGAGACGTATGACGTACAGCGGAGCGGTCAAGGTCGGCGGACCTGCGAATGTGCACGAGCTGACGGATCTGATGATCTCCAAGGTCGCTGTCGGCCCGATGAACAACAACGCCTATCTGCTGCGCTGCCGGGCCACCGGCGAGCAGCTCCTGATCGACGCCGCGAACGAGGCCGGGACCCTGCTGCAGCTGATCGGGGACGACTCGATCACCTCGGTCGTCACCACTCATCAGCACGGTGACCACTGGCAGGCACTGGGCGAGGTCGTGGCGGCCACCGGGGCGCGCACGTACGCGGGACGGTACGACGCCGAGGGTATTCCGGTCCCCACCGACGTACTCGTCGAGGACGGGGACACGATCCGGGTGGGCCGGGTCGCGCTGACCGCCCGCCATCTGGCCGGCCACACCCCGGGCTCCATCGCGCTGGTCTACGACGACCCGCACGGGGCGCCGCACCTGTTCACGGGGGACTGCCTCTTCCCGGGCGGGGTCGGCAATACGCGCAAGGACCCGAAGGCGTTCGCGAGCCTGCTCCACGATGTGGAGACCAAGCTCTTCGACCCGCTGCCGGACGAGACCTGGGTCTATCCGGGGCACGGACACGACACCACGCTCGGCGCCGAGCGGCCTCATCTGCCGGAGTGGCGCGAGCGCGGCTGGTGACACCGGCGGCCGGGTGCCTGTTGGCCCCGGCCGCCGATTCGTCCACTGGTCGTGCTTCTACCGGCTCCGCTTCCGCCGGTCCTGCTTCGGGCCTACTTCTGGGCGCCGATGCTCTTGCTCTCCTCGTCGGACGCCTCCGCCTGCTCGGCCTCCGCCGCCGCCGTCCGCTTGTTGGCGATCAGGCTGGTGATCGTCGTGACCACCAGGACGCCGCAGATGAAGGTGAGGGAGAACGGGATGGAGATCTCGGGGACGTGCACCCCGGACTCGTGGAGTGCGTGCAGCACCAGCTTGACGCCGATGAAGCCGAGGATCACCGAGAGCCCGTAGCTGAGGTGGACCAGCTTCTTCAGCAGACCGCCGATGAGGAAGTACAGCTGACGCAGGCCCATCAGAGCGAACGCGTTGGCGGTGAAGACGATGTACGGGTCCTGGGTCAGGCCGAAGATCGCGGGAATGGAGTCCAGCGCGAACAGCACATCGGTGGTGCCGATGGCGAGCATGACCACCATGAGCGGGGTCATGACGCGCTTGCCGTTGTTGCGGATGAAGAGCTTCGTCCCGTGGTACCTGTCGGCGACACCGAAGCGGTGCTCGATCGACTTCAGGAGACGGTTCTCCTCGAACTCGTCCTCCTCCTCGCCGGCCCGCGCCTCCTGGATGAGCTTCCAGGCGGTGTAGATCAGGAACGCGCCGAAGATGTAGAAGACCCACGAGAAGTTGGCGATGACCGCGGCGCCGGCGGCGATGAAGATCGCTCGGAGCACCAGGGCGATCAGCACACCGACGAGCAGCACCCGCTGCTGGAGGTGTGAGGGCACCGAGAACTTCGCCATGATCAGGACGAAGACGAAGAGATTGTCGACGCTCAGCGATTTCTCGGTGATGTAGCCGGCGAAGAACTCGCCCGAGGCCTGGCTCTCGCCGAAGACCAGCAGACCGAGCCCGAAGAGCGCGGCCAGGACGATCCAGACGATGGTCCAGATTCCGGCTTCCTTGGTCGACACGTCATGGGGCTTGCGCCCGATGAAGAAGTCGACGGAGATGAGGGCGACGAGACCAAGAATGGTCAGCGTCCAAAGGGTCCATGAAACGTCCACTGCGCCTCCGGCAGTTCGCTACGGCTATAGATCAGCGTCGTCGCTGCCGGAGGTCTCTTCCACCCAGGGTGCGCGGGTTGCGCACGGGGCCGACGCCCCGGGACCGGTCACAGTCCGTACTGACGGGAACGTCGCGATCGGGAGTACTCCCCTCCGCCCAAAGAACAGTACAGGAACTACCAAGAAAAGGTAAAGTCACAGACAAGGGAGAGCCAAAAGGGCTGGTCAGGCCACTTTACGGAGTCTCCCCGGGACGCCCGGACTCAGCGATGGCCGTTACGCCGAGCGGCGGCCACCAGCGCGAGTACCTGCTCCAGGACGCGGCTGCCCTGCGGCGGCCTCAGCGGCTCGTACGTCCAGGCGTGGCCCACCCACGGATCGGCCAGATGGTCGTCGGCGACCGGGGTGATCCGCAGCAGCGACCGCCACAGCGGATCGAGCACGGGACCGTAGGCCCGCGCGTCCTCGCGGTCGGCCACCATCAGCAGGTGCACGCCCACGGCGGGGCCCTCGTCGGCCAGATAGCGCAGCTGGGTGACCGCCCGGTCGTCGAAACCGTGCGGGAAGTCGTTGACGATCAGCAACTGCTCGCCCGTGTCCAGGTCCGGCGGGAGCGAGTCGGCGGCACCGGCCCTGATGGCCATCTGCACCAGGTCGACGCGTCGAGTCAGCCGGGCGAGCATCGAAGCCACTCCCCCGGCACCGGCGGCGGGAGGCTCCGCGAGAACCCCGGAGCCGACCAGGGGCGCGAGCGCACCGGCCGCGGAGCCTGCAGGGTCGATGACATGCACCGAGAACTCGTCCGCGGGATAGACGGCGAGCATCCGGGCGGCCAGGGCGACCGCGGTCTCCATGCCGAGCCGGCGCAACTGGTCGCTGTCCGTCAGAGCGGTGGCCTCGGACGCCGTACGGCCGCTGTCGACCCAGATCCCGCGTTCCAGCGGCAGTCGCACCAGCAGCGGGATGTGCAGGTCGGTGCGCTCGGGCAGATGGAGGTCGCCGATGCGCAGCGCCATCGGGATCTCCATCGGCACCCGGTAGGCGTGCCAGACGGGGTTGCCCCAGCCCGCGTACGTGGCGGGGAGCGCGGGCTCGACCACGGCGGACTCGGCGGCCAGCTGGGCGAGATCGCGGTCCAGCGCCTCGCGCGCCCGCGCGGTCAGCTCGTCGCGCTTGGCCCGGGCCTCCTCACGAGCCCGGTCACCGGTGCCGCCGATGCGGCTGCGCGGGTCGGACAGGGCCCTGTCGAGCTCCTGGTCCATCCGGGACTCGGCGAAGTCGACCGCGCTGCGATAGGCGGCGGTGGCCCGGGCCAGGTCCTCGAACATGCCCCAGATCTGGTTGTAGAGGCGCTCGTCCATGGACCAGCCGGTGGCGTCACCGGCGACGGGCTGGGCGGGCTGTCCCGGTGCGGCGGGAGGCGCCACCGGAGGGGGCGGGGGCGGTGCGGTGGTCTGGCGGCGCGGATGCGCGTAGTCGATGGGGCCGCCCGTCGTGGGGTCGGCCACCGGCGGGGACGGCTCACCGACGGGCTCGGTGCCCCGGGGGTGGGGCTCACCGCCGCCCGTGGGCGGAACGGGGCCGGCCGGCTGACGTACGCGCCCCCCGTCCGCGGTGCGCGGCGGCGGGGGTGTCACGGAGCGGGCCAGGCCGGAGGCGACCGCCTCCTGTATCGAGCGTGCCAGCTCCGCGGCCTGTGCCACGCCCTGGTCGGCGAGCATCTCGGCGAGCCCGGCAGCGTATCCCTGGCCGACGGCACGGACCTTCCAGACCCCCTGCCGGCGGTAGAGCTCCAGTGCCGTCACGGCGGACTCGGCGTCCAGGCCCGTGAGGGTGAAGGTGGCGATCTCGGTGCCGTCGAGTCCGGTGACGGCGACGAACGGCGCGGCGACCGCACCGAACCGGACGGGCCTGCCGGCCCCCAGGGGCAGGGCCAGGAGCACGGTGACGCGGTGCACCGCGTCGGGGAGCGCCTCCAGGTCGACTGCGAGGCGGTGGTCGGCCGCGGCCTGCCTGGACACCTCGAGTCCGGGCAGCTGGGGCGATCCGGGGTGGGCGATCCACTCGACGCCGTGGACCGTGCCCTGCTCGTCCCCGAGCGTGGCACCGGCCACGACGGGCGAGCCCGCCGACACCCTGATCTCCAGACGGGTCTGGGGCAACGTGTGATTCTGCCCCCGGACCAGCTCGGCCGTCATTGCCCTGTCCCCTCGACGTTCGGTGTGGTGCCCTGCCATGGGCGCAGCTCCCGGCGGCGGATGCCTCCGGGAGCTGCTCGTACTGACGTCGGACCGAGGTCCGGTCCTGCTACAGGTGCGGCAGGATGGACGGCATCAGGTCCTGGAAGGTCCGGCCGTTGGCCGGGTTTCCGAGGGCGGTCATCTGCCATCCGCTGCCCGCACGGTGCACCTTGGCCATGATCTGGGCCGTGTACTGGCCGCCGCCGTCGAGCGTGTAGCGGGCGAGCTCCTGGCCGTTCGTCTCGTCGACGATGCGGCAGAAGGCGTTCTGCACTTCCTGGAACGTCTGGCCGGTGAAGGAGTTCACCGTGAAGACGATCTGGTCGATGTGGACCGGGACACGCTGCAGGTCGACGAGGATCGCCTCGTCGTCACCCCCCGAGCCGGCGCCGCCGACCAGGTTGTCGCCGGTGTGCTTGACCGAGCCGTCGTCGCTGACGAGGTGACGGAAGAACACGACGTCCACAGGCTGCTTGTCGGCGAAGAGCACCGCCGAGGCGTCCAGGTCGATCTCCCGGGTGCGCGAGCCGAACAGACCGCGGCGCGGAGCCGCCTGCCAGCCGAGCCCCATCCGTACCGCGGTCAGGGTCCCCCCGTCGCTCTTCTGCAGGCTGATGGCCTGACCCTTGGTCATATTGACCGTCACGCGCTGTCCCCTCTCCGCTTGCCCCGCAACCGTCCGTGTGCGGTTTCCCCGCACCCTACGCAGTCCGCTCAGGGCGGAAGCAGGTAAGGGCCGTTTTTGTGTCGTTCTTGCAACACACCTGGTGCACGCCGGTCAGGCCAGTCCCGCCTCCCTCATCTGGCGCAGCTCCTTCTTCAACTCGCCCACCTCGTCGCGCAGTCGGGCTGCCACCTCGAACTGCAGGTCCGCGGCGGCCGCCCGCATCCGGTCCGTCATCTCCTCGATGATCCCGGCGAGCTCCGTGGCGGGCCGGTCGGTGACCGCCGCGCCGCCCCCCTTGGCCTTGCCGGCCGAGGCCTTTCCGCCGAGTGCGGGAACGGGGGCCTTGGCGCCCTTGCCCTGCCGGTAGCCGGTGCCGAGGAGCTGCTCGGTGTCGACCTCCTCGCGGGCGATGGTCGCGACGATGTCGTTGATCTTCTTGCGGAGCGGCTGCGGGTCGAGCCCGCGCTCGGTGTTGTACGCGATCTGCTTCTCACGGCGGCGGTTGGTCTCGTCGATCGCCTGAGCCATCGCCGGAGTGATCTTGTCCGCGTACATGTGGACCTGTCCGGACACGTTACGGGCGGCACGGCCGATGGTCTGGATCAGAGAGGTGCCGGACCGCAGGAAGCCCTGCTTGTCCGCGTCGAGGATGGCCACGAGTGACACCTCGGGAAGGTCGAGGCCCTCGCGCAGCAGGTTGATCCCGACCAGGACGTCGTACTCGCCGGAGCGCAGTTCGCGCAGCAGCTCGATGCGGCGCAGGGTGTCGACGTCGCTGTGCAGGTACCGGACCTGGATGCCGAGCTCGAGGAAGTAGTCGGTGAGGTCCTCGGACATCTTCTTGGTGAGGGTGGTGACCAGGACCCGCTCGTCCTTCTCGGTCCGCTTGCGAATCTCGTGCACCAGGTCGTCGATCTGGCCCTCGGTGGGCTTGACGACGACCTCGGGGTCGACGAGCCCGGTGGGCCGGATGATCTGCTCCACGAATCCGTCGCCCCGGGAGAGCTCGTACTTCCCCGGGGTGGCGGACAGATAGACGGTCTGGTTGATGCGGCCCAGGAACTCCTCCCACTTCAGCGGGCGGTTGTCCAGGGCGGAGGGCAGCCGGAAGCCGTGGTCGACGAGCGTCCGCTTCCGGGAGGCGTCGCCCTCGTACATCGCACCGATCTGCGGCACCGTGACGTGCGACTCGTCCAGGACGAGGAGGAAGTCCTCGGGGAAGTAGTCGAGGAGGGTGTTGGGCGCGGTACCCGGATCACGGCCGTCGAAGTGCATCGAGTAGTTCTCGACGCCGGAGCAGGTGCCGATCTGGCGGAGCATCTCGATGTCGTACGTCGTGCGCATGCGCAGCCGCTGGGCCTCCAGCATCTTGCCCTGCTTCTCCAGCTCCGCGAGGCGCTGCTGGAGCTCGGCCTCGATGCCGCCGACCGCCTTCTCCATGCGCTCGGGGCCCGCCACGTAGTGGCTGGCGGGAAAGACGTGGAGCGACTCGTCCTCGCTGATGACCTCGCCGGTGAGCGGGTGGAGGGTGGAGAGCGCCTCGATCTCGTCGCCGAACATCTCGATCCGGACGGCGAGCTCCTCGTACACCGGGAAGATCTCGATCGTGTCGCCGCGCACCCGGAAGGTGCCACGGGCGAACGCCAGGTCGTTGCGGGTGTACTGGATCTCGACGAAACGGCGCAGCAGCTGGTCGCGGTCGATCTCGTCGCCGACCTTGAGCTGGACCATCCGGTCCACGTACTCCTGCGGTGTGCCGAGGCCGTAGATGCAGGAGACGGAGGCGACCACGACGACGTCGCGCCGGGTCAGCAGTGAGTTCGTCGCGGAGTGGCGCAGCCGCTCGACCTCCTCGTTGATCGAGGAGTCCTTCTCGATGTAGGTGTCCGACTGCGGGACGTACGCCTCGGGCTGGTAGTAGTCGTAGTACGAGACGAAGTACTCGACGGCGTTGTTCGGGAGGAGCTCGCGGAACTCGTTGGCCAGCTGGGCTGCGAGCGTCTTGTTGGGCGCCATCACCAAGGTCGGCCGCTGCAGCTTCTCGATCATCCACGCGGTCGTCGCCGACTTGCCGGTGCCGGTCGCGCCGAGCAGGACGACGTCCTTCTCGGCGCCGCGGACACGCCGCTCCAGCTCGGCGATGGCCGCGGGCTGGTCACCGCTGGGCTGGTAGGGACTGATGACCTCGAAAGGCGCCATCGAACGTTCGATCTTCGAAACGGGCCGCATGCAACCACCGTACGACCCGCCACTGACAACGGCGCCGGATCAGCGATTCCGCGGCTGCCGGTACTCCCCGCGGACCGCGGTCCCGTACGACGTGTGGCGCCGCTGGACGGGGATGCCGGGGACCTGCCCGGCGCTGCGCGGGCGGTCACCGGGCCGGCGGTCCGGCCCGTCGGGAGCGCCCATCACCACCAGCGGATCGAACAGCACGACCACCCCGGCGAGGAGCAGGAAGCAGGCCGGCCCGATCAGCATCGGCAGGAGCAGCGAGGCAGGTGTGTCGCCTGCCTGCGTCCCCTGGGCCACGGCCGGGTGCAGATGCACGCTGAGCGCGGCCATTCCCGTGTAGTGCATTCCGCTCACGGCGACGCCCATCACCAGGCTCGCGCCGAGGCTGGGCAGGAAACCGTGGATGGAGACGGCGGCCCACAGCGAGGCGGTCGAGGCCACCACGGCGATGACGACGGAGAGCGAGACGGTGACCGTGTCGTACGCGAACTGCCCCTCGAACTGCATTCCGGCCATGCCGAGGTAGTGCATCGAGGCCACGCCGAGGCCCGTGATCGTGCCGCCGGTGACCAGTGCCATGCGCGTGGCGCCCCGGTACCCGACGATGAAGATGCCGATCCCGACCATCACGATCGCCACGGCGAGGCTGGCGAAGGTGAGCGGCCTGTCGTAGCTGACCGGTGCCTCCTCGACCGAGAAGCCGAGCATCGCGACGAAGTGCATCGTCCAGATGCCGGAGCCTATGGAGGTGGCGCCCAGAGCCAGCCAGCCCGCCTTGAAGGAGCGCTCGGTGCGCAGGGACCGTGTGGTGCAGCGCAGCCCGAGAGCCGCGCCGAGGCACGCCATGAGGAATGCCACGACCGGGGTCAGGAGGCCGTAACTGAAACCGTCGACTGTGCCCTGCATGCTGGTACGCCCTTCGCGGAAGCCCGGGTTCGGGGGTGACCCTAAAGGGCGAGGCCCGGCAGGCAAACATAAGAGGGGCATTTTATCCGGCTCGGAGCCGGTCCACGATCCGGTAGCGAACAAACCGTTCACATTGTGGTCATCGCCCTCCCGTCGTCCGTTGGGTACCGACTGGGAGTCTCTGCATGTCCACACCCCGACGCGAGGAGTACACGTGTCCGTACGCACCGCAACCGCCTCCGCCGCTGTCGCCGCTCTGCTCGGCGGCTGTGTCCTGCTGCCCGCCGCCCAGGCGCAGGCGGTGGGCGCGAAGGACGGCCCGCTCGTCTTCGCCCACCGCGGCGCCTCCGCCTACGCCCCGGAGAACACCCTGGCGGCCGTGGACGCCGCCGACCGTCTGGGCATCGACTGGGTGGAGAACGACGTGCAGCTCACCAAGGACGGTGTGCTGGTCGTCGTGCACGACACCACTCTCGGGCGGACCACCGACGCCGAGCAGGTCTTCCCCGGCCGCGCCCCCTGGGCGGTCAAGGACTTCACCGCTGCCGAGATCGCGAAGCTCGACGCGGGCAGCTGGTTCGGCGCCGCGTACGCGGGGGCACGGGTGCCTACGCTCACGCAGTACCTGCACCGTGTCGAGCGCAACCGCCAGAAGCTCCTCCTGGAGATCAAGAGCCCGGAGACCTACCCGGGAATCGAGAAGGAGACCCTGCGGATCCTGCGCGAGGAGGGGTGGCTGGATCGCGGTCACGTCAAGCACCGGCTGATCGTCCAGAGCTTCGGTGCAGAGAGTGTGAAAGCTGTCCACGCTCAGCGTCCCGACGTCGTCACCGGCTTCCTCGGCACCCCCGCGGTGGCCGATCTGCCGGCGTACGCGGCCTTCACCGACCAGATCAATCCGTCGTACACGACGATCGGCGCCGACTACGTCGCCGCGGTCCAGAAGCTGAAGGGCCCCCACGGGAAGCCGCTCCAGGTGAACACCTGGACGGTCAACGACGCGGCGAACGCGGCGAAGGTGGCCGGCTTCGGTGTCGACGGCATCATCACCAACAACCCCGACATCGTGCGGGACGCCACCCGCTGAGGGATCCGCAAGGGCCGTGGCCGGGCGTTGTCAGTGGCCCGCCGTACCGTGGTCGCATGGACAGCAACGAGCAGAGCGTGGAGTGGTCCGTCGTGCAGAGCGACATCGGGCCGCTCCTGCTCGCCGCGACCGGCACGGGCCTGGTGAACGTGGTCTTCCACGCGCGCCCCGCCATCCGGGACAAGGCACTCGGGCACATACGGACGCGGCTGGGCGCGGAGCCCGTACAGGCACCCGGCTCCGCGCGGCTCGCCGAGCCCGAGCGCCAGCTCGCCGCGTATTTCGCGGGCGGGCTGCGCGCGTTCTCACTGGACCTGGACTGGTCGCTGACCTCCGGTTTCAACCGCGAGGTGCTCCGCGAGCTGGCAGCCGGCGTGCCCTACGGCACCGTCGTCGGATACGGGGACCTGGCCGGTCGGGTGGGGCAGCCGGGGGCCGCCCAGGCCGTCGGGGCGGCGATGGGCTCCAATCCGCTGCCGGTCGTGGTGCCGTGCCACCGCGTGGTGGAGAGCGACGGAGGGCTCGGCGGCTTCGGCGGCGGGCTGGAGACCAAGCGGCAGCTGCTGGCGCTCGAGGGGGTCCTTCCCCAGCCGCTGTTCTGAGGACTGTCGGGCGCGGTCCCGCCCGGGCACATCTGGGCCGGAAACGGGATGTCGCACGGGCATACGAACTGGCACACTTCGGCGGTGACAGAAGCCCTCCCCACCTCCCGGATCACGGCTGCGGACCTGCCCGCGCTGCAGCGCAGGACCTCCGCCGTACTCATCGGCAGCCAGATACTCGGCGGCCTCGGCGTGGCCATCGGTATCGCCCTGGCACCGGTCCTGGCGGCGGAGGTGAGCGGCTCCGATGCCCTGTCCGGGCTCGCCCCGACCGCCTCGGTGGCGGGCACCGCGCTGCTGTCACTGCCTCTGGCCGCCCTGATGACCTCACGGGGCAGGCGCCCCGGACTCGTTCTCGCCTATCTGATCGGGGCGGTGGGCGCGTCCCTGGTCGTGACCGCCGCCGTGGTGGGCAGCTTCCCCCTGCTGCTCGTCGGCATGGCCGGTTTCGGCGCCGGTTCGTCGGCCAATCTCCAGGCCAGGTTCGCCGCAGCCGATCTGGCCGAGCCGGACCGCCGCGGGCGGGCGATCTCCAACGTCGTCTGGGCCACCACGATCGGTTCGGTCCTCGGCCCCAACATCTCGGCACCCGCCGGCCATGTCTTCCGCGGCACCTCCGTGCCCGAGACGGCCGGTCCGTTCGCCTGGGCCGCCGCCATCTTCCTGCTCACCGGTGCCGTGGTCGCCGTGCTGCTGCGCCCCGATCCGCTGCTCACCGCCCGCGCGCTCGCCCCGCAGGAGACCGGGACCGCCCAGCAGCGCTCCCTGCGGGCGGGCATCGCGGCGGTGCGGGCCTCCCCGATGGCCCGTCTCGCGCTGGTGACCATCGCGGTGTCGCACACCACCATGGTCTCGATCATGGTCATGACCCCGGTCCATCTCGGGCACCACGGCGCGGACATCCAGCTGATCGGGCTCGTCATCAGCGGTCATATCGCGGGCATGTACGCGTTCTCGCCCATCATGGGCTGGCTCTCCGACCGGGTGGGGAGGCTGTCCGTGATCGGTCTCGCCGTCGGCCTGCTGTGCTGCGCCGCGGTGCTGGCCGGTACGTCGGGCGCCGGGCACGGCCGGACGGCCGCGGGCCTGTTCGTCCTGGGCCTCGGCTGGTCGGCCGGTCTGGTCGCCGGTTCGGCGCTGCTCACCGACTCCGTGCCGCAGGCCGCCCGCGCCGCGGTGCAGGGCCTCTCCGACCTCACGATGAACACGGCGGCGGGCATCGGCGGCGCGGTCGCCGGAGTGATCGTCTCCCGGCTGAGCTACGGCTGGCTGAACACGGCCGCCGCCTGTCTGTTGCTGCCGCTGGCCGCGCTCGCCCTGCGCCGGAGCCTCAACCGGCGGACCCCGGTGTCCGGGAAGGCCTGAGAGACCGACGGATCCCCGCCCCGTCCGGGTTTGCGGGCGCCGTGCCTGCGACAGGGATGGGGCATGCATCGGAACCCATCGGCATCCACGTCGCAGGAAACCGGCCGTCACGCCCCCGTGCTCTCCACCGAGGTGCGGGACGCTCTCGCCGACCGCCGCCCCGTCGTCGCCCTGGAGTCGACGATCATCGCCCACGGTCTGCCGCGCCCCCGCAACCTCCAGGTCGCGGAGGAGCTGGAGGAGCTCGTACGCAAGGCGGGGGCCGTGCCCGCCACCGTCGCCGTGCTCGACGGCCGGGCCCATGTGGGTCTGACGGCCGACCGGTTGGAGCGGGTGGCCGGGGACCCGGCGATGCGGAAGCTCGGCCACCGCGACCTCGCGCCCGCACTCGCCCAGGGAGCGAGCGGGGCGACGACCGTGTCCGCGACCGCGTTCCTGGCGGCGCGGGCCGGGCTGAGCGTCTTCGCGACGGGAGGGCTCGGCGGCGTACACCGGGAGTGGACCGAGACGCAGGACGAGTCCGCGGATCTGCGGCTGCTCGCCAGGACCGGCATCACCGTGGTCTGCGCGGGTGTGAAGTCGATCCTCGACGTGCCGGCCACGCTCCAGCGCCTCGAGACGCTCGGCGTCGGCGTGCTCGGTTACGGCACGGAGTTCTTCCCCGGCTTCTACCTGAGCAGTTCGGGCGAGCCCGTCGACTGGACGGTCCGTACACCGCGGGAGGTCGCGGACGTGATGCGGGCCCGGGAGGAGCTCGGGGGTCCCGCCGCCGCGCTGATCGTCGCCAACCCCGTACCGGAGGAGGAGCAGTTGGACCCCGAGGTGCACGACCGGGTGCTCGCGCAGGCTCTGGACGCCTGCCGGGAGCGCGGGATCGTGGGGCAGGCCGTCACCCCGTTCCTGCTGGAGTACCTGATGCGGGAGACCGACGGGGCGTCCCTGGAAGCGAATCTGGCCGCCGTGCGCGGGAACGTGCAGCTGGCCGCGCGGATCGCAGCAGCGGCGGCGGCGCGGTGACCGAGGGCGGGCTTCTCGTCGTCGGCGATGTGGTCACCGATGTCGTCGTCCGGCACGGCTCGGCCGTGGTCCACGGCACGGACACGCCTGCGCGGATCAGCACGCTGCCGGGCGGGGCGGGCGCCAACGTCGCGTGCTGGGCGGTTCGTTCGGGATGCCGGGACGCGCGACTGCTGGCGCGGGCCGGGGCCGATTCGGAGGCCTGGCACCGCAGTGCGCTGGAACGGGCGGGGGTGCGCCCGCTGCTGTCCGTCGACGAGCAGGCGCCGACCGGCACGGTGGTGGCCCTGGTCGACTCGTCCGCCGAGCGCACCTTCCTCACCGACAGCGGCGCGGTCCTGCGCCTCTCCCCCGACGACTGGTCGGCGTCCTTGCTGGACGGAGTCGCCCGGCTCCACCTCTCCGGCTATCTCCTCTTCGCGGCGACGAGCCGTGCGACGGCGCAGCTGGCGCTGCGGGAGGCCCGGCAGCGGGGCATCCCGGTGAGTGTGGACCCGGCGTCGGCGGGCTTCCTCGCCGCTCTGGGCGCCGGCGCCTTCCTGGACCTGGTCGCGGGCGTGGACCTGCTGCTGCCCAACGCGGACGAGGCCCGGGAGCTGACCGGCCTGCCGGACCCGGCCGACGCGGCGGCCAAGCTGAGCCGTCACGCCGGGCGGGTCGCCGTCACCCTCGGGGACCGGGGCGTCCTGCTGGCGGCCGGGGGCACGGTGACCGCACGGGTACCCGCCCCGGCCGTGCTGGATCCGGTCGACTCGACGGGCGCGGGCGACGCCTTCACCGGCGGTTTCCTCGCCGCCCTCATCGCCGGGGCGGACGATGCCGCGGCGGCTGCGGCCGGCTGCCGGGCCGGGGCCGAGGCGGTCGCGACGGTCGGCGGGCGCCCGGGGCCTCGTCCGGCGTAGGGGTTGGGGGTTACGCGCCGATGCCGGTCCAGGCGGGGTGGTGCGGGTCGTCGGCCCGCACCACCGCGTCCGCGCGGTCGGCGGGCGCCACCTCGTCCTCGTACCGCGCGAAGGCGGGCAGCGTCCACCGCTCGCTCTCCTCGGTGCGCCGTCGCAGCGCACCCGGCGAGAGGCGCAGATGAACGGCGAGGTCGAAGGGGAACCACTGCCCGAGGAGCAGCGGCCCGTGCATGATCAGCACCCCGCCCTCGGGCAGGGTCCGGTACGGGCTGCGGGTGGCCCGGTCCGTCACGGGGTCCCAGAGGTCGGGCAGCACCCGTCCGCTGCCGCCGGGCTCCAGCGGACGGAACACCTCGCGCCACAGCGCGTTGGTGTCGAACCAGCTGTCGGCGTACGAGTCGGGGTCCTCCTTGCCGTACTCGTAGCGCAGACTCGCCGGCCGCAGGAACCCTCCGGTGGGGACGGTGAGCACCGCACGGCCGCGCGCCCGCAGTTGCTCGGCGAGGCGTCCGGCGGGCTCACCGGGGCGGGCGGCCGGGGCGCCGTCGATGCCGATTCTGAGCCAGGGCCCGCCGTCGGCCGGTTTCAGGCCGTCGGCGTGCGCGGCCAGCGCTTCGGCCAGGCGTTCCCAGGTGATCGGTTCGAATCGCACGTATCCATCATCACCCGGCCGCGCCCCCTGCCGTACGGGAGCGCGGCCGCCCCGGTGCCGGACCTACGTCGCCGCCGGGCAGTCCACCGCGTCGGCGTCGTCGGAGAGTTCGCTGCCCTCGGGAAGCAGATAGGTCACCCACAGCACCACGGGTACCGTCCCGAGGTTGCGCCCGATGTGCCGGTGCTTGGTTCCGGACGGCTCGATGAACGCCGTTCCCGCGGGCGTCACCTCGACCGAGCAGTCGTCGAGGGTCCGGGTCAGCGTCCCGGACTGGACGACGGCGATCAGCTGGCCCGCGTGGGTGTGCCAGCCGGTGGAGCCGCCGGGCGCCACGGTGATGGTCCGGACGGTCACGTCCGTGCGGCCCTTGGGGGTCTTCACCTTCAGCTTGCCCTCGGACGTGCCCTTGGCGACGACGGTGCCGCTCACGCCGCTGCCGGGCGTCGCGACCGCGGCTGCCGGGACGAGACCGAGCGCGGTCACACAGGCGCCCACGAGCATGACCTTGCGCAGCGTGCCCCGCTGCTTGGTGCCGACCCTGCTGCCGAACTCCATGGACATCTCCCTCGTCCCGCCGGACCGGATGAACGAACCCACGCTACGCGCGAGTCGGGCTGCCGTCACCGGTGGCGCGACTGTCATCCCCCGCGGAGTTCGGTGGCGAGCGGGCCGTCCCCCTGCACCTCGGCCCGGCCCTCCCTGACCGCCTCGGCCAGTGTCAGTTCGCCGCGCCCCAGCGCCAGGCAGAGTTCGGCGTCGAGCACGATGCGGGCGTCGGGGTGCGGGGCGGGGCCGTACCCGTACGCATCGTCCCCCTGGGTGTCCCCACCGGTACGGATGTGGAACTCCCCCTCTTCCAGCCGGACTTCGACAACCCCCGCGTGCTTCGTCCCGTCCATCGCGCGCAGCAGCGGCAGGGCGAACCAGTGGGCACGGACCGCGTCGGTGGGGCGGCGCTCGGCGAGTGCGGGCGTGCCCCACCGGGCGAGCGCGGTGAGGACCGGGAGCAGTCCGCGGCCGTGTTCGGTCAGTTCGTAGACCGAAGCGGCGGCGGGCGGCGGAAGCCGCCGGCGCACGGCCAGGCCGCTCTGCTCCATGTCCTTGAGCCGGGAGGCGAGCACATCCGTGCTGACTCCGGGCAGGTCGGCGTGCAGATCCGTGTACCTGCGCGGGCCGGCCAGCAGTTCACGGACGATCAGCAGCGTCCACCGGTCGCCCACGGAGTCGAGGGCCCGGGCGGTGGCACAGAACTGGTCGTAACTCCGGCGGCGGGCGGGGCGTGTTGGCGGCTGCTGACGTGGCATGCGACGCAGTCTAGACATGTTGTTGGACTTTCCAAGCTCCAACTTGGTAAAACCAAGTAACACAGTTCGGGGTCGGGGAGGGCACAGCATGGAGTTCCGTCAGTCCAGCAAGCTCAACGAGGTCTGTTACGAGATCCGGGGCCCTGTCATCGAGGAGGCCAACGCCCTCGAGGAGGCGGGCCACAGCGTGCTCCGCCTCAACACGGGCAATCCGGCGCTCTTCGGGTTCGAGGCCCCCGAGGAGATCGTCCAGGACATGATCCGGATGCTCCCGCAGGCACATGGCTACACCGATTCGCGCGGCATCCTCTCCGCCCGCCGGGCCGTGGCGCAGCGCTACCAGGCGATGGGCCTCGTCGACGTCGACGTCGACGACATCTTTCTCGGCAACGGCGTCTCCGAGCTGATCTCCATGTCCGTCCAGGCACTTCTGGAGGACGGCGACGAGATCCTCGTCCCGAGCCCCGACTATCCGCTGTGGACCGCCGTCACCACACTCGCGGGCGGCAAGGCCGTGCACTACACCTGTGACGAGGCCGCGGACTGGAACCCGGACCTCGCGGACATGGCCTCGAAGATCACCGACCGCACCAGGGCCATGGTCATCATCAACCCGAACAACCCGACGGGTGCCGTCTATCCCCGCGAGATCCTCGAAGGCATGCTCGATCTGGCGCGCAGGCACGGGCTGATGGTGTTCGCCGACGAGATCTACGACCAGATCCTCTACGACGACGCCGAGCACCACTCCGTGGCGGTCCTGGCTCCGGATCTGTTCTGCCTCACCTTCAGCGGGCTGTCCAAGACGTACCGCGTGGCGGGGTTCCGCTCCGGCTGGATGGTGGTGTCGGGCCCGCAGCAGCACGCCCGCAACTACCTGGAGGGGCTCACCATGCTCGCCTCCATGCGGCTGTGCCCCAACGCCCCCGCCCAGTACGCGATCCAGGCGGCGCTCGGCGGCCGGCAGTCGATCGGGGCGCTCGTCGCCCCCGGGGGCAGGCTCCACGAGCAGCGCAACCGGGCCTGGGAGCGGCTGAACGAGATCCCGGGGGTGTCGTGCGTGAAGCCGAAGGGCGCCCTGTACGCGTTCCCCCGCATCGACCCGAAGGTGCACAACATCGTCGACGACGAGCGGTTCGTCCTGGACCTGCTGCTGCGGGAGAAGATCCAGGTGGTCCAGGGCACCGGCTTCAACTGGCCGCGCCCCGACCACTTCCGGATCCTGACCCTCCCGCACGCCGACGTCCTCGACGCGGCGATCAGCCGCATCGGCCGCTTCCTGAACGGATACCGCCAGTGATCTGCGCACGTTGCCGGACCCCCGTCCACACGCAGTTCGCGTCGCCCGGCCTGGTGGGCGCGATCGTGGAGGGCGGGCTCGATCCGGCCGAGGACCCCGGCTGGGCGGACTCCGGCGCGGCCTCGCCCGCCGAATACGCGCGCTGGGCAGGCCATCTGTGCGGTATGACCTGCCTGCGCATGGCGCTCGGCCCCGCCGCTCCGACCCTGTTCGCGCTGCGCGACGGAGCCATCGAGTACGGCGCGTACACCGAGGACGCCCAGGGGGTGATCCGGGGCCTGGTCTACGCCCCGTTCGCCGCGTACGTGACCGAGGCGCACGGCCTCGACGCGAGCGTCCACCGGCACCTGTCCCCCGACGGGATCCTCGGACTGCTGGACGACGGCAGAAGCGTGATGGCGTCCGTGCACTACGGAATCCGGCACCCGGAACGCCCGGCCCCGGGGCGGGGAGGGCATCTGGTCCTGCTGACCTCGCGCACCGCGGACGGATCGGGAGTGCACTTCCACAACCCGTCGGGGACGACGGCGGACACACGCGCGGCCGAGCTGCCGCTGCCGGTCTTCGAACGCTTCTTCGCGGGCCGCGGGGTGTCGTTGCCCGGAGTCATGGCCACGGGAGCGGCGGCGCCGTAGCGCCTCACCCTGAAGGGTGGTCCGGCCCGGATCCCGGTGTCCTGCCGTGCCGTTGCGACGGCCGCGTGCCACGCTGAGCGCCGTTCCGGCATCCGACCGCCCCGTGGGAGATCACCTTGCTGCGTCTGCGCAACCGCCCGAAGCCGGACCCCGAGCGACCCGCGCGGCGCACCGCACTCGTGGCGGGCGTGGCCGCCTGTGCCGTACTCGCCACGGGCACGCCGATCGCGTACGCCACACTCGGCAGCGAGGCACCGGTGGCGCGGGCGACGGCCGTCCGGGGCGCCGAGTACGTGGAGACCCGGCTGTTCTTCGGTACGGAACGCCCCGACGGCGGACCGGATGTGACCGACCCGCAGTTCCTCGCCTTCATCGACCGGTACGTCACGCCGGACTTCCCCCGCGGCCTCACGATCCAGGACGGCCGTGGGCAGTGGCGCGACTCCAACGGGGTGGTCGAGCGGGAGCGTTCGTACGAACTGATCCTGCTCTACCCGGCGTCGGAGGCGCGCCTGCGCGACCCGCGGATCGAGCGGATCCGCGCCGCGTACGAGAAGGCCTACGCCCAGGACTCGGTGGCCCGGCTCGACGAACGCACCCTCGCCGACTTCTGAGCCCCGGGGCCGTGTCCGCCCCGCCGCCGCCTACCGTTGCCCGGAAACGACGGACGAGCACGGGAGCGACGCACATGGGCGCGGCGATACGCCACTTCACAGCCACCGGACCGGGCGGCCAGGTCTTCACGGTGAACATCGAACGCGACTTCCGGTACGACCCGTACCGCGACTTCCTCGTGTGCGCCCACTGCGACTGGTCGCCGTCGCTGCTGACCACGAGGAAGCTCATCGACATGGCCGGGGAACACCTGGCGACCGTTCACGGTGCCGACCGCGGACTGGCGCAGCAGGAGAACGAATCGTTCCGCAAGGCCCGTTGGGTGATGCTGCCCCTGTGCGCGGTCCTGGTGATCGGACTGCTCGCCTATTACGCACAGGGCTGACGGTGCATCAGCCCCGCAGAGCGGTGAGCGCGCCCACCGGGTCGGTGTCCGGGGTGGCGCGGGGCCACCAGTCGTCCGCACCCGGGTCCGATTCGTAGCCGTACCAGCGGCCGTCGTGACCGAAGCGGAGCTGGAGGGTGCCCCCGGCGTTGGTCAGGTGGCTGCGCCAGGGCTGGAAGCGCGGGAAGCCGGCCGCCGCGAGGGCGGGGCGGGCCCGGTCGAACGGGCCCGCCGGCGGGTCCCAGGGGCTCTCCAGGACCGCGAGGCCCTCCGCGCCGCCCTGCCGCCAGGCGGCGACGGCGCGGGCCAGGTCGGTGGTGCTGCGGCCGGTGGCGTGGGCGAGCTCGCGGTAGAGCGCCCGGGTCGTTGCCGTGAGCCCAGCGGTGGGCCGGGACGCGGCGATGCGCACCGCGTCCTGCCAGGTGCTGAGCCCGGCGATCGGATCGTCCCCGGTGGTCAGGAGTGCGTGGGCGCGGGCAGCCGCGTCCGAGGCGAGGTGGTCCAGGGACAGCGGGTCATGGGCACCGGGCAGGTCCGGGTAGGAGGGCGGCTGTCCGGGGTACGGCGGCACGGGCAGCGGTGCCGGGAGCGGCGGCAGGAAGCGGCCGGCCAGGGCCTCGGCCGCCGGGAGCGAGGGCATCGCCGGAGTGGCGGGGCGCTCCCGGGCGGAGTGCTCGGCGTTGCGGCGGCCGAGCTCGTCGAGGAGTTCCCGCTCGCCCCGGCCGCGCATCAGCAGCAGGACGAAGGGGTCGCTGTCCAGGAGCCGTGCCGTCTGGAAGCAGAGCGCCGCCACGTGCTTGCAGGGCCAGCCGCGGTCCGGGCAGGAGCAGTCCGGGTCGAGGTCGCCGGCGGCGGGCAGCAGCCGGATGCCGGTCTCCCCCGCCGTGTCGACCAGGGAGTGCGGCATGTCCTTGTCGAGCAGCGCGGACAGATGCCCGGGCCGCGCCGCGACGGCGTCCAGGAAGGTGTCCCAGTCGGAGGCCGAGAACGTACGCAGGCGCAGCTCCGCGCGGTACGGGCGGGGGCGGCTGCCGTGGACGTAGGCGATGACCCGGCCGGGGGTGACGGTGATCGCGGCGACATGGCCGCCGTCGGCGTACGTACGGCCGCGGGCGAGCCGCCCCTCGTCCATCGACAGGGACTCCAGGGCGTCCACCCAGGCCCGGCCCCACCAGCTGTCCGCGAAGGGTTCCGCGGTGTCGGAGGCGCGGGCGGGCACCGCCTCGAAGGTGCGCCGCAGGTCGTCGGGGCCGGGACGCGCCGTGGGTCGGGGGCCTGCGGCCGGGCTCATGCCGTCCTCCGGAGCGAGACGAGGTCGGCCAGGTCACGGTCGCTGAGCTCGGTCAGAGCGGCCTCGCCGGATCCGAGCACCGCGTCGGCGAGGGCACGCTTGGACTCCAGCAGCTCGCTGATCCGGTCCTCGACGGTGCCCTCCGCGATGAGCCGGTGCACCTGCACGGGCTGCGTCTGGCCGATGCGGTACGCACGGTCGGTGGCCTGCTCCTCGACCGCGGGATTCCACCAGCGGTCGTAGTGGATGACGTGGGCGGCCCGGGTGAGGTTCAGCCCGGTGCCGGCCGCCTTGAGGGACAGCAGGAAGACGGGGACCTCGGCGGACTGGAAGCGGTCCACCATCCGCTCCCGCTCGGGCACCGGGGTACCGCCGTGCAGGAGCTGGGAGGGGACGGAGCGGGAGGCCAGGTGGGCGGAGAGGAGGCGGGCCATCGACACGTACTGGGTGAAGATCAGGACGGAGGCGTCCTCGGAGAGGATCGTGTCGAGGAGCTCGTCGAGCAGGGCGAGCTTGCCCGAGCGTCCGGTGAGCCGGGTCGGCTCCTCCTTGAGGTACTGCGCGGGGTGGTTGCAGATCTGCTTGAGCGAACCGAGCAGCTTCATGATCAGACCGCGGCGGGCGATGCCCTCGGACTGCTCGATGAACGCCATGGTCTCGCGCACGGCCGCCTCGTAGAGCGTGGCCTGCTCGCGGGTGAGGGAGACGGGGTGGTCGGTCTCCGTCTTCGGCGGCAGCTCGGGCGCGATGCCCGGGTCCGACTTCTTGCGGCGCAGGAGGAAGGGGCGGACCAGCCGGGAGAGCCGCTCGACCGCCTCCTCGTTGCCCAGGCCCGCAGCGGTGCCGGTGTTCTCGACGATCCGGGCGTGCCGGGACCGGAAGGCCTTGAGCGGGCCGAGCAGCCCGGGGGTGGTCCAGTCGAGCAGCGCCCAGAGCTCGGAGAGGTTGTTCTCGACGGGGGTGCCGGTCAGCGCGACGCGGGCCGGGGCCGGGATGGTGCGCAGCGCCTTGGCCGTGGAGGAGTGCGGATTCTTCACGTGCTGCGCCTCGTCGGCGACGACCAGCCCCCAGGTGTGCTCGGCGAGCCGGTCCGCGCTGGACCGCATCGTGCCGTAGGTGGTGAGGACGAAGCCGCCGTCCGGGTCGGTGAGCGTGCGGTCGGTGCCGTGGAACCGGCGCACGGGGACGCCGGGCGCGAAGCGGTTGATCTCGCGGTGCCAGTTGCCGAGGAGGGAGGCGGGACAGACGACGAGGGTGGGGGCGGCGTGGGCGCGGTGCAGATGGAGGGCGATGACGGTGATGGTCTTGCCCAGGCCCATGTCGTCGGCGAGGCAGCCGCCCAGGCCGAGCGAGGTCATCCGGTCCAGCCAGGCCAGGCCGCGCAGCTGGTAGTCGCGGAGGGTGGCGTCGAGGCCGGGCGGCGGCGGGAGGGTGGCGTCCTCGTCGAGGATGCGCGAGCGGAGTGCCGCGAGCGCTCCGGCCGGCACCGCCTCGACCTGTTCGCCGTCGACCTCGGCGCTGCCGGTCAGGGCGACGGCCAGCGCGTCCACCGGGTCCAGCAGACCGAGCTCCCGCTTGCGCGCCTTGCGTACGAGCGCGGGGTCCACGACAACCCACTGGTCGCGCAGCCGCACCACTGGCCGGTGGGCCTCGGCCAGCGTGTCCATCTCGGCCTCGGTGAGCTGCTCGTCGCCGAGGGAAAGCTGCCAGTTGAACGCGAAGAGGTGCTCGGCGTCGAAGAACGAGGTGCCGTCGGTGGCCGAACCCGGCGCGGGCCGGACGACGGCCGCGGCGGTGAGCGAACGGGCGAGCTCCCGGGGCCAGTGGACGGCGACCCCGGCCGCCGCCAGTCGTGGTCCCGCCTCACCGATCAGTTCGTACAGCTCGTCCTCGGTGAGCGCGAGCACGTCGGGGACGGGCTGGTCCAGCAGCCGCTCCAGCGGGGGCCAGACCCGGGCGGCGCGGCGCAGGGCGAGCACCGCGTCGATCCTCGCCCGCGGCCCGAACGGCTCCCCTGCCCCGCCGCTCCACAACGTCGCCGCATCGGTGACGTACGTCGGGTCGGCCAGGCTGTGCACCTGCGTGACGGCCGCGGCGGCGTGGCGGGCGGACGCCGGGGATCCGTGCGCGTCCGCGTCCGTCCCGTCGGTGGGGCCGGTGGTGTCGAAGAGTTCGTGGACCGACAGGTCGAGCCGGAGGGAGACGCGCACCCCCGCGTCGAGTCCGGCAGCCACCTCGACGGCCCAGGCGCGGGCGCCGGGCAGCTGCTGCGCCTCGCGCGCGGCGAACGGCGCGCCCATCGCGTGGCCCGCGGCAGGGGTCCGGGGCAGGGTGTCCGCCACGGCGTCGAGGAAGGCTCCGAGCAGGGCCAGGGGGTCCGGGACCCGCAGGGGTGCGCCGTCCAGCGGGACCGCGTGCCCCTCGGGGGGCATCGAGGCGGCGACCGCCCTGAGATGGGCGATGTCCTCCGCGTCGCGGGGCCCGGCCCGCCATGCGTCGTGGTCGTCGGCCGTCAGACCGGGCAGGAGCCTGCCGCGCGCCACCAGGGTGAGCGCGTGCAGCGCGGCCGCGCCCCAAGCGCGCGTGGCGGGGTGGGCGGAGGCCCGGTGCCGGGCTCGGGCGAGGAGCGGCACGGCATCCGCGACGGACAGCAGCACGGCGGGCACCGTGCGCCGGGCCGCGCCCGCGCCCTGCAGCCCGACGACCGTGAGTTCCGTGACGGTGTACGGCGGATCCCCGCTGTCGCCGGGCGGCCCGTCGGCACCGGCGAAGGGGGTACCTCCTTCGGGGTCCCAGAAGGCGATCCGGCCGTCCCGGGGCAGCGCTGCCGGGAGGAAGACCGCCGCGCACCGCACGAGCCGGTCGGCGGCCGGGACCGTGGTCCGCTGTGCCATGTCCACCGCCCCTCCCACCTCGGTCCGAGTGCTTGACTTCCTGTGTTGGCGAGTCTAGGCGGGGGGTACGACAACGCCCGCCCCGCACGTGTTTCCACGGTCCGGGGCGGGCGGGCGTCCGCGTCAGTGGCGGGCGAGGGGCTCGGTGTGTGCCCCGCCGGGCTGCCGCTCCTGCGCGGGGTCCGGCGGCACGGTTGTGGGGTCGGGTGGCGCGGGGCGCTCATCCGCCGGGAGGCGCGCGGCCCGCGCCACGGGCTGCGCGAGGTCCTCGCCCCGCGCATGGGACTCGGTCTGCGCAGGGGGCTCGGCCCGCGGGGAGGACCCGCCGTACCCGGACGGCGGGCCGGGCTCCGGCACGACCTGGGGAACGGACGGCGGAGCGGGCGGGCTCTGCGGCTGCTGCGCCTCCGCGGGCGGCTGCCCCTGCTGCGCGCGCTCCAGGAAGCGGAGCAGCTCGACGGGGAAGGGCAGCACCAGCGTGGAGTTCTTCTCTGCAGCCACCGCGACCACGGTCTGCAGCAGTCGGAGCTGCAGCGCCGCCGGCTGGCTGGACATCTCCTGGGCCGCCTGGGCGAGCTTCTTCGAGGCCTGCAGTTCCGCGTCGGCGTTGATGACCCGTGCGCGCCGCTCACGGTCGGCCTCGGCCTGCCGGGCCATGGACCGCTTCATCGTCTCCGGCAGCGACACGTCCTTGATCTCGACCCGGTCGATCTGCACACCCCAGCCGACCGACGGGCTGTCGATCATCAGTTCCAGTCCTTGGTTCAGCTTCTCCCGGTTGGACAGCAGATCGTCCAGGTCGCTCTTGCCGATGATCGACCGGAGGGACGTCTGCGCCATCTGCGAGACCGCGAACCGGTAGTCCTCCACGGCGATCACCGCGCTCGCCGGGTCCACCACCTTGAAGTAGATGACGGCGTCCACGCGGACCGTCACGTTGTCCCGCGTGATCCCGTCCTGTGCGGGCACCGGCATCGTCACGATCTGCATGTTCACTTTGCGGAGCCGGTCCACACCCGGAACGATCATGGTGAATCCCGGCGGCCGCACACGGTCGTGGAGCCTGCCGAGCCGGAGCACCACTCCGCGTTCGTACTGCTTGACGACCCGGGCCGCGGCCATCCCGTACACCGCCGCGCCCGAGACCGCCGCCACCGCTGCGATCACCAGCTCCTGGACCATCACGGCCCCCTGCGTCCGAGAGTGCGTTCCAGCACCCATCCATCGCGCCCTATTACCACGGTATGCCCGGTCTGCGCACCCGTCGAACCTCCGTCCGGGTGTCAGTGGCCCGGCCGGCCGCGCACCGGATGCCGGGGCTCCCCGGAACAGGCAGGGTGACCAGCACCAGCACGTCTCTGTGACATACCGATGAGCCGGACGAGCAGACGAGGACCCGCCATGTCCGTCACCGCGACCGCGACCGCCACCGACCGCCGCCGACGCCGCCACACCGGCGTCGCAGTCGGCGCGGCCCTGCTCACTCTCGGCCTCACGGGCTGCTCCGGCCTCGGGCGTACCGCGGTCGGACCGGTCACCTACACCACCGAGCGGGACAGGGTCATCAGCGTGAACAGCCCTTCGGTGAACGGCTGCCACCGTTTGGCGCCCGCGGGCGCCAACGAGGTCATCAACAGGACCCTGATCGACATGATCCTGTACCGCACCCGCGACTGCACCGGCGGTGGCACCACCTATGTCGCCACCACGTTGACCGACGCCAACTCCCCGCGCAGCCTGCCCTGGCGCAGCTACAGGTTCGTTCACTGACCGCTGCGCCGTGTACGGCCGCGCCCCCGGACCAGCGCGAACAGCTCCGCCGTCCGCTCCCTCCGGTCCCGGGCGATCAGGACGACCACGGCGATCAGCAGCGCGGGCATGACGGCGTTCGGAGGGTCCAGGAGCGTCAGCTGCACGATCGCCGCCCCGGCGAGCAGCCCGGCGAAGGCCATGGCGGCCACCCCGGACAGCAGGGGGATCAGCAGGGCGACGGCGCCGGCCAGCTCCAGGCCGCCGATCGTGTACATCGCGCCGCTGCTCCAGCCCATGCGGTCGAAGGACTCCACGGCCGACTCATGGGCGATGAGCTTGGGCACCGCGCTCAGTCCGAAGAACAGCGCGAGGACGATCCGGACCGCCGTCAGGACGACGGAAGCCCGGCTGCGGCGCGGCGACGCGGTGGTCGGTGCGGCGGGGGAAGCGGCGGCGGCACTGGTTTCGGACATGGGGGTCTCCTCATGGGGCGTCGTGGATGACGTGCGCCGGGCGGGTGCGGACCTGCCGCTTCGCCTTCCCGGCGCTTACAGAGGGGTAGACCCTGCCGGGGTCCGGAACTCATCGCGTTCCGGACCCCTGATTCACTTTCTCCGAGGGCTACTTGGGCCGGGCGAGCGCCCAGACACCGTCATCGGTGAGGTAGCGGTCGACGGTCAGTCCGGCCGCATCGAGACAGGCTTCGAACTGCTCCACGGACAGTTCCCGTGACCGGAACGTCTGGGTCCACCGCGCGTCCTCGAACACGTACTCGGCACGTACCTCGTTCACCCCGTCGCCCAGGGGCTCCGCCGACACGATGCGTATGGTGCAGCCCGCGGCCCGGTCCACCCGTTCCCGCGGCAGATCGGTGTGGTAGTCGGCACCCTCCCGCTGGAGGAGGACGACGCCGCCGTCCCGGACGTACCTGCGGCAGGTCCGCAACAGCCCCTCCCGGACGCGGTGATCACTCGTGTGCACCAGGAACGACGCGAGCATGACCACGTCGAACCTCTCCTCGCCGAGGTCCAGCGACTCGATGGGGCTCCGCACCGTGCGTGCGCCTTCGATGTGCCCCAGCATCTGCGCCGATTCGTCCACCGCGGTCACCGCGAACCCGCGTTCGACCAGTGGGTGCGTCACCCGTCCCGCCCCGCAGCCCAGTTCGAGGATGCTCGCTCCGGCGGGCACGGCCGCCTCGATCACCTCCGGTTCGTCTCCGGCGGACAGCCGCGCGTACAGCTCGACCGCGCAGCCGTCCGGGGTGATGGAGCCCGGCCCTGTACCCGAATGTCCCTCACGTATCAGTCGTCCGCTCATACCCGGCCGAACGCACGGCAGCCGGGCCCCGTTCCCCGGGCCGTCGCGGACGGTGCCCCGTCAGTTCTGCGGATAGCGGCCGTCCGGCCACACCACCGGCTGCTCGAGCTCCATGCACAGATCGTCGGCAAGCTCCGCGATCACGGCCCTGCCCTCCGTCGGGGCGAGCCAGGAGGCCGGCAGCGCCACGTCCCCGTGGTGCGCGCCGAGCAGATTGCCGCAGACCGAGCCCGTGGAGTCGCTGTCGCCCGAGTGGTTGACGGAGAGCAGCAACGCCTCGGCCACGTCGTCCGGTCCCGGCAGCACCAGCGCGCAGTAGACGGCGATGGCGAGGGCCTCCTCGGCGACCCACCCCGCGCCCAGTGACTCCACCCGCTCGGCGGTCGGCCCGCCGCGCGCGGCCAGGTCGACGGCGGCACGCAGCGCGGCCGTCGTCTCCTCGTGACCGCGGTGGCGGGCCAGCAGGTCCATGGCCCGCAGGACGGCGCCCGCCGGGGAGTCGCCCTCCAGCAGGTGCGTGACGATCGCGGCGAGCGCTCCTGCCGCGTACGCCCCGGTGGGGTGGCCGTGGGTGATCTGCGCGCACCGGGCTGCCAGTTCGAAGCTCTTCGGCGCGTCCGCTCCGAGCAGCCCGAAGGGTGCCGACCTCATCACCGTGCCGCAGCCCTTGGAGTGCGGGTTGACGGGGCCGGGCAGGTCGAGCGGTGCGTCGGCGCCGGGGACATGGCCGGCCGCGAGCCCCGTCAGGCAGGCGTTGCCGGGTGCCCGGCGCGCGTACAGCCAGGGCTGCTGCCTGAGCCATCCGGTCCGTACGGTGTCCTCCCCGCCCCGTGTCGGCGGGGAGGGATGGTTCTGGGTGTCGAGCCAGCGCAGGTAGGCATGGCGTAGGAGGGCTGTCTCCGAGCCGCCGATCCCCTTCGACCTGGCCCTGGAATGGGCCCTGATCAGCCCTTCGACCGTGAACAGCGTCATCTGGGTGTCGTCGGTGATCCGTCCGACGACCCCGTCCGCGTCCGCGACGGGCTCCCGCACGCCACTCTCCCCGTAGGCACGGCGGATACCGCCGAGCGAGAGGAATTCGACCGGGTTCCCCAGCGCGTCCCCGACAGCGCCGCCCAGCAGGGCGCCGCGCACCCGGGCCCGGCGGGCGACGACGTCGGCCCACGCCGTCTTTCGCCCAGTGGCGTTCCCCTGTTCCCTGGCGTCCACAGTCCGCTCCCCCTCATCCGTCCGGCATGGGTTTCCGTACACCGCACCGCGGGTTCATGCTGGGAGGAGAGGCGATGCCGATGCGTACCGGGAGTGAACCGTCCACCGCGCGCAGTCCCCTGCGGATGCGACTCTGGCTGAGTCTATGGGGCATGATCTGGGCCGCTTTCGGCCTGACGGCCTTCGTGCTGACCGGGCGCGCCGGCTGGGCGGCGGCGTGCGGCGTGCTGCTCGTGGTGACGGTCACGGACTTCTGTTTCGTCGTCCGCCACATCCGCCAGGGCTCGCACTACCAGCCGGGCAGGGACGTCCCGCCGTACGAGCCCGACCGCGGCGAGCGGGGCAGGCTCGGCCGCTGAACCCGGGTGTGCGGGTCAGGGGCGCTCGTCGAAGCGGGCTGCCTTCAGGTACTCCGGATTCGGGTCGAGCGCTGCCGCCAGCCGGAAGTGGCGGGTGGCCTGGTCCTCACGGCCGGCGCGCTGGAAAGTCCGGGCCAGGGCGAAGTGCGCGAAGGCGTTGTCCGGCTCACGCTCCAGGACCAGCTCGAACTCGAGCTCGGCCGGGCGGAGTTGTGCGGCGGCGAAGAAGGCGCGGGCACGCAGCAGGCGGGCCGCCGTGTTCTCCGGATGGGCGGCTATCACCGAGTCGAGCAGTTTCACCGCACCCCTCGGATCCCGCGCGGCAAGGAGCTGCTCCGCCGCGCGGAAGTCGATGACATGGGTTTCCGGGTTTCGCTCGGGCATGCCGGCATCCTTCCCCTCGCCTGCGGCACTTCAACGTCCGGGCACGTCAACGTCCGGCCGGATCCCGGTATTCCGTGCCCGGCACGGGCTCAGCCTCCGGCGGCCCGCGCGGTCAGTTCCGACCAGAGGGCGCGGACCTGCGGCTCCAGGGCCTCCAGCGGCCCGTCGTTGTCGACGACCAGGTCGGCGACGGCCTTGCGCTCCTCACGGGTGGCCTGCGCGGCCATCCTGGCGCGCGCGTCGGACTCCGTCATCCCGCGCAGCGTGACGAGCCGGTCGAGCTGCGTCCCGGGGGTGGCGTCCACGACCACGACCAGGTCGTAGAGCGGGGCGAGGCCGTTCTCGGTGAGGAGGGGGACGTCGTGGACGACCACGGCGTCGGGTCCGGCCGCCCGCTCCAGCTCCGCGGAGCGGGCGCCGACGAGCGGGTGGACGATGGCGTTCAGCGCGGCCAGGCGCTCGGGGTCGGCGAAGACGATAGCGCCGAGCGCGGGCCGGTCCAGCGTGCCGTCCGGGGTGAGGATCCCGGGCCCGAAGGCCTCGACGACGGCGCCGAGCCCGGGGGTGCCGGGCTCGACGACCTCACGCGCGATCCTGTCGGCGTCGATCAGTACGGCTCCGTAGCTCACGAGCAGCCGTGACACTTCGCTCTTGCCGGCGCCGATCCCGCCGGTCAGGCCCACTTTCAGCATGCGCCGAGCCTAGAGGTGTCCTGCGGGCGGCCGGGAGCCGCCCTCAGGAGTCGCCTTCCCGCTCGGCCAGGAAACGTTCGAACTCGAGGCCGATCTCGTCCGCCGACGGCAGCTCGACCGGCTCCGCGACGAGATTGCCACGCGTTTCGGAGCCCGCCACCGCGTCGTACTGGTGCTCCAGCCCCTCGACGAGCGAGACGAGCTCCTCGTCGCCCTGGCCGATCTGCCGGTCGATCTCCGTCTGGGTGCGGTGTGCCTCCGTACGCAGACTGTGCGCGATGCTCGGCAGGACGAGGCCGGTCGCGGCGGTGATCGCCTCGAGCGCGGTGAGCGCCGCGTCCGGGTACGAGGACCGGGCGACGTAGTGCGGCACATGGGCGGCGACGCCGAGGACGTCGTGGCCCGATTCCATCAGCCGGTACTCGACGAGGGCCTCGGCGGAGCCGGGGACCTGCGCCTCGTCGAACGGGCTGCGGTGACCGGGCATGAGGTCGGTGCGGTTGCCGTGCGGGGTGATTCCGACCGGGCGGGTGTGCGGGACGCCCATCGGGATGCCGTGGAAGTTGACCGCGAGGCGGACGCCGAGCCGCTCGACGATCTGCTCGACCGCGGCGGCGAACCGCTCCCACTCCACATCCGGCTCGGGGCCGGACAGCAGCAGGAACGGTGCGCCCGTCGCGTCCTGGACCACGCGCACGTCCAGCGTCGGAACCTCGAAGGCCGTCCAGCGGTCCCGCTTGAAGGTGAGCAGCGGGCGCCGTGCGCGGTAGTCCACGAGCCTGTCGTGGTCGAAGCGGGCCACGATCTGGTGCGGCAGGGTCTCGAGCAGGCCGTCGACGATCTGCTCGCCGGTCTCGCCCGCGTCGATGTATCCGTCGAAGTGGTAGAGCATGACCAGGCCGGCCGACTCCTGGGCGAGCGCCATGTCGACGACTGCCAGGCCCTTCGGCTCCCATTCGTACAAACTCTGCGGATCAGGCACGGTTACCGCTCCTCCTCGTGTTCCTCGACAAGAACACCCCGCACGGCACCGGCATTCCCGCGCGCGCCCCTTTCGCGGGTTGTTACGTCAGAACACGGCTGTGGAGCGCGGTGACCGCCTTGCGCGCGGATGTGAAGGCCCCGTGCTGCCAGGCGTCCGTGTGGCTGAGGTAGTCACCGGCGAAGTAGACGTGCCCGGCGGCCTCGTTGAGCGGTGCGAACGCCGGTGCGTCGGGGCCTCCGGACAGCGAGTGCCAGGCGGCCTCGAGGTAGGGGGTCTGGCGCCAGTGGTGGGAGAACGAGGAGGAGAGTTCCGTGCGGTACTTCTCGCCGTGGATCTTGACGCCCTGGGCGACGGCGCGCGCCTCACGCTCCCGCGGGGCGAGCGCGGCGTACGAGTCGGCCTGGGAACCGTAGTTGTAGTACCCGATGACGAGCCCCCGGTCCCCGTTGTGCCCGTAGGACGGGTACCAGATGTGGGACAGGTCCAGGTCCGTCTCCGTGATGCCGCCGTAGATCCGATGGTCGCTCTCCCACCAGCGGCTGCGGTACTCCAGCCCGATCTTTCCGGCCGAGGACGGCTTGCACGCCTCCAGTGCGGTCTGGACGGCGGGACCGAGGTTGTGAGCGGTCTTGGCGAGGATGTTGGGCGGCAGTGCGGCGATGCAGTAGTCGGCGTCGATGGTCCGGGTGCGTCCCGACTGGGTGTAGGTCACGGTGACGCCGTGCGCCGTGTCGGTGATGTCGGTGACCGCCGCGCCCGTCCTGATCCTGCGCTCCCCCACGGCCCGGGTGAGTGCGGCCGGTATCCGGTCCATGCCGCCGACCGGCTGGAACATCAGCATGGCCTGGTCGTACTCGAACTCGAAGGAGAAGTACCGGCCGACACCGCTCGCGAACACCTCGGACGCGGTGGGTACGGAGCCGAGCTCCTCGCCCGGGGTGCCGGCCGCCGCCGGGTCGACGCGGTAGCCGCGGCGCGGGCTGCCGGTGTAGTCGAGACTGTCGCCGATGTCCCCGAAGTCCTTGAGGAACTCCAGGAGCCGCTCCTGGTCCTCGACGGTGATCTGCCGGTCGAGGGCGCCCTTGTCCGTGGCCTTCGCGAGGAGTTCCGCGACATAGCCGTACATGTCGGCCTTCGCGGTGCGGTAGCGCACCGGGGCCTTCATGCCCGCCGTTTCGTTGTATATATAGGCATTGGCGTTCACGTTGGTGAACACCTCAATGGGTACACCCAGTTCACGACAGTAGTCGAGGGTGACCATCCACTGCGGGATCCGGCCGGGACCGGCGTTCATGTACTGCCCGTCGTGGAACTTCGCGGTCTGCTTGTTGCCGTAGGTGTCGATGGTCGAATCCCCGCCGCGAACGGTGAAGTTACGACCGCCCGTGCGGCCCCGGGCCTCCAGGACCGTACAGTCGTAGCCCGCCTTTCCCAGTTCGTACGCGGCGGCCAGGCCGGCGATGCCTCCGCCGACCACGACGACCTTCGCCGCCGCCCTCCCCTTGAGGTTGAAGTCCCCTTTGCTCGGCGCCCGGAAGGCGGGTTCACGGCCTGCGGCCTGGGCGGTGGGCGCGAGACCGAGCGCCCCCATGGTGGCGAACATGGCGCCCGCGCCGCCGGTGACGCCGACGTTGCGCAGGAAACTGCGACGGCTGGCACCGGCCGCCACGGGGGAAGTCCGCGCGTCGCGCGAGGTGTTCGACGTGTATGTCATGTCCTGGCTCACCTTCGTTCCTGAGGTTGCCGGGATCTTGGCAAGCGCTTGTTACAGGCCGTCAGTTACTCGTGTATCCCGCAGGTTTCTCTCCGTTCACCATCCGGGTGGACAATGGTCCAGACCTTGACATGGCCACATCCCATCCCTAGCGTCACTGGGCAGCAGATTCAGACACTCGCCCCATGTTCATGTACAAGAACGCCATTTGCGGGAACCTCTGAACCCTTCGACGGGAAGGCACCCCCATGCGCACCCGCACACTGCTCCCCGCCCTGCTGGCCGCCACGCTCGCCGCCGGAGGCCTGTCCCTCGCCTCCGCCGGCAGTGCGTCGGCGGAAGCGGTCATCGACGTGACCACAGCGGCCCAGCTCAAGGCGGCACTCACCGCCGCGGCCCCCGGCGATACGATCCGGCTCGCCGACGGCACGTACACCGGCAACTTCAAGGCGACCGTCGCCGCCACCTCCTCCGCCCGGATCACCCTCACCGGCTCCGACAAGGCGGTCCTCACCGCCGGCGGCGGCTACGGACTGCATCTCAACGGCGCGTCCTACTGGACCGTGCGGGGCATCACCGTCACCGGCGGCCAGAAGGGGATCATGGCCGACGCCGCCACCGGTGTCGTCATCGACGGCGTGACCGTGCACGACCTCGACATGGAAGGCGTCCACTTCCGTAAGTCCAGCAGGGACGGCGTCATCAAGAACTCCCGGATCTACGACACGGGGCACGACGGGCGCGGCATGGGCGAGGGCGTGTACGTCGGATCGGCGGGCGATCTCTCCGACCGCAGCGACGCGGTGCAGATCCTCGACAACGTCATCGGGCCCGGAGTCGGCGGCGAGAACATCGACATCAAGGAGGGCACGACCGGGGCGCGGATCATCGGCAACACCTTCGACGGCAACGGGCTGACCGGTGCCAACTACGACGACTCCTGGGTCGACGTGAAGGGGAACGACGTCCTGGTCCAGGGCAACAGGGGCTCCCGTACGACGAACAACGGGTACGAGACGCACACCCAGCAGAGCGGCTGGGGCTGCGGCACGGTGTTCCGTGACAACGCCTCGGACCTGACCGGTGCCACCGGTGACAAGCAGCTCGCCGTCAACGTCACCAACCAGAGCTCCACCTGCCGCACGACCGTCCACAGCGACAACACGGTCACCGGCGGCAAGGGACTGACGAACATCGCCGTCACCCCGTAGGGCCCATTTCGGGCCGGCCCCGGGCCCGTCGTGTTCGCGGATACGAGTAAGGCCCGCCCCCCGGAGGGAGCGGGCCTTACCGACAAGCTCTACAGCTCTACGGCCGATGAGCGACTGGGGTCAGAGCGTCAGCTCTGGCCACCGGCCAGCTTCTCGCGCAGGGCAGCCAGCGCCTCGTCCGACGCCAGGGCGCCGGAGTTGTCGTCGGACTCCGAGGAGTACGAGCCGCCGCCACCGCTGCCGCCGGAGGCAGCCGGGGCGCCGGCGGCCGGGGCAGCAGCGCCCTCGGCAGCAGCGGCCTCGTCGGCCTCGCGGGACTTGATGACCTGGGCCTGGTGCTGCTCGAAGCGCGTCTGCGCCTCGGCGTACTGGGTCTCCCAGACCTCGCGCTGAGCCTCGAAGCCCTCGAGCCAGTCGTTGGTCTCGGGGTCGAAGCCCTCGGGGTAGATGTAGTTGCCCTGGTCGTCGTACGACGCGGCCATGCCGTACAGCGTCGGGTCGAACTCGACCGAAGCCGGGTCGCCACCGAAGGCCTCGTTGGCCTGCTTCAGCGAGAGGCTGATGCGACGGCGCTCGAGGTCGATGTCGATGACCTTGACGAAGATCTCGTCGTTGACCTGGACGACCTGCTCCGGGATCTCCACGTGGCGCTCGGCCAGCTCGGAGATGTGGACCAGACCCTCGATGCCCTCGTCGACGCGCACGAACGCACCGAACGGAACGAGCTTGGTGACCTTACCGGGGACAACCTGCCCGATCTGGTGCGTACGGGCGAACTGCTGCCACGGGTCTTCCTGCGTCGCCTTGAGCGACAGGGAGACACGCTCGCGGTCCATGTCCACGTCGAGAACCTCGACGGTGACTTCCTGGCCGACCTCGACAACCTCGGAGGGGTGGTCGATGTGCTTCCAGGAGAGCTCGGAGACGTGCACGAGACCGTCGACGCCACCCAGGTCCACGAAGGCACCGAAGTTGACGATCGAGGAGACGACGCCGGAGCGGACCTGACCCTTCTGCAGGGTCGTGAGGAACGTCTGGCGCACCTCGGACTGGGTCTGCTCGAGCCAGGCGCGACGGGACAGGACCACGTTGTTGCGGTTCTTGTCCAGCTCGATGATCTTGGCCTCGAGCTCCTTGCCCACGTAGGGCTGGAGGTCGCGGACACGACGCATCTCGACGAGGGACGCCGGCAGGAAGCCACGGAGGCCGATGTCGAGGATGAGACCACCCTTGACGACCTCGATGACGGTACCGGTGACGATGCCGTCTTCTTCCTTGATCTTCTCGATGGTGCCCCAGGCACGCTCGTACTGAGCGCGCTTCTTCGAGAGGATCAGGCGGCCTTCCTTGTCCTCCTTCTGGAGAACCAGGGCCTCGATCTCGTCGCCGACCTTGACGACCTCGTTCGGGTCGACGTCGTGCTTGATCGAGAGCTCGCGGCTCGGGATGACGCCTTCGGTCTTGTAACCGATGTCGAGGAGAACCTCGTCCCGGTCAACCTTGACGATGACGCCGTCAACGATGTCGCCATCGTTGAAGTACTTGATCGTCTCGTCGATCGCCGCGAGGAACGCGTCCGCGTCGCCGATGTCGTTGACCGCAACCTGCGGAGTGGTGGCGGTGGTCTCGGTGCTGCTCGTCATGTGGGAAAGGGCTCCGGTACGGACAGAGAGTCGTAGGTACTGCTACGCCGTAAGCCCGTATCGCCTCTGAAGACTCCGGACAGCTTTGAAAGCACCCGACCGGATTCCGGAAGGCGCCTCGACAACCGAGGGGACATACAACAGACGCGAGCGCGGCCTGCTAGGTCTGAAGCGCGCAGGCTCGCGGCGCAACTTGTAGCATACGGGGGCAGCCGGAAGCGGTCAATGCGCGAAGGCGCACACGCGGGGCACAACACCCCATTCCCGGCACAACTCATGTTGTCCGAGGCCACATCGGCCACGGCACCGTTCCGCACGCACGCGGCCGTACTCACCCGTACAGCCCGATCGGGCACCGTGTGCGGCGGGTGAAGGCAAACTACAACGACGGGCACGATGAGCCAAGAGATCCGCGGGTCCGAACCTGAAGCGACCCGCCGGGAAGCCGGGGAATCGGAGAGCAGCCGGGCAAGTCGCGGCTGGTGGGACCGGAACGCCGACGAGTACCAGAGCGACCACGGGGCCTTCCTCGGGGACGACCGCTTCATCTGGGGTCCGGAGGGCCTCGACGAGGCCGAGGCGGGTCTGCTGGGCCCCGCCGCCGGGCTGAAGGGCCTGGACATCCTGGAGATCGGCGCCGGCGCGGCCCAGTGCTCGCGCTGGCTGGCCGCACAGGGCGCCCGCCCGGTGGCCCTGGACCTCTCGCACCGCCAGCTCCAGCACGCGCTGCGGATCGGCGACGACGTCCCCCTCGTGGAGGCCGACGCCGGCAGGCTCCCGTTCCGGGACGGCTCCTTCGACCTGGCCTGTTCCGCCTACGGGGCGGTGCCCTTCGTCGCGGACCCCGTCCAGGTGTTCCGTGAGGTGCACCGGGTGCTGAGGCCCGGGGGCCGCTGGGTCTTCTCGGTGACGCACCCGGTCCGCTGGGCGTTTCCCGACGAGCCGGGCCCCGAGGGGCTCTCGGTCGCCGCCTCCTACTTCGACCGGGTCCCGTACGTGGAGCAGGACGAGCGGGGCGACGCCGTGTACGTGGAGCACCACAGGACACTCGGCGACCGGGTGCGCGACGTGGTGGCGGGCGGCTTCCGGCTGACGGACCTGGTGGAGCCCGAGTGGCCGGCCTGGAACGACCAGGAGTGGGGCGGCTGGTCCCCCCTGCGCGGCAACCTCATCCCCGGGACCGCGATCTTCGTGTGCGAGCGGGACCGCCGGACCTGGTGAAGGGCCGGCGTACGAGACTGGGGGCGTGATCCGTACCGACGCCCTCGGCCAGTTGCCCGTACGCACCGCTGTGCCCGCTCTGGAGCGGGCACTCGACGACCGGGGGGTCGCGGTGCTCTGCGCACCGCCCGGGACCGGCAAGACGACCCTCGTACCCCTGGTGCTCGCCGGCCTCACCGGCGGCGGCCCGGCGCGCCGCGTGGTGGTCGCCGAGCCCCGGCGGATCGCGGCCAGGGCGGCGGCACGTCGGATGGCCTGGCTGATCGGCGAGCAGCCGGGCGGCCGGGTCGGCTTCACCGTGCGCGGGGAGCGGGTGGTGGGGCGCGACACGGTGGTCGAGGTCGTGACCACCGGGGTGCTGCTCCAGCGGCTGCAGCGCGACCAGGAGCTGGCCGGCGTCGATGTCGTGATCATCGACGAGTGCCACGAGCGCCATCTGGACGCCGACACGGTCGCCGCGTTCCTCCTCGACGTGCGGGCGGCCATCAGGCCGGACCTGCGGCTGGTCGCGGCGTCGGCGACGACGGACGCGGAGGGCTGGGCCCGTCTGCTGGACGACGCTCCCGTGATCGAGGCGCAGGGGGTGTCCCATCCGGTCGAGGTGGTGTGGGCGCCGCCGACAGGGTCCGTGCGTCCGCCGCACGGCATGAGGGTCGATCCGGCACTGCTGACACACGTGGCCGCCGTGGTGCGCCGTGCGCTCGCCGAGCGTGACGGCGACGTGCTGTGCTTCCTGCCCGGGGTCGGGGAGATCGGCCGGGTGGCCGGGCAGCTCGCGGGCGTGGGTGCCGAGGTCCTCCAGGTGCACGGCCGGGCACCCGCGGCCGTGCAGGACGCGGTGCTTGCCGGTTCGTCGCAGGGGCGCCGGGTGGTGCTCGCGACATCGGTGGCGGAGTCCTCGCTGACGGTGCCGGGGGTGCGGGTCGTCGTGGACTCCGGGCTGGCCAGGGAGCCGCGTACCGACCATGCGCGGGGTCTGAGCGCGCTCACGACCGTACGGGCGTCCCAGGCGGCCGGGCGCCAGCGCGCGGGCCGGGCGGGGCGTGAGGCGCCGGGTGCCGTGTACCGCTGCTGGGAGCAGGCCGAGGACGGGCGGCTCGCCCGGTTCCCGTCCCCGGAGATCAAGGTCGCCGATCTGGCCGCGTTCGCGCTGCAGGCGGCGTGCTGGGGCGATCCGGACGCCTCGGGGCTCGCCCTGCTGGATCCGCCGCCGGCCGGGGCGATGGGCGCGGCACGGGAGGTCCTGACCGCTGTGGGCGCGGTGGACGCGTCGGGGCGGGTGACGGACCGGGGGGTGCGGATGTCCCGCCTGGGGCTGCATCCGCGCCTCGCGCGGGCCCTGCTGGACGGTGCGGACGAGGTGGGCGGACGCCGTGCCGCGGAGGTCGTGGCGCTGTTGAGCGAGGAGCCGCCGCGGGAGTACGGGGACGATCTGGCTGCCGCGCTGCGTACCGCACGGCGGGGCGGGGACGGTTACGCGGCGCGCTGGCGGCAGGAGGTGCGGCGGCTGTCGTCCTCGCTCGGCACGGCCGCGGGCCGGGGTTCGGGATCGGACGACGCGGCCGCGGGACTGGTGGCGGCGCTGGCGTTCCCGGAGCGGGTGGCACGGGCCCGCGGCGAGGGCGCGTTCCTGATGGCGTCGGGGACCGGGGCGGAGCTCCGGGACGGCTCGCGGCTGCGCAGCGCACCGTGGCTGGCCGTCGCGGTCGCCGACCGGCCCGCGCACTCGGCGTCCGCCCGGGTGCGTCTGGCGGCGGTCGTCGACGAGGACACGGCGCGGCTGGCGGCCGGGCATCTGCGGTTCTCCGGAGAGGAGGTCCGCTGGGTGGACGGCGATGTGGTGGCCCGTTCCGTGGAGCGGCTGGGGGCCGTCGAGCTGTCGGTGCGCGCACTGAGGCAGCCGGCGCCCGGGCTGGTGCGCGGCGCGCTGCTGGACGGCCTGCGGCGCGAGGGCACGGGGCTGCTGCGGTGGACCCGGGACAGCGAGCAGTTGCGGCTGCGGCTCGCGTTCCTGTACCGGGAGCTGGGGGCTCCGTGGCCCGATGTCTCGGACGGCGCGCTGCTGTCGCGTACCGAGGAGTGGCTGGAGCCCGAGCTGTCGCGGGCCCGGCGCCGCTCGGACCTCGCTCGGATCGACGCCGGGCAGGCGCTGCGGCGGCTGCTGCCGTGGGCGACAGGCGATGCCGCCCGGCTCGACGAGCTGGCCCCGGAGCGGATCGCGGTGCCGAGCGGGTCGCGGATCAGGGTGGAGTACGGCGGCGAGCAGCCGGTCCTCGCGGTGAAGCTCCAGGAGCTGTTCGGGCTGCGGGAGACGCCCCGGGTGGCCGGGGTGCCCGTCCTGGTCCATCTGCTCTCCCCCGCCGGGCGGCCCGCGGCGGTGACGGCGGATCTGGCGTCGTTCTGGCGGGAGGGCTACAAGGCGGTGCGGGCCGAGCTGCGCGGCCGGTACCCGAAGCACCCCTGGCCCGAGGACCCGACGACGGTGGAGGCGACGCGCTTCACCTCGGCGCGGCTGCGGCGCGAGTAGGCCCTGGGTCCGGTACGCGCCAGCCCCCCTGCCGCGGGTGCGGCAGGGGGGCTGGTGTGCCGGGGGTACGCGTCAGGCAGCGGGCGCCTCGGCAGCGGGTGTCTCGACAGCGGGTGCCTCGACCTTGAGTTCGACGACGAGCGTGGCGCCGCTCGCGGTCGTGAGACGCAGCAGGAACGTGCCCGCCGTGTCGTCGGCGTAGATCTTCGGGAGCTTCAGAACTCCGTCCGCGCCGGTCTTCAGGTCCGTCAGGGTCCTGACCGCGTTGCCGTCCGCGTCCTTGAAGTGGGGGCCCTTGTCGTTCTCGGCGGGCGTCTCCCCACCGGTGATCATCGTGGCGGTGACGGCGGTGCCCGCCACCGCGATGCCCTTGTACGTCGCCTTGACCTCGACGGTGTCGGCGAACTCGGCGCCGGGGGCGGCCGTCAGGGCCTTCTCGTCGGTCCGGGCGATCGTGTCGGCCTGCCGGGCGGCGACGGCCGCGGTGTAGGTGAGGACGCGCGGTTTGTTGGTGCCCGCCACGGCCGTGACCTTGAACGCACCGGTCTTCTCACCCGCGTTGAGGACGGGCGCGGTGACGGTGCCGTCCGCCGCGGTGGGCAGCGTGACCGTGCTCCGCCCGCCGGAGAAGCGGGTGTCGGTGTCGCCGGTGATCGTGAAGGTGACCGAGGCCTTGGCGAGCGGCGAGCCGAGCGTGTTCCTGGCCCGCACCTTGATGCGCTCGCTGAACGCCTCGCCCGCCGTGGCGGCGAGGGGGCCGGTGCCCGCGTTCTCGAGGCTGCCCAGCGTCCGGGACGGCGTGGGGGTGGGCGACGGCTCGGGGGGCGGCGTCGGCGTGGGGCTGGGCGAACCGCTGCCGCCCGGCTTGGGCGGGGTCGGCGAGGGGCTCGGCGTCGCGCCGCTGCCGCCCGTCCCGGACGGGGAGGGACTGGGGTCCGACGACGAGCCGGAGCCGGAGCCGCTGGTGTTGCCCGAGGGGAGGACGCCCGTGCCGTCGGGGACCTCGTGGGTGCCGCGCTTGTAGAACTCGAACCAGGAGCGCACCGTCCGCAGGTACTCCCGCGAGTGGTTGTAGCTCAGCACCGCCCGGTCGAGGTCCGCCGCGACGGCCAGGTCCCGGGTGCCCGCGCAGAGGTAGCGCCCGGCGGCCAGTGCCGCGTCGTAGATGTTGTTGGGGTCCTTGCGTCCGTCGCCGTTCCCGTCCTGGCCCCAGGTGGCCCAGGTCTGCGGGATGAACTGCATCGGGCCGACCGCACGGTCGTGGGTGGAGTCCCCGTCGTACGCGCCGCCGTCGGTGTCCTTGATCAGTGCGAAGCCCTGGCCGTTGAGGGCCGGGCCGAGGATCGGGGAGAACGTGGTGCCGTTGGCGTCGACCTTGCCGCCGCGTGCCTGGCCGGACTCGACCTTGCCGATCGCCGCGAGGAGTTGCCAGGGCAGCCGGCAGGCCGCGTCGGTGCCTGCGAGATCCTGCTCGGCCTTCTTGTACGCCGCCAGGATCGAGGCCGGTATGCCCGCTTCCGCACTGCCCGTGACCGGTAGATTCACGGACGAACCGGGCTTGTTGGGCGTGTTGAGGGGCGGCAGGTCCGTGTAGTAGGGCGAGTTGCCGGTGGCCGCGCTGTCGCCGGGCGATGCGGAACCGGACGCCGCCGGGTCACCGCCGCCTTCGGCGAGCGGGGCCCCGGGAGCCTGCGAGGCAGAGAGGGCCGCCACAGCGGCTGCCGCCACCGCGGTGGTGGTGGCCCCCCTGCGAAGCCGTCGGCCGAATTGCGCTGCCATACGTTCTGGTCCCTCCCCGTCGACGGCTGTTCGCGCTCTCCCCAGCGCGAGGACTCAGGCGACCCTACGGCAACTTGTGCCGCCCGAACACTGGCACATGACCGGTTCTTACCGACTTCTCACGAAGCTGCCGGCACCTTGTGAGGGAGGTTCGGGCAGGTGACGGGGGCTCACGCATACTTGCCGTCATGCCGTTCACGCTCAGCCATGCCGCAGCCGTACTGCCGGGCATCCGCCGGTCCGGGGCGGGCCGTGGCCCGCTGGTCGCCTCCGCGCTCGTCGCGGGTTCGTTCGCACCCGATATGACCTACTTCGCGGACACGGCTGTTCCCGGGGCGATGGAATTCGGCGAGGTCACCCACGCGGTGTGGGGTGTGTTCACGGTGGACGTGGCCATCGCCTCGTCACTGGTGGCGCTCTGGCTGCTGCTGCGCGAACCGCTCGTCGCGCTCCTGCCCACCGCGTGGCAGGGGCGCGTGCACACCTTCGTTCGGGGCCGGCGACGGAAACCCGGCACGCCGCCGACCGTGCCCGAAGCTCTGTGGTTCGTCCTGTCCGCGGTCATCGGCGCGGGCACCCATGTCGTGTGGGACGCCTTCACCCACCACGACCGGTGGGGCACCGAACTCGTTCCCGTGCTCAACCGCACCGTCGGCGGCTTCCCGGTGTTCCAGTTCGTCCAGTACGGGAGTTCGGCCGTGGCCCTGACGGTCCTGGCCTGGTTCACGTACACGGGCCTGCGCCGGACCGGACCGGCTGCCGTCCCGGAGTCCGTACCGGTCCTCGGCCGGACGGAGCGCCGGTGGGCGGGCGTCCTGCTCGCCGTGTGCGTCCTGCTCGGAGTCGTCCACCGATGTGCCCGCTGGTACGCCTACTTCGGGCAGATCAGCACACCCCTCGACATCATCCCGACCGCGTGCTTCGGGGCCGGGGCGGGTCTGGCGGTAGGGCTCGTGCTGTACGGGGCGTGGATGCGGCTCGGGACACCGCGCCGCCCCCGGCCGCCGGACAGGCCCGGTCCACGGACCCGCCCGGCGAACGAGGACGCGCACTGAGGGGCCGCCTTCGAGGAGGGGTGGCCCTTCCTCGAAGGCGGCCCCTTCCAGGCGGCGGGGGCGTCAGTGCGCGGCCGTCTCCCAGTCCGTGCCGACACCCACGGAGACGTCCAGCGGCGCACGGAGCTCGACCGCCGTGGACATCTCCCGGCGCAGGATCTCCTCGACCTGCTCCCGCTCGCCCTTCGCGATCTCCAGAACGATTTCGTCGTGGACCTGGAGCAGCATCCGCGACGTCAGCTTCGCCTCCGTCAGCGCACGGTCCACGTGCAGCATCGCGACCTTCACGATGTCGGCGGCCGTCCCCTGGATCGGGGCGTTGAGCGCCATCCGCTCGGCCGTCTCGCGCCGCTGACGGTTGTCGCTGTTCAGGTCCGGGAGGTAGCGGCGCCGGCCGAAGACCGTCTCCGTGTACCCGGTGGACCTGGCTTCCTCCACGACCCGGTGCAGGTAGTCACGCACCCCGCCGAACCGCAGGAAGTAGGTGTCCATCAGACCGCGCGCCTCCCCGGCCTCGATGTTCAGCTGCTGGGAGAGTCCGAACGCGGAGAGCCCGTAGGCCAGCCCGTACGACATCGCCTTGATCTTGCGGCGCATCTCCGCGTCGACGGCCGACTTCTCGACACCGAACACCTGCGAGGCGACCGTCGTGTGCAGGTCCTCGCCGGAGGTGAACGCCTCGATCAGACCGGCGTCCTCGGACAGATGGGCCATCACCCGCAGTTCGATCTGGCTGTAGTCCGCCGTCATCAGCGTCTCGAAACCCTCGCCGACCACGAAGCCCCGGCGGATCGCCCGCCCCTCGTCCGTCCGGACGGGGATGTTCTGCAGGTTGGGGTCGGTGGAGGAGAGCCGGCCCGTCGCCGCGACCGTCTGGTTGAAGGTGGTGTGGATACGGCCGTCCGCACCGATCGTCTTGATCAGGCCTTCGACCGTGACCCGCAGCTTCGCCTGCTCCCGGTGGCGCAGCATGATGACCGGCAGCTCGTGCTCGGTCTGCGCGGCCAGCCACGCCAGCGCGTCCGCGTCGGTCGTGTAGCCCGTCTTCGTCTTCTTCGTCTTCGGCAGGGCCAGCTCACCGAAGAGCACTTCCTGGAGCTGCTTGGGCGAGCCGAGGTTGAACTCACGGCCCACGGCGGCATGCGCCTCCTTCACCGCCTGCTGCACCGCACCGGCGAACTGCTGTTCCATGCCCTCCAGATGGGCCCGGTCGGCGGCGATGCCGTGCCGCTCCAGGCGCGCCAGCATGATCGACGTGGGCAGCTCCATGTCGTACAGGAGCTCGGTGGCACCGGCCTCCTGCAGGCGCGTCGTGAACGCGTCCCCGAGGTCCAGCACCGCGCGGGCCTGCGCCATCAGGGCATCGGCCTCCGCGCGGTCGTCCGCGCCGAAGGCCAGTTGCCCGTCGGAGGCGGGGGCCGGGGCCAGCTCACGGCCGAGGTACTCCACGGCCAGCGCGTCCAGCGCGAAGGAGCGGCGGCCGGGCTTGACGAGATAGGCGGCGAGCGCGGTGTCCATGGCGATGCCGTCCAGCTGCCAGCCCTGCTCCGGGAAGACCCGCAGGGCGTTCTTGGCGTTGTGCAGGACCTTCGGCCGCTCCGGGTCCGCGAGCCATGCTGCCAGCGCCCGCTCGTCGGCCTCGTCGAGCTCGGCCGGGTCCAGCCAGGCGGCGGCCCCGTCAGCGGCTGCGAGCGCGACCTCCGTGACCGTGCCGGTGCCCAGCGACCAGGTGTCGACGGTCATCATGCCGAGCGGCTGCCCGCCATGGGCCTCCAGCCACGGGGCGACCTCGCCCGAGCCCAGGACCGCTCCGTCCAGCTCGATGCCGGCCGCGGGCTCCGGCGGACCGGCCTCCTCCGCACCCGGATCGACGGCGAGCAGCCGCTCGCGCAGGCTCGGGTTACGGATCTCCAGAACGTCCAGCACACCCGTGACGGCGGTGCGGTCGTACGGAGCACGCTCGAGCTCGGCCGGGACCTTCGGCAGCTCCACGTCACGGACCATCTCGGTCAGCACGCGGTTCATCTTCACCGAGTCCAGGTGGTCCCGGAAGTTCTGGCCGGCCTTGCCCTTGACCTCGTCGGCCCGCTCGACCAGGTCCGCGAACGACCCGAACTCGTTGATCCACTTGGCAGCCGTCTTCTCACCCACACCGGGGATCCCCGGAAGGTTGTCCGAGGGGTCACCGCGCAGCGCCGCGAAGTCCGGATACTGCCCCGGCGTGAGCCCGTACTTCTCCTGGACCTTCTCCGGGGTGAAGCGCGTCAGCTCGGAGACCCCCTTGGTGGGGTACAGCACCGTGACGTTGTCCGTGATCAGCTGGAAGGAGTCCCGGTCACCGGTGACGATCAGCACCTCGAAGCCCGCCGCCTCGGCCTGTGTGGCCAGCGTCGCGATGACGTCGTCCGCCTCGAAGCCGTCCACCGCGAACCGGTCCGCGTGCATCGCGTCCAGGAGCTCGCCGATCAGCTCGACCTGCCCCTTGAACTCGTCGGGGGTCTTGGAACGGTTCGCCTTGTACTCGGGGAACTTCTGCGCACGCCACGTCTTGCGGGACACGTCGAACGCGACCGCGAAATGCGTGGGCGCCTCGTCGCGCAGCGTGTTCGCCAGCATCGACATGAAGCCGTACACGGCGTTCGTCGGCTGCCCCGTCGCCGTCGTGAAATTCTCCGCGGGCAGGGCGAAGAACGCCCGGTACGCCAGGGAGTGCCCGTCCATCAGGAGCAGGCGCGGTCGGTTGTCTGCCGTCTTCTTCGATGCCGTCTCAGCCACGCCCCCGATCCTGCCACGGACCGCTGACAATCCGGACCGGCCGCCGCTCGTCTCCCGGTCGAGCACGGCTCGCGCGCCCCTGCACCGCGCGCCCCGACCGATACCGCAGCACCCCGGCCGCCCTCCGGGAGCCGCGGCGGCCGTGCGTGACAGGATCGAATGACAGTCGCATCGCCACCAGGGAAGACGTGACAGGACGCCACGACGCGTACGCGCGTATCGCGGGTTCGCAAGCGCTCGAAGGGGAGCACCATGGCCACCAAACCCCCGACCGGTGACCCGGTCCAGGACGCGCCGCAGGTCGAAGCGGTCCAGCACGCGGCCGCGGGACTGCCCGCCGTCGCCCACAGCCTGCGCGTCGCCCAGCAGCAGATGGGGGTGCGCCGCACCGCGCAGACCCTCCTCAAGGTCAACCAGAAGGACGGCTTCGACTGCCCCGGCTGCGCCTGGCCCGAGGGCGACAAGCGGCACACCGCCGAGTTCTGCGAGAACGGCGCCAAGGCCGTCGCCGAGGAGGCGACCCTGCGCCGCGTCACTCCCGACTTCTTCGCCGCTCACCCCGTAGCCGACCTGGCCACCCGCAGCGGCTACTGGCTCGGCCAGCAGGGCCGCATCACGCAGCCCCTGTACCTGCCCGCGGGCGCCGACCGGTACGAGGCCGTGACCTGGGAGCGCGCCTTCCAGATCCTCGCCGAGGAACTCACCGCGCTCGGCTCCCCCGACGAGGCGCTCTTCTACACCTCGGGCCGCACCAGCAACGAGGCGGCGTTCCTGCTCCAGCTCTTCGCCCGCGAGTTCGGCACCAACAACCTGCCGGACTGTTCCAACATGTGTCACGAGTCGTCCGGATCCGCGCTCACCGAGACCATCGGCATCGGCAAGGGCAGCGTCAGCCTGGAGGACCTCCACCACGCCGACCTGATCATCGTCGCCGGGCAGAACCCGGGAACCAACCACCCCCGGATGCTCTCCGCCCTCGAAGAGGCCAAAGCCGCCGGTGCGAAGATCATCTCGGTGAACCCGCTGCCCGAGGCCGGCATGGAGCGGTTCAAGAACCCGCAGACCGCCCGCGGCATGATCAGGGGCGCCGCCCTCAACGACCTCTTCCTGCAGATCCGCATCGGTGGCGACCAGGCCCTCTTCCGCCTGCTCAACAAGCTGATCCTCGACACCGAAGGGGCCGTCGACACCGACTTCGTCGCCCGGCACACCCACGGGTACGAGGAGTTCGCCGAAGCGGCCCGCGCCGCCGACTGGGCGCAGACACTCACCGCCACCGGCCTGGACCGCGCCGACATCGAGCAGGCGCTCGCCATGGTCCTCGCCTCCGAGCGCACCATCGTCTGCTGGGCCATGGGCCTCACCCAGCACAAGCACTCCGTGCCGACCATCCGCGAAGTCGTCAACTTCCTCCTGCTGCGCGGCAACATCGGCAGGCCCGGCGCCGGAGTCTGCCCCGTGCGCGGCCACTCCAACGTCCAGGGCGACCGCACCATGGGCATCTTCGAACGGCCCTCCGAAGCCTTCCTGGACGCCCTGGACAGGGAATTCGCGATCACCTCGCCGCGCCACCACGGCTACGACGTCGTACGGTCCATCCAGGCGCTGCGCGACGGCGAAGCCAAGGTCTTCTTCGCCATGGGCGGCAACTTCGTCGCCGCGTCACCCGACACCACCGTCACCGAAGCGGCGATGCGCCGCGCACGGCTCACCGTGCACGTGTCGACCAAGCTCAACCGCTCCCACGCCGTGACCGGCACCCGCGCCCTGATCCTGCCCACCCTGGGCCGCACCGACAAGGACGTCCAGGCCGGGCAGAAGCAGTTCGTCACCGTCGAGGACTCCATGGGCCTGGTCCACTCCTCCCGCGGCAACCTCGCACCCGCGAGCCCCCACCTGCTCTCCGAGCCGGCGATCGTCGCCCGCCTGGCCCGCGCCGTCCTCGGCCCCGCCTCCACGACGCCCTGGGAGGAGTTCGAGAAGGACTACGGGACGATCCGGGACCGCATCTCACGCGTCGTCCCCGGCTTCGAGGACTTCAACGCCCGCATCGCACGCCCGGGCGGCTTCGCACTGCCCCACGCCCCCCGCGACGAGCGCCGCTTCCCCACCGCCACGGGCAAGGCCAACTTCACCGCCGCACCCGTCGAGTACCCCGAGCTCCCCGAAGGCAGGCTGCTGCTGCAGACCCTGCGCTCCCACGACCAGTACAACACCACGATCTACGGCCTCGACGACCGCTACCGCGGCATCAAGGGCGGCAGGCGCATCGTGATGGTCAACCCCGAGGACGCCCGCGCCCTGGGGCTCGCCGACGGCTCGTACACCGACCTGGTCGGCGAGTGGAAGGACGGCACCGAGCGCCGGGCGCCGGGCTTCCGCGTCGTCCACTACCCGACCGCACGCGGGTGCGCCGCCGCGTACTACCCCGAGACCAACGTGCTCGTCCCGCTCGACGCCACCGCCGACACCAGCAACACCCCGGCCAGCAAGTCCGTCGTCATCCGTTTCGAGAAGGCCTGAGAAACCGGGACCGACCAGCGGCTAAGCGTTCGCTCAGCCGTCTGATAAGAACAGTGCACACAGCAACGAACGAACGGAGCCGGACCCCATGGGCGAGCACACCGCACCCACGTTCCCCCAGGAGATCATCGACGAGTACGCGGCACTCGGCGTCGACCTCCCCGCACTCTTCTCCGCCGGACACCTCGGCGAGCGCATGGGCGTGCAGATCGTCGAGGCCTCAGCCGAGCGCGTCGTGGGCACCATGCCCGTCGAAGGCAACACGCAGCCCTACGGACTGCTCCACGGCGGCGCCTCCGCCGTCCTCGCCGAGACCCTCGGCTCCATCGGCACCATGCTCCACGGCGGCGCCACCAAGATCGCCGTCGGCGTCGACCTGAACTGCACCCACCACCGCGGGGTGCGCAACGGCCTCGTCACGGGTGTCGCCACCCCCGTACACCGCGGCCGTTCCACCGCCACGTACGAGATCGTCATCACCGACGAGCAGGACAAGCGCGTCTGCACCGCCCGCCTCACCTGCCTGCTCCGCGACGTACCCCGGCCGGCCGCCGACTGAACCGGCCGCACAACACCCCTGCCCGGCCCGGAAATCGCACCGCATTCCGGACCGGGCAGACCCATATCCGGAGCGAGGAAGAGATGTTGACCACCACTCTCGGTCAACACCCTTGACCACGGCACGCGTTCCATGAGCCACTTCAACAGCCACAGCGGTCTCCGCAGCGAATCGAACACATCACCCAGATGTAACACTGCGTAACAGGTGTGCAATACACGAAAAATACCGCGCGCCGCGTCCCCGGTCCGGAGGGACAGCCTCACCGCGCCCCTTGCGCCCCGATTCGTGCGACAGCACCAAGATCGGGTCAAGCGCCTTAGCAGAGCTGCACGTTCTCAGCATGCGGTCACTTCGCAAGCCGTAAATGTCCACACTGCGCCCACCAACCCTTCCCCATGGCATAACAAGACAGTCACATCATTAGCGGACCTGTCCCGCACCCCCTCACCTGCCCTTAGAGTCACGGCCAGTCACCGCGCCGCCGGGCGCGTCTGCTGCACAGCCTTTTAAACCACCAGTACGGCCCGGCGATCGTCACGGCACCTCAGCAGAGGAGGCCGCGCCAGGGAAAGGACCTTTCGTGCGACACCGTTCTTTGCTTATCCTCACCGCAGTGCTCACCACAGGAGCACTCACCCTCACCGCCTGCGGGTCGCGCGACGACGACAAGAAGAGCAGCGGCGACGGCGACACCCAGACCGTCGTCATCGGCGTCGACGCCCCCCTGACCGGCGACCTCTCCGCCCTGGGCCTCGGCATCAAGAACTCCGCGGACCTCGCCGCCAAGACGGCGAACAAGAACAAGACCGTCCCCGGCATCAAGTTCGAGATCCAGCCGCTCGACGACCAGGCGCAGCCCTCCGTCGGCCAGCAGAACGCCGCCAAGTTCATCGGCAACAAGGACGTCCTCGGTGTCGTCGGCCCGCTGAACTCCGGCGTCTCCCAGTCGATGCAGAAGCCGCTCAACGACGCCAACCTGACCCAGATCTCCCCGGCCAACACCGGCACGGAGCTGACCCAGGGCAACAACTGGAAGACCGGCGACAAGCAGCGCCCCTTCAAGACCTACTTCCGTACCGCCACCACGGACGCGATCCAGGGCGCCTTCGCGGCGAACTACCTCTTCAACACCGCGAAGATCACGGACGTCTACCTCATCGACGACCAGAAGCCCTACGGCGCCGGCCTCGCCGCGTCCTTCAAGACGACGTTCACCGAGCTCGGCGGCAAGATCGTCGGCTCCGACCACGTCAACCCCGACGACCGTGACTTCAACTCCGTCGTCACCAAGGTCAAGGGCTCCAAGGCCAAGGCCGTCTACTACGGCGGCGAGTACCCCGCCGGCGCACCCCTGAGCCAGCAGCTCAAGGACAGCGTCCAGATCCCGCTCATGGGCGGCGACGGCATGTACAGCGCCGACTTCATCAAGCTGAACAAGAAGGCCCAGGGCGACATCGCCACCTCCGTCGGCAAGCCCGTCGAGGAGCTCGACTCCGCCAAGAAGTTCATCGCGGACTACAAGACGGCCGGCTACAAGGACGCCTACGAGGCGTACGGCGGCGGCACCTACGACGCCACCTGGGCGATCATCGAGGCCGTCAAGGCCGTCGTCGCCGCCAATGACGGCAAGCTGCCCGACGACTCCCGCGCCAAGGTCCTCGACGCGGTCGGCAAGGTCCAGTTCGAGGGCGTCACCGGCCCCGTCTCCTTCGACGAGTTCGGCGACACCACGAACACCATGATGACCGCCTACCAGGTCGACGGCGGCAAGTGGGTCTCCAAGTTCAGCGAGGCCGTGAAGTAGGTCCGTCAAGGACCCCCATCACACATAGCAACCAGACCGCGCGGGAGCGCTACGAGCGCTCCCGCGCGGTGCCATATCCGAACCACTCGACGGAGGCCCTGCGGTGAACGAACTGCCGCAACAGCTGGCCAATGGACTCATCCTCGGCGCGATGTACGGTCTCATCGCGATCGGTTACACGATGGTCTACGGAATCATCCAGCTCATCAACTTCGCACACGGCGAGATCTTCATGATCGGGGGCTTCGGAGCCCTCACGGTCTACCTCGGGCTTCCGTCCGGACTCTCCCTGCTGGCTGCGATACCCCTCATGATCGCCGGCGGAGTCCTGTGCTCCGTCGCCGTCAGCGTCGCCGCTGAACGCTTCGCCTACCGGCCACTGCGCAGCGCGCCACGTCTCGCCCCCCTCATCACCGCAATCGGCCTCTCCCTGGCACTCCAGCAGGCCGTATGGATGTGGTACCCCGACGCCACGAAGGACCGCTCCTTCCCCCAGTTCAAGGGTGAAGCGATCGAAATCTTCGGCGCCAACATCCAGCGCGGAGATCTCTTCGTCCTCATCGCAGCCCCCGTGTGCATGCTCGCCCTGGGCCTCTTCGTCTCCAAGACCCGCGCCGGACGCGGAATGCAGGCAACCTCCCAGGACCCCGACACCGCCAAGCTCATGGGCATCAACACCGACCGCATCATCGTCATGGCCTTCGCCATCGGTGCCGCGTTCGCAGCCGTCGCCGCCGTCGCCTACGGGCTCAAGAACGGCCAGATCGGCTTCCGCATGGGCTTCATCATGGGCCTGAAAGCCTTCACCGCAGCCGTACTCGGCGGCATCGGCAACATCTACGGAGCCATGCTCGGCGGAGTCGTCCTCGGCGTCGCCGAATCCCTCGCCACCGGCTACATGAGCGAGGTCCCCGGCATGGAACTCTTCGGCGGCGGAGCCTGGAAGGACGTCTGGGCATTCGTCCTCCTCATCCTCGTCCTCCTCATCCGACCCCAGGGCCTACTCGGCGAACGCGTCGCGGATCGGGCGTGATACCGATGACAACCAACACCACGCCCCAGACCGGCGCACTCCTCGCACTGCCCACCGCGGCAGCCCGCACCCTCACCGTCGCAGGCGCAGCCGTCGCACTCGTCGGCACCTTCCTCGCCTGGACCTGGACCGACGAGTTCCCCGGCGACCTCACCGTCACCGGATACCCCGGCGGCCTCCAGGTCCTCACCCTGATCAGCGCAGCACTCACCCTGCTCTTCGCGCTCTCCGGGTACGGCATCCGCGGCCTGCGCTGGCTCACCCCCGGCGGCACCAACAGCCCCACCCGACTCGCCGCACTCGGAACCCTCGGCGTCACCGGCTACGCCATCGGCGCGATCTCCGTCAAACTCGGCGGAGTCGTCAACCTGGAACCCGGCGCCTGGATCAGCGGCATCGGCGCGATCATCGCCGTCATCGCCGCACTCGGACTCCCCAGCGACCAGCCCATCGAGCACACCACCAGGCCCAACACCCTGGACCGGTTCCTCAACAGCCTCCGCGCCCCCTCACCGGACCGCGCCAAGGCACTCCCCTCCTGGGCCGAGATCCTCATCATCGCCGGAGCATTCGGCGTCGCGCTGTACGTCTTCACCTACGGCATCGACACCGAATACGCCGAACTCTTCATCGGCTACGTCATCGCCGTGGCCTTCGGCTTCACCGCACTCACCCGAGCCGGGCTCATCGCCCGCATCACCGCACTCACCGCAAAACACCGCAACGTCACCCTCGCCGCCGCACTCGTCGCAGCGTTCTGCTTCCCCTTCACCCAGCAGAACGAGGAATACGCCCTCATCGGCGCCAACATCCTCATCTTCGCGACCGTCGCACTCGGCCTGAACGTCGTCGTCGGCCTCGCCGGCCTCCTCGACCTCGGATACGTCGCCTTCCTCGGCGTCGGCGCCTACGCCGCCGCCCTGGTCTCCGGCTCCCCGATGTCACCCGTCGGCGTCGAATTCCCCTTCTGGGCAGCCGTCCTCACCGGCGCCGCAGCCTCACTCGTCTTCGGCGTCGTCATCGGCGCCCCGACACTCCGGCTGCGCGGCGACTACCTCGCCATCGTCACCCTCGGATTCGGTGAAATCTTCCGGCTCACCGTCAACGCCCTCAACGGCGTCAGCGGCCCCGACCTCACCAACGGCTCCCAGGGCATCCCGAGCATCCCCGACCTCACCCTCTTCGGGTTCGACTTCGGGCTCAGCCACGACATCGGCGGCTTCACCCTCGGCAGGTCCGCCAACTACTACCTGCTGATGCTCGTCTTCACCGCCGTCGTCGTCATGGTGTTCCGCCGCTCCGGCGAATCCCGCATCGGCCGCGCCTGGGTCGCCATCCGCGAGGACGAAACCGCAGCCACCGCCATGGGCATCAACGCCTTCCGGCTCAAGCTGCTCGCCTTCGCACTCGGCGCCACCCTCGCCGGACTCGCGGGAACCGTCCAGGCACACGTCTCCTACACGGTCACCCCCGAGCAGTACCAGTTCGCCGGGTCCGTACCGCCCAACTCCGCATTCCTCCTCGCCGCCGTCATCCTCGGCGGCATGGGAACCCTCAGCGGACCCCTCGTCGGCGCCGCACTGCTCTACCTCATCCCGGCCAAGCTGCAGTTCATGCAGGACTACCAGCTGTTCCTCTTCGGTCTCGCGCTCATCCTCCTGATGCGCTTCCGCCCCGAAGGACTGGTCGCCGACCGCAGGAAGCAGCTCGAATTCCACGAGACCGGCCAGCTCGACGTGCCGCCGGACACACCACTCACCGACACAGCCGCCGGCACCACGAAGGCGGGGGCGTGACCACCATGACGACAACAGCCACACCCACCACCGGCACCACGGTCCTCGACGCGAGCGGCGTCACCATGCGCTTCGGCGGCCTCACCGCCGTACGCAACGTCGACCTCACCGTCAACGCAGGCGAAATCGTCGGCCTCATCGGCCCCAACGGCGCCGGCAAGACCACCTTCTTCAACTGCCTCACCGGCCTCTACGTCCCCACCGAGGGCAAGGTCAGCTACAAGGGCACCGTCCTGCCGCCCAAGCCCCACCTCGTCACCCAGGCAGGCATCGCCCGCACCTTCCAGAACATCCGGCTCTTCGCCAACATGACCGTCCTGGAAAACGTCCTCGTCGGACGCCACACCAGGACCAAAGAAGGCCTCTGGTCCGCGCTGCTGCGCCTCCCCGGCTACAAGAAGGCCGAGAACGCCAGCCGCGAACGGTGCATGGAACTCCTCGAGTTCATCGGCCTCCAGGACAAGGCCGACCACCTCGCGCGCAACCTCCCCTACGGAGACCAGCGCAAGCTCGAGATCGCCCGCGCACTCGCCAGCGACCCCGGACTCCTCCTCCTGGACGAGCCCACCGCCGGCATGAACCCCCAGGAAACCCGCGTCACCGAAGAGCTCATCTTCGCGATCCGGGACCAGGGCATCGCCGTACTCGTCATCGAGCACGACATGCGGTTCATCTTCAACCTCTGCGACCGCGTCTCCGTCCTCGTCCAGGGCGAGAAGCTCGTCGAAGGCACCGCCGAAGTCGTCCAGGGCGACGAACGCGTCATCGCCGCCTACCTCGGCACCCCCTTCGAAGGCGCCCCCGGCGCCGAAGAAGTCGCCGAGGTCGAAGCCGCCGAAGCGGAAGCCTCGGCCGCGGCCGGCGCCACCGCGAAGACGGCCACGCCGGAGCCGGACACCACCCCGGAAGCCGAAAGCACCACGGCCGCCGACAGCACCACGGAAGCCGACAGCTCCGAGGACGCCGAAAGCACCCCGGCCGCCGACAGCGCACCGGAAGCCGAAAGCACCACGGACGCGGACAGCGCACCCGAGGCCGACACCACCCGCACCGAGGAGGAGGACACCCGATGACCGCACTGCTCGAGGTCGAGGACCTCCGCGTCGCCTACGGCAAGATCGAAGCCGTCAAGGGCATCTCCTTCAGCGTCGAGGCCGGCCAGGTCGTCACCCTCATCGGCACCAACGGTGCGGGCAAGACCACCACCCTGCGCACCCTGTCCGGACTCCTCAAGCCGACCAGCGGCCGCATCACCTTCGACGGCAAGCCGCTCGCCGACATCCCCGCACACAAGATCGTCTCCCTGGGCCTCGCCCACTCCCCCGAGGGACGCCACATCTTCCCCCGGCTGACGATCACCGAGAACCTCCTCCTCGGCGCCTACCTCCGCAACGACAAGGCAGGCATCGAGAAGGACATCCAGCGCGCCTACGACCTCTTCCCCATCCTCGGGGAACGCCGCAAGCAGGCCGCGGGAACCCTCTCCGGCGGCGAGCAGCAGATGCTCGCCATGGGACGCGCACTCATGTCCCAGCCCAAGCTGCTCATGCTCGACGAGCCCTCCATGGGACTCTCGCCGATCATGATGCAGAAGATCATGGAGACCATCGTCGAGCTCAAGGCGGCAGGCACCACGATCCTGCTCGTCGAGCAGAACGCCCAGGCGGCCCTCTCCCTCGCGGACCAGGGCCACGTCATGGAGGTCGGCAAGGTCGTCCTCTCGGGCACCGGCGCGGACCTCCTCCACGACGAGTCGGTCCGCAAGGCCTACCTCGGCGAGGACTGACACCCTCCGCTCACGCACACGAAGGAGGCCCGCACCCCGATCGATCCGGGGTGCGGGCCTCCTTCGTACGTCCGTACGGGGCTTACTCGGCCGCCTTCTTCTTCTCCTCGGCGTCCTCGATCAGCGCCTCGGCGAGCTGCTGCATGGAGAGCCGGCGGTCCATCGACGTCTTCTGGATCCACCGGAACGCGGCGGGCTCGGAGAGGCCGTAGTCCGTCTGCAGGATGCTCTTCGCCCGGTCCACCAGCTTCCGGGTCTCCAGCCGCTGCGAGAGGTCGGCGACCTCGTTCTCCAGCGCCTTCAGCTCCGAGAAACGGGACACGGCCATCTCGATGGCCGGCACGACGTCGCTCTTGCTGAACGGCTTCACCAGGTACGCCATCGCACCGGCGTCCCTGGCCCGCTCGACGAGGTCGCGCTGCGAGAACGCGGTGAGCATCAGCACGGGGGCGATGGACTCCTCCGTGATCTTCTCGGCCGCGGAGATCCCGTCGAGGACGGGCATCTTCACGTCGAGGATGACCAGGTCCGGCTTGTGCTCCCGGGCGAGCTCGATGGCCTGCTGGCCGTCGCCGGCCTCACCGACGACCGAGTAGCCCTCCTCCTCCAGCATCTCCTTGAGGTCGAGACGGATGAGCGCCTCGTCCTCGGCGATGACGACACGGGTCGTCAGCGGCGGGACGTGCGACTTGTCGTCGTCGGCGGCGTCTACGGGCTGGGGCGACTCGGGGGTGGTCACGGGGCTCCTCGGTATGGGGCAGATACTGCTCCCACGAGCCTACCTACCTGCTGCGCCCGTTGGTCACCAGGTACACTTCTGACCGGCTACCAAGCCGGGTTGGCGCAACTGGCTGACGCGGAGGTCTCAAACACCTCTGTCCGCAAGGACATGTGGGTTCGAATCCCATACCCGGCACAGCACACAAAGCGGATGTTCACCTTCTCGTGAACATCCGCTTTTCGTTACACAGGGCGACTCGCAGCGACTCATGGTTGCCATATGAACCTCCATGGATCTGAAGTCCGGCACACGGCAGTCACACTGCTCAGGAACGGTGTCAGGAATGCCGATGTAGCCCGCAGGCTCGACATTCCCGCAGGCACCATCAGCTACTGGAAACACATGGACCGCGCCAAACGCGGCGAGTGTCCCGGCTCGCACGACCCCAAATGCCCACGCTGCGATCGCCGCGCACTGGACGAGTCCGCGTACGCATACCTGCTGGGTCTCTACCTGGGCGACGGACACGTCAGCCGCTACTCCGGTCACCGGGTCCCAAATCTCATGATCACGTGCGGCGACGGCTGGCCTGGTCTCATGGACGCCGCCGAGCAGGCACTGCGTAGCGTCTTCCCCGACAACAGGGTGTGCCGTGTGCGCAAGATCGGGTGCCACAACGTCAAGGTCTATTCCAAGCATCTTGAATGCCTCTTCCCCCAACACGGCCCCGGCAGGAAACACGAACGCCGCATCATCCTCGAACCCTGGCAGCAGGAAATCGTCGACGCGCACCCCTGGGACTTCATCCGCGGCCTCATCCACTCCGACGGCTGCCGGAACATGAACTGGACGACCCGGATGGTCGGCGGCGTACGGAAGCGGTACGAGTATCCGCGGTACTGGTTCACCAACGTCTCGGACGACATCCGGACGCTCTACACGGACACCCTCGACAAGCTCGGCATCGAGTGGACGCACTGCACCCGCGCGGGCAAGGAGTACAACATCTCCGTCGCCCGACGGGCATCCGTCGCGCTCATGGATGCTCACGTCGGGCCGAAATACTGAGCCGAGCCCGCCCCTACTTCGGGCTGTCGTCCTCGCCGATGTGGTGCACCCGCACCAGGTTGGTCGAGCCCGCGACTCCGGGCGGGGAGCCGGCCGTGATCACGACGACGTCCCCCTTCTGGCACCGCCCGATCCTCAGCAGTTCCTCGTCCACCTGCGCCACCATCGCGTCCGTCGAGTCCACGTGCGGCCCGAGGAACGTCTCCACACCCCACGTGAGGTTCAGCTGGGCGCGGGTGGCCTCGTCCGGGGTGAAGGCCAGGAGCGGGATCGGGGAGCGGTAGCGCGAGAGCCGCTTGACCGTGTCGCCGCTCTGGGTGAAGGCGACCAGGAACTTGGCGCCGAGGAAGTCGCCCATCTCGGCTGCCGCGCGGGCGACCGCGCCGCCCTGGGTGCGGGGCTTGTTGCGGTCGGTGAGGGGCGGGAGGCCCTTGGCGAGGATGTCCTCCTCGGCCGCTTCGACGATGCGGGCCATCGTGCGGACGGTCTCGACCGGGTACTTGCCGACGCTGGTCTCGCCGGAGAGCATCACCGCGTCCGTGCCGTCGATGACGGCGTTGGCGACGTCGGAGGCTTCGGCGCGGGTGGGGCGTGAGTTGTCGATCATCGAGTCGAGCATCTGGGTGGCGACGATGACCGGCTTGGCGTTGCGCTTGGCGAGTTTGATGGCGCGCTTCTGGACGATCGGGACCTGCTCCAGGGGCATTTCGACGCCGAGGTCTCCGCGGGCGACCATGATGCCGTCGAAGGCGGCGACGATGTCGTCGATGTTGTCGACGGCCTGGGGCTTTTCGACCTTGGCGATGACGGGGAGGCGGCGGTCCTCCTCGTCCATGATGCGGTGGACGTCGTCGATGTCGCGGCCGCTGCGTACGAAGGAGAGGGCGATGATGTCCGCGCCGGTGCGCAGGGCCCAGCGGAGGTCGTCGATGTCCTTTTCGGAGAGTGCGGGGACGGAGACGGCGACGCCGGGGAGGTTGAGTCCTTTGTGGTCGGAGACCATGCCGCCTTCGATGACGGTGGTGTGGACGCGGGGTCCGTCGACCTGGGTGACTTCGAGGGTGACGCGGCCGTCGTCGACGAGGATGCGTTCGCCTGTGGTGACGTCGGCGGCGAGGCCGTCGTAGGTGGTTCCGCAGGTGTGGCGGTCGCCTTCGACGGTTTCGACGGTGATGGTGAAGTCGTCGCCGCGTTCAAGGAGTACGGGGCCTTCGGTGAAGCGTCCGAGGCGGATCTTCGGGCCTTGAAGGTCGGCGAGGATTCCGACGCTGCGTCCGGTCTCTTCGGATGCTTTGCGTACGTGGTGGTATCGCTGTTCGTGTTCGGTGTAGGTGCCGTGGCTGAGGTTGAGGCGGGCAATGTCCATTCCCGCTTCGACGAGTGCCTTGATCTGCTCGTATGTGTCGGTTGCGGGTCCCAGGGTACAAACGATTTTCGCTCGGCGCATGGTTCGAGCCTAGACCTTACCTACGGGTAGGTAATTGTCTCTGCATGACTCCCCAACAACCTTTGGGTGAAAGCTTATTGACAAGTGTTGAATTGTGCAGCGGGTCGCTCTGATGAGCGTGTGGCGGGTGCGGTGTCGGGGGTGCGGGCGGGTCCGTGCGGGTGGGTGCGCCCCGTGGTCATCAGATCGAAACCTGCGTGGGGTGTTGCGGGGCACGGTGGCTGGGCCAGAATCTACGCGCGTTGTTCAATTGAACGAGGAGTCAGGAATGCCGTTGAACCGTAGGAACTTTCTGGGCCGGTCGGCTGCCGCGGGTGCGGGTGTGGCGCTGGCGGGCGGGGCCGTCGCCGGTCCTGCCGGGGCCGCGGAGTCGAAGGGGCACGGGCACGGCCGCCCGGCCAAGCGGTACTCGTTCACCGTGATGGGGACGACGGACCTGCACGGCAACGTCTTCAACTGGGACTACTTCACGGACAAGGAGTTCGACGACAAGGCGCACAACGATGTGGGCCTGGCGAAGATCTCGACGTTGGTGGAGCAGATCCGCGAGGAGCGCGGGTGCGGTAACACGCTGCTGATCGATGCTGGTGACACGATCCAGGGCACGCAGCTGTCGTACTACTACGCGAAGATCGATCCGATCACCGCGAAGCGTGGTCCGGTGCATCCGATGGCGCAGGCGATGAACAAGATCGGGTACGACGCCGCGGCGCTCGGGAACCATGAGTTCAATTACGGCATTCCGGTGCTGCGGAAGTTCGAGGAGCAGTGTGATTTCCCGCTGCTGGGTGCGAACGCGCTGGATGCGAAGACGTTGCGGCCGGCGTTCGCCCCGTATGTGATCAAGCGTTTGCGTACGCCGCACGGGCCTGATGTGCGGGTGGCGGTGCTGGGGTTGACGAATCCTGGTATCGCGATCTGGGACAAGGCGAATGTGGGCGGGAAGATGGTGTTCCCGGGGCTCGAGGAGCAGGCGGCGAAGTGGGTGCCGAAGCTTCGTTCGATGGGTGCGGATGTGGTGATCGTTTCGGCGCATTCGGGTTCGTCGGGTACGTCGTCGTACGGGGATCAGCTGCCGTACGTGGAGAACGCGGCGGGTCTGGTGGCGGAGCAGGTTCCGGGTATTGACGCGATCCTGGTGGGTCATGCGCACTCGGAGATTCCTGAGTACTTCGTGACGAACAAGGAGACGGGGAAGCAGGTCGTTCTTTCGGAGCCGTTGAAGTGGGGGCAGCGGTTGACGTTGTTCGACTTCGATCTGGTGTGGGAGAAGGGCCGCTGGACGGTGGAGAAGGTCGGCGCCGAGGTGCTGAACTCGAACACGGTGGCGGAGGATCCTCGGATCACGTCGTTGCTCGGGGATGAGCACACGAAGGTGGTGGCCTATGTGAATCAGGTCATCGGTTCGTCGGTGGCGGCGATGTCGACGGTGGAGGCTCCGTGGAAGGACGAGCCGATCATCGATCTGATCAACCAGGTGCAGGCGGACACGGTGAAGGCGGCGTTGGCTTCCGGCGAGTATGCGGCGTTGCCGGTGCTGTCGCAGGCGTCGTGCTTCTCGCGTACGGCGGGGATACCGGCCGGTCAGGTGACGATCAAGGATGCGGCGGGGCTGTATCCGTTCGAGAACACGCTTGAGGCGCGTCTGGTGACGGGTGCGCAGCTGAAGGATTATCTGGAGTATTCGGCGCGGTATTACGTGCAGACGGCTGCGGGTGGTCCTGTGGACACGTCGAAGCTGACGAATGCGGACGGTACGCCGGATTACAACTATGACGCGGTGTCGGGGGTGTCGTACGACATCGACATCGCGAAGCCTGCGGGTTCGCGGATTGTGGGGCTGTCGTTCGAGGGGCAGGCGGTTGATCCGGCTGCGCAGTTCGTACTGGCGGTGAACAACTACCGGGCGAGCGGTGGGGGTAATTTCCCGCATGTGCCGGGTGCGAAGCAGCTGTGGGCGAATTCGGACGAGATCCGGAACACGATCATCGGGTGGGTGCAGGCGAAGGGTTCGGTGGACCCGGCGGAGTTCGCTTCGGTGGGCTGGCGTCTGACGCGGGACGGTGTGCCGGTGTTCTGACCGGGTTCCTGGCCCGTGGTTCTGCGGGTGGGTGTGGGACGGCCGTTCTCCTTCGGGAGGGCGGCCGCCTTCGTGTGTCCGGGGGCGGCCGGGTTCAGGCGGTTGCGGGGGTCAGTGGCCCTGTACGAGGGGGGTGAGGGCGGGGCCCTGTTGGGGGATCTTCGGTGCGGGGTGGGGGGTGAGGCCGAAGGTGGTGAAGGCGGTGCGGTGCGGGAGGGGGTAGGGGGTGGTGCCTGTGAGGTCGTTGAGGATCGTGGCGCTGCGCCAGGCGGCGAGTCCGAGGTCGGGGGCGCCGACTCCGTGGGTGTGGCGTTCGGCGTTCTGTACGTAGATGTGGCCGGTGATGGCGGGGTCGAGGCCGAGGCGGTAGGTGTCGTCGATGTGGGGGCGTTGGGAGGCGTCGCGGTGGATGTGGGGGGTGAGGCCGGTGAGGAGGGTGTCGAGGGGGCGTTCGCGGTAGCCGGTGGCGAGGACGACGGCGTCGGTGGTGAGTCTGGTGCGGGTGTGTTGCTGGGTGTGTTCGAGGTGGAGTTCGATGCGGGTGCCGGAGAGTCGGCCGGCGGTGCGTACGTGGACGCCGGGGGTGAGGGTGGCGTCGGGCCAGCCGCCGTGGAGGGTGCGCCGGTAGAGCTCGTCGTGGATGGCGGTGATGGTGTCGGTGTCGATGCCTTTGTGGAGTTGCCATTGGCTGGGGACGAGTGTGTCGCGTACGGCTTCGGGGAGTGCGTGGAAGTAGCGGGTGTAGTCGGGGGTGAAGTGTTCGAGGCCGAGTTTTGAGTACTCCATGGGGGCGAAGGCCTGGGTGCGGGCGAGCCAGTGGAGTTTTTCGGTTCCTCGGGGGCGGGCGCGGAGGAGGTCGAGGAAGATTTCGGCTCCGGACTGGCCGGATCCGATGACGGTGACGTGGTCGGCGGCGAGGAGTTTCTGTCGGTGGTGGAGGTAGTCGGCGGAGTGGATGACGGGGATGTTGGGGGCTTCGGCGAGTGGGCGCAGGGGTTCGGGGATGAAGGGTTCGGTGCCGACGCCGAGGGCGATGTGGCGGGTGTGGGCGCGGCCGAGTGCTTCTGCTTCGCCGTCGTTGTCGAGTTGGGTGTAGTCGACTTCGAAGAGGGCTTGGTCGGGGTTCCAGCGGATGGCGTCGACCTGGTGGCTGAAGTGGAGTGCGGGGAGTTGTTCGCTGACCCATCGGCAGTAGGCGTCGTATTCGGTGCGTTGGATGTGGAAGCGCTCGGCGAAGTAGAAGGGGTAGAGGCGGTTCTGGGTGCGGAGGTAGTTGAGGAAGGTCCAGGGGTTGGTGGGGTCGGCGAGGGTGACGAGGTCGGCGAGGAAGGGGACTTGGAGGGTGGCGCCGTCGATGAGGAGGCCGGGGTGCCAGTGGAAGCGGGGGCGTTGTTCGTAGAAGGCGGTGGTGGGGCTGGGGTGGTCGGGGGTGGTGGGGATGGTGTGGGCGAGGGCGGCGAGGGAGAGGTTGAAGGGGCCGATGCCGATGCCGATGAGGTCGTGCGGCTGGTCGGGGGTGGGCCGGTCTGTCATCGGGGGGTGCTGCCTTCCGTGAGGCCGGTGACGGCGTGGGTGACGAGGTCGGTGAGCTGGTGGAGGTCGTCGGGGGTGGTGTGGGGGTTGAGGAGGGTGGCTTTGAGCCAGAGGCGGTTGTCGGCGTGGGCGCGGCCGAGTACGGCGTGGCCGTGGGTGAGGAGGGTGCGGCGGATGGTGGCGACGGTGGTGTCGTCGGCGTCGGTGGGGCGGAAGAGGACGGTGCTGATGGTGGGGCGGGCGTAGAGGTCGAGGTGGGGGGTTGCGGTGACGATGTCGGCGAGGTGGTGGGCGGCGGCGAGAGTGCGGTCGATGAGGTCGGCGAGTCCGTCGCGGCCGAGTGCTTGGAGGGTGACGGCGATCTTGAGGGCGTCGGGGCGTCGGGTGGTGCGCAGGGAGCGGCCGAGGAGGTCGGGGAGGCCTGCGTCGGTGTCGTCGTCGGCGTTGAGGTAGGCGGCTCGGTGGTGGAGGGCGTCGAGGTCGTGGTGGTGGGGGACGGCGAGGATGCCGGCTGATGCGGGTTGCCAGCCGAGCTTGTGCAGGTCGAGGGTGACGCTGTGGGCGCGGTGGAGGCTGTGGACGAGGTGGCGGTGGGTGGGGCTGAGGAGGAGCGGTCCGCCGTAGGCGGCGTCGATGTGGAGTTCGGCGCCGTGGGCTGTCGTGAGGTCGGCGATGGCGTCGAGGGGGTCGATCTGGCCGGTGTCGGTGGTGCCGGCGGTGGCGGTGACGAGGAGTGGGCCCGGGTGGCGGGTGAGGGCGTCTTCGAGGGAGGGGAGGTCCATGACGCCGGTGGGGGCGGGGATGACGATGGGGGCGGGGAGGCCGAGGAGCCAGGCGGCGCGGGTGATGCTGTGGTGGGCGTTGGCGGCGCAGATGGTCTGTACGGGGCCGTGGCGTTCGCGGGCGAGGAGGAGTGCGAGTTGGTTGGCTTCGGTGCCGCCGGTGGTGATGAGGGCGTCGGGGTGGGGGGTGTGGGGGTAGATCTCGGCGGCGAGTGTGCTGGTGAGGGTGGCTTCGAGGGCTGAGGCGGCGGGGGCCTGGTCCCAGGAGTCCATGGAGGGGTTGAGTGCGGATGCGGCGAGGTCGGCTGCTGCTGCGACGGCGAGGGGCGGGGTGTGCAGGTGGGCGGCGCAGTGGGGGTGTGCGGGGTCTGCGGCGCCTTCGGTGAGTGCGGTGACGAGGGTGCGCAGGGCGTGGTGGGCGCCGGTGCCGTGGTCGGGGATGAGTGGGCCGGTGGTGTGGTGGGTGTGGTGGGTGACGGTGTCGGGGCCGCCGGCGGGGAGGGGGCCGTTGCGGTGGGCCGCGCCGTCGTGGAGTGCGGTGAGCACGGTGTCGAGGAGGGGGCGCAGGTGGGTGGGGCCTGCGGTGCCTCCGGCGAGGGGCGGGATGGGCATGGTCGGTGTGGTCCTTCGGGTGCGCGGGGGCGGACGTACCAGCTTGTCCGGGTTTCTGGAACCCCGGCCGAAGAGACCAACGATCTGACCCCGAAAGGGGTATTGCCCTGTGGTGTGGGTGGGGTGTGCGGGGTGGGGCTGCTATAGGAGTGCGTTGTTCGCATGACTGTGCCCGGCCCCTGTTGGTTCGGGGGCCGGGCACGGGTGGTGGTGGGTCAGTGGGCGCTGCGTACGGAGAGGGCGCGGCGCAGGTCGTCGAGCTGGTCGGTGAGTTTGCGGCGGAGGGCGGGGATGAGGGCCTTGTCGTCGAGGGCGTCGGTGCCGAGGCGGAGGCTGTCGGTGTCGACGTGGTGGACGGGGAAGGCGTGGCGGCCGGCTGCTTCGGCGATGGCGGGGCCGCGGCGTACGGCGAGTGCGGTGGCGTCGGGGTAGTAGCGGGCGACGTATTCCTGGAGGAGTTCGCCCTGTTCGGGTTGCCAGAAGCCTTGGGCGGTGGCGGTGAAGAGGTAGTTGGACAGGGTGTCGTCGGTGAACATGGCGTGCCAGGCGGCGGTTTTGGCTTCGGGGGTGGGGAGGGCGGCGCGGCAGCGGGCGGCGCCTTCCTGGCCGGTGGCGCTGGGGTCCTGGGCGAGTTCGGTGTCGATGGCGGTTTCGTCGGTGGCGCCGAGGACGGCGAGGCGGGTGAGGATGCGCCAGCGCAGTTCGGGGTCGAGTTCGGGTCCGCCGGGGACGGTGCCGTCGGCCAGCCAGTCCTGGATGGTGTCGGGCTGGGTGGCGGCGTCGATGAAGTGGCGTACGGCGGTGAGGCGGAGGCCGGGGTCGGCGCCGGCGGGCGGGGTGGCGTCGGGGTGGTGTTCCCAGTCCTTGGCGGTGAGGCCTTCGGTGCGGCGGAGCAGGTCGCGGCAGAGGGAGGTGAGGGTGGCGAGTGCGGCGGGGCGGTCGTGGGGGGTGAGGTAGCGGTCGGCGATCTGGGTGGCGGCGAAGCCGAGGACGCCGTTGACGAGGGCGAGGTCGGTTTCGTGGGGGAGGTGGGTGCGGGCGGTGGTGAGGTAGGTGGTGGGGTGGAGTTCGCCGTCGCGGACCATGTCGCGTGCGGTGTTCCAGATGAGGGCGCGGGTGAGGGCGTCGGGGATGCCGGAGAGGCTGCCGAGGACGGTGTCCCAGGATGCGGGGTCGAGGCGGATCTTGGCGTAGGTGAGGTCGTTGTCGTTGAGGACGACGAGGGCGGGGCGTTGGCCGGGCAGGGTGGTGGGTTCGCCGGTCTGGGGGATGTCGAGGTCGAAGCGGTCGCGCAGGACAAGTTCGGCGGCGCCGGACCGGGTGTCGAGGGTGTGGTCGTAGGCGCCGACGGCGATGCGGTGGGGGCGGTTGCCGTGGTGGTCGACGGTGAGGGTCCAGGCGCGTTCGGTGTCTTCGACGTGGGCGGTGAGGGTGTCGATGCCGGTGGTGCGGAGCCAGGTGTCGGCCCAGGCGTGGACGTCGCGGTCGGTGGCGGATGCGAGGTTGTCGATGAAGTCGGCGAGGGTGGCGTTGGCGAATTTGTGCCGGGCGAAGTGGGTGTTGATTCCGGCGAGGAAGTCCTTTTCGCCGAGCCAGGTGACGAGTTGGCGCAGGGCGGAGGCGCCCTTGGCGTAGGAGATGCCGTCGAAGTTGAGCAGGGCGGACGCGGTGTCGGGGACGGCGTCCGGGTCGGGTGCGACGGGGTGGGTGGAGGGGCGTTGGTCCGCGTCGTAGCCCCAGCCCTTGCGGGCGACGCCGAAGTCGACCCAGGTGTCGGTGAAGCGGGTGGCTTCGGTGAGGGTCTGGTAGCCCATGTATTCGGCGAAGGACTCGTTGAGCCAGATGTCGTCCCACCAGGTGAGGGTGACGAGGTCGCCGAACCACATGTGGGCCATTTCGTGGGCGATGACCATGGCGCGGGTCTGGCGTTCGGCGTCGGTGACCGCGGAGCGGTAGATGAATTCGTCGCGGAAGGTGACGAGTCCGGGGTTCTCCATGGCGCCGGCGTTGAATTCGGGGACGAAGGCCTGGTCGTAGGAGTCGAAGGGGTAGGGCTCGTCGAACTTCTCGTGGTAGCGGTCGTAGCAGTCGCGGGTGATGGAGAGGATCTCGTCGGCGTCCGCGTCGAGGTGGGGTGCGAGGGAGCGGCGGCAGTGGATGCCGAAGGGCAGGCCGGCGTGTTCGGTGGTCACGGTGTGCCAGGGGCCTGCGGCGACGGCGACGAGGTAGGTGGAGATCGGCGGGGTGGGGGCGATGCTCCAGCGGCCTCGGGTGGTCTGGTGGGCGGTGCCGTTTCCGAGGACGGTCCAGTTCTCGGGTGCGGCGACGGTGATGTCGAAGACGGATTTGAGGTCGGGTTGGTCGAAGGCGGCGAAGACGCGTTGGACGTCTTCCATGAAGAGCTGGGTGTAGACGTAGGTTTCGCCGTCGGCGGGGTCGGTGAAGCGGTGCATGCCTTCGCCGGTGCGGGAGTAGCGCATGGTGGCGTCGATGCGCAGTTCGTGGGTTCCCGCGGTGAGCCGGTCGAGGGGGTAGCGGTTCTCGGTGAGGCGTTCGGGGTCCAGGGGCTGTCCGTCGAGGCTGAGCGAGCGCAGTGTGTGGGGCTTGACCTCGACGAAGGTGTCTCCGGCCGCGTGGGCGGTGAACTGGATGACGGTACGGGAGTCGAAGGTGTCCTCGCCTGTGGTGAGGTCGAGGTCGACCGTGTACCGGTGTACGTCGAGGATCTGGGCTCGGGTCTGCGCTTCGTTGCGCGTCAGTACGGACATGCCGCCCATGCTGCCGTACGGCCCGTGCGGCTTGCAGTGGGGTTCTCGCAGGGCTGACGGCGGGGTGTCAGAGGCTGGGGGCCGGGGTTTCCCCGGCTGATTCCTCCGCGATGCGTTCGTGGTGCCGGATGACTTCGGCCACGATGAAGTTCAGGAGTTTCTCGGCGAACGCGGGGTCGAGTTTGGCGCTCTCGGCGAGTTGCCGCAGCCGGGCGATCTGGCGGCCTTCGCGGGCGGGGTCGGCGGGCGGCAGGTGGTGTTCGGCCTTGAGGTGGCCGACCTGCTGGGTGGCTTTGAACCGTTCGGCGAGCATGTGGACGACTGCGGCGTCGATGTTGTCGATGCTTTCGCGCAGCCGGTTCAGTTCGGCGCGTACGGACTCGTCGATGTCGCTCGTGGTCATGGGCAACGAGCTTAGACGCACCTACTGGGCGGTGATCGTGGGTGGGTGGTCCGGGTCGGGAATCCGGTCGCTCCAGCCGCCGGGGACGCTGCGGCCCTGTTGTTCGCGGAAGCGGACGGGGGCTGTGCCGACGCGGCGGGCGAAGAGGCGGGAGAAGTAGGCGGGGTCGTCGTATCCGACGCGGCGGGCGACGGCGGCGACGGGCAGGTCGGTGGCGGCGAGGAGTTCCTTGGCGCGGCCGAGCCGGATGGTCAGCAGGTAGTCCTTGGGGCTGCATCCCGCTCCGCGTCGTACCGCGGTGCGCAGTTCGGCGGGTGTCATGCCGTGCCGGGCGGCGTGTTCGGCGACGGAGAGTGGCTGGAAGGCGTCGCGTGCCAGGGCCTGGAGTACCGGGGAGCCGTCGGGGCCGATGTCTGCGCGGGCTCGGCGCAGGGCGACGAGGAGTTCGTGGACGGCGGCGCCCGTCTCGACTTCGAGCAGGGGGTTGCCGCGGCGTGCGGCGCGGACGATGCGGCCGATGGCGGCGCGTGGTCCCGCGGTGTCGGAGAGCGGGACGAGGGGGCGGTCCGCTTCGATGTAGCCGAGTTCGGTGTAGGTGGTGGTGGCGGGTCCGGTGAAGTCGACGAAGCTTTCGTCCCAGCCGGTGGGGTCGGCGCCGTAGTGGTGCGGGGTGCCTGGGGTGAGCCAGATGAGGCTGGGTGCTTTGACGGTGTGGCGTCGGCCGTCCGTTCCGCTGTACCAGCCGCTGCCCGAGGTGATGACGACGGCGACGTGGTGGTCGAGGGTGCGTGGGCCGACGGTGGGCAGGGCGCCGTGCTGCAGACCGACGCCGAGGCAGGCCAGTCCCAGGCGGTGGTGCAGTGCGCTGGGTGTGAAGAAGCGCATCCAGGTGTGGTACATCGGCTCTCCACCTCCCTGTCGGGTGTTGTGTCCAAACAGCAGTGATCTTTCTCCATGGACCGGCCGGGCGCCAGAGGCCGAAGCTGGTGGCCGGCGAGGATCCGCATACAGGAGCGTACGAGCACCATGATTGATTTCACCGTGGGGGACGACCATTTCCGGCTGGACGGGGAGCCGGTGCGGCTGTTGTCGGGGGCGTTGCACTATTTCCGGGTGCATGAGGCGCAGTGGGATCACCGGCTGTCGATGCTGCGGGCGATGGGCCTCAACTGTGTCGAGACGTATGTGCCGTGGAATCTCCATGAGCCGCGTCCCGGGGAGTTCCGTGATGTGGGGGCGCTGGGCCGGTTCCTGGACGCGGTGGACCGGGCGGGGCTGATGGCGATCGTGCGTCCGGGACCGTACATCTGTGCCGAGTGGGAGAACGGTGGGCTGCCGGTCTGGGTGACGGGGCGGTTCGGCCGGCGGGTGCGGACGCGGGATGCGCAGTACACGGCGGTGGTGGAGCGCTGGTTCGGGGAGCTGCTTCCGCAGGTGGTGCGGCGCCAGGTCAACCGCGGCGGTCCGGTGATCATGGTGCAGGCGGAGAACGAGTACGGGAGTTACGGTTCGGACCGGGTGCATCTGGAGGAGCTGGCGGGGCTGCTGCGCCGGTGCGGGGTGACGGTGCCGCTGTTCACTTCCGACGGGCCCGAGGACCACATGCTGACGGGCGGTTCGGTGCCGGGTCTGCTGGCTACGGGGAATTTCGGTTCGGGGGCGCGTGAAGCGTTCGAGGTGATGCGCCGGCACCGGCGGCGGGGGCCGCTGATGTGCATGGAGTTCTGGTGCGGCTGGTTCGATCACTGGGGTGCCGAGCCTGTCGTGCGGGATCCGGCGGAGACCGCGGAGGCGCTGCGCGAGATCCTGGAGTGCGGTGCTTCGGTCAATATCTATATGGCGCACGGCGGTACGAATTTCGCGGGCTGGGCGGGTGCCAATCGTGGTGGTCCGTTGCAGGACCAGGAGTTCTTGCCGACGGTGACGTCGTACGACTACGACGCACCGGTCGATGAGTACGGGCGGCCCACGGAGAAGTTCCGGCTGTTGCGGGAGGTGCTGGCCGAGTATGCGGACGGTCCTCTTCCGGAGTTGCCGCCGGAGCCGGTGGGGCTGCCCGGTCCGGTGCGGGTCGAGCTGACGCAGGGGGTCGCGCTGGCCGGGGTGCTGGAGGGGCTGGGCGATCCGGAGACGGCCGAGTCGGGTGTTCCGCCGACGTTCGAGGATCTCGGTGTGGACCGGGGCCTGGTGCGTTACCGGGTGGGCGTTCCGGGGCCGCGGCAGCCGTATCCGCTGGGTGCGGTGGGTCTGCGGGACCGGGCGGTGGTGTACGTGGACGGGGTGCGGGCGGGGGTGCTCACGGAGGAGCGCCCCGTGCTGGACGAGCCGGTCGCGGGGCCCGCGGAGGTCGAGCTGTGGGTCGAGTCGCTGGGCCGGGTGAACTACGGTCCGCGGCTGGGTGAGCGGAAGGGCATCACGGTCGGCGTGGTCCACGAGCGGCAGTATCTGCACGGGGTACGGGCCCGGGCGCTGCGGCTGGACGCGTTCGACGATGCGGGTGCGGTGGCCGCGCTGCGGTTCGGAAGTGTCGGGGAGACCGGACGGACGGGTCTGTTCCGGGGGCTCTTCGAGGTGACGGGCGCGGCGGGGACCGGTCATGCGGGGCTCGAACTGCCGGGCTGGACACGGGGGTTCGTGTGGGTGAACGGCTTCTGCCTGGGGCGCTACTGGTCGGCGGGGCCGCAGCGGACGCTGTACGTTCCGGGGCCGGTGCTCCGCGAGGGCGCCAACGAGGTGTGGGTGCTGGAGCTGGAGGACGCCGGGGAGCCGTTCGTGGAGCTGGGCCCGGGGGTACCCGTCAGGACGGGTACCCCCGGGGACGGTCGGCGGTGACTGCGGGTCAGAGGCCGGCCGCCGCCGATGCTATGGCGGTGGCGAAGGTCGAGACCTGGGTGTACACACCGGGGTAGCCGGCGCGTGCGCAGCCTTCGCCCCAGCTGACGATGCCTGTCTGGATCCAGGCTCCGGCGTTGTCCTTGCGGAACATGGGGCCGCCGGAGTCGCCCTGGCAGGTGTCGACGCCGCCGGTGTCGACGAGTCCGGCGCAGATCTCCTCGCTGGGGACGAGGTCGCTGCCGTAAGCCTGCTGGCAGACGGAGTCGGAGACGAACGGCACGGTGGCCTTGAGCAGGTAGCGCTGCTGGCCGCCGCCTTCCCTGGCGGCTCCCCAGCCGGCGATGGTGAAGTTGCCCGTGTCGTACGCGGTGGTGGTGGCGATCTTCAGGGTGGGCAGGTTGATCGGCTTGGCGAGCTTGATGAGCGCCCAGTCCTTGCCCACGCCGTTGTAGCCGGGTGCCTGGAGGACCTTGGTGGACTTGACCTTGACGGCGCTCGAGGACTGGAGGTCGACGACGCCGGCGGTGGCGGTGATCGAGGTGTTGTTGCCGGAGCCGCTCACACAGTGCGCGGCGGTGAGCACGATGGTCTGGGTGTAGAGCGCGCCGCCGCAGCCCATGGAGAGCCGGACCATGAAGGGGAACTCACCCTGTGCGGCGCGGGTTCCTCCGACGACGGGGGCGGGGGCCGCGGTGGCACCGGAGGGCTGGAGGCTGATGGCGGCGAGGACCACCGCGGCGATGACGGAGCATCTTTTCAGGGTGCGCAGAAGCTGCTTCAACGGAGTGCCTGCTTTCGGTGGGGGGTTCGGTGGGGGTGCGCTGTGCAGGCGTGCGGGCGTGCAGGTCCAGGTCAGGGGCACGGCCGACACAGCTCTCGGCATGCTCCCGACAAGAACGCTCCGATTATCGGGAAGTGATCACCGCTGCCACAAGGCAGACTTTCCAGCCAAGATCATCAGGCTGCCCGCAGACCCCTCCCCCGCGGCTCGGCCTACAGTGAAGGTCCGTTGAGCGTCATCGATGGGGGTTCGGACGTGAGAGACGGCAGTAACGGCAGCAGTGGCAGTCCGGTCGTCCACGGGTTTCCGCATCTGGACACCGTCCGGTCCGCGATCACCGCGCTCTACCGGCGGATCTCCTACGACGGCGTACACAGCTACGCCACCAGCCTCGTCCCCGCCGACGCCGCGTTCGCCGACGCGGACGATCTGCACCTCGGCTCCCAGCGCGTGGCACACGCCCTCGTCGAGCATCTGCATCTGCCCCAGGCACGGATGATCGTCGGCTTCCGGGAGATGGAACATGCCGCGAGCGTGGAACTCGCCGCGGGCCCGGAGTACTTCATCGAGCTCAACGACCGGTTCCGGACGCACCGCAGGGACATCGGGGCAGCGCTCGCACACGAGATCACCCATGTCCTGCTGCACCGCCTGGGCCTCGAGTTCCCCGGCACCCGCGACAACGAGATCCTCACCGACACGGTGACGGCCTACCTCGGCGCGGGCTGGCTCCTGCTGGACGCCTTCCGGGAGGACGCCACATCGAGCCAGAAGCTCGGCTACCTCACACCGGAGGAGTTCGGGTACGTGCTCGCAAAGCGTGCGCTCGTCTTCGGCGAGGACCCCTCCGTGTGGTTCACCAGTCCGCAGGCGTACGCCGCCTACACCAAGGGCCGGGCCCAGGCCCTGCGGGACCTCGACCGGCCACCGCTGACGGCCGCGGGATGGGCGGGCCGCCGCCGCTACGCCAAGGACCGCCGTGTCGCCCGGGACAACCCCGGCACCGGGCCCGGCCCGGACGTCCCCTACACCTTCGAGCACGGTGACGCGGGGTTGCGGGTCGCCTTCGCCTGCCCGACCTGCAGCCAGCGCATCCGGGTCCCGGTCCGCGGCCGGGTACGGGCCCGGTGCGCACTGTGCCGCACCGTCCTGGAGTGCGACACCTGAGGTTCGTCCCGCATGCGCCGTAGGGTCGAAGTATGACGAAAGATCCGGCCGGGGACCCAGGCAACCTCTTCGAGGCGCTGTACGACGGTGAGGACGCCGTCGTACGGGCGCTCCGCGCGGGTGCGTCCGCCGAGTCGAGCGACACGGACGGGACCACGGCGCTGTACCTGGCGTCGGTGGAGGACCTGCCGGGCTCGGTGCGGCTGCTGCTCGCCGCGGGGGCCGATCCCAACCGGGCGAGCGGCCCGGAAGCGGGCGACCTGCCGCTGTGCGGCGCGGCGTGCGGCGGCCACGGCGAGGTCGTCGAGGCGCTGCTCGCGGCCGGCGCGGAACCTGACCTGCGCGAGGAGTTCGGCTTCACCGCACTGCGGTGGGCGGTCGGCCTGGGACACGCGCGGATCGCGGAGACCCTGCTCTCGCACGGTGCGGATCCCGGCCTGCCCGGCCCGGAGGGCGATTCCCCGCTGGTACTCGCGGCCCGGCGGGGATCGGTGCACACGGTCCGGACCCTGCTCCGGCACGGCGCGGCCGACCTGGCCCGGGCGCTGGAGGAGGCCAGGCGCTGCCTGCGGCTGGACATCGAGCGGGAACTCCGCGACGCCCTGTCCGCGCTGTACGGCGACGGCGCCGGCAGCGGCGGGATCGACGGCGGCTTCACGACGGTGGTGCGCCGCACCCCGGTGGACGGCGGAGTGACCGTCACGGTCGAACTCCAGCGGGACGGCGAGCCCTTCGCGTCCCAGGACCGGCAGACGGGACACGGCGCGATCGCGACGCTCCTGGAGAACGAGCTGGGTCTGCGGGCCCCGTTCGAGGAGCTGGCGGCCCGTGCGCTGCGGGGTGCGGACCCGGAGCTGGACGACTGGCACGAGTCGGTCGAAGCGCTGTGGCTGCGCGGTGACGAGGAGACGTTCCAGGCGGCGGCCGCGTGGACGGCGAGCGGAGACCCGCTGCGCCAGGCCTTCGGCGCGGATGTGCTGGCGCAGCTCGGATTCCGTACCGGGGCGAAGCCGTTCGCCGCGCGGTCGGTGCCGCTGCTGCGGGAACTGGCACGGGAGGCCGTGGACGCGGAGCTGATCCAGTCCGCGGTCCTGGGCCTCGGCCACCATGAGGATCCGGCCGCCCTGCCGGAGATCCTGCGCCACGCGGAGCATCCGGACCGGTTGGTGCGGCGCGCGGTGACGCTGGCGCTGTTCGGCCCGGTGGCGACGGACCGGCCGGAAGCCGTCGCGGCACTGATCACCCTGAGCGGGGACACCGACGAGGGGGTCCGCGACTGGGCGACGACGGCTTTGGCCACCGCGGACGACGACACCGCGGAGATCCGGGAAGCCCTGGCGGAGCGCCTGGACGACGCGGACCCCGACACGGTGGCGGAGGCGGCGCGAGGCCTGGCACGACGCGGTGACCCACGGGCGGCCGAGGCCCTGGCACGCCTCCTGGCGGAGGAACCGGCGGACAGCTACGCGGGCACGACGGCCGCGGCCGCCGTGGAGGACGTCACAGGCACGTAGGGCCTGTCGTTCGGATCATGCCGCGCGGCACCCACCCGGCCCGTGCGGCGATTGCGGACAAAAAAGCCGCGGTGACCAGGAACCCCGGTCACCGCGACTGTCTGTCCTACGACCGCTACGCGGCCCGACGTCCCCGCGAAGGCGCACCGCTGCGCCCGCCGGCACTCCCGGCTCGCCCGGCCCCGGCACCACGGCCCGAACCACCCGAAGCCGCGCCACGGCCCGAGCCACCCGAAGCCGCACCACGGCCCGAACCACCCGAAGCCGCGCCACGGGCCGAACCGCCCGAAGCCGCGCCGGCACCCGCACCGGCGCCGGCACCGGCGCCCGCACCGCCGCGACGGCCCCGGCCCCGGCTGCCCGAGCGGAAGGACCCGCCGGCCGCCGCACCCGCACCCGAACCCGTGCCGCGCGTACGCGGCTTGGGCGGCGTCGGCTCCGGCACGGCGATGACGATCGCGATGCCGGACGGCTCACGCGCACCGGTGATCCGGCTGAGCTCCTCGTCGCTGGACTTGATCCGGGTGGTACGCGGTGCGATACCCGCGTCCGCCATCAGCCGGGTCATGTCCCGCTTCTCCTCGGGCAGCACCAGCGTGACGACGCTGCCGGACTCCCCGGCGCGCGCCGTGCGCCCGCCGCGGTGGAGGTAGTCCTTGTGGTCGGTCGGCGGGTCCACGTTGACGACGAGGTCCAGGTCGTCGACGTGGATGCCTCGGGCCGCGACGTTCGTCGCGACGAGCGCGGTGACCTCGCCGGTCTTGAACTGGTCCAGCGTCCTGTTGCGCTGCGGCTGGGACCGGCCGCCGTGCAGTGCGGCAGCCCGTACGCCACTGGCGAGCAGCCGCTTGGCGAAACGGTCCGCGGCACGCTTGGTGTCCACGAACATGATCACCCGGCCCTCGCGGGCGGCGATCTTCGTGGCGACGGCCTTCTTGTCGGTCTCGTCCGCCACGTGCAGCACGTGGTGCTCCATGGTGGTGACGGCGCCCGCGGACGGGTCGACCGAGTGCACGACCGGGTCGGTGAGGAACATCTTGACCAGCCGGTCGATGTTCTTGTCCAGGGTCGCGGAGAACAGCATGCGCTGCCCGTCCGGCTCGACCTGCTTGAGCAGCGCGACGACCTGCGGCATGAAGCCCATGTCGGCCATCTGGTCGGCCTCGTCGAGGACGGTGATGGCGACCTGGTCGAGCCGGCAGTCGCCGCGCTCGATGAGGTCCTTGAGCCGTCCCGGTGTGGCGACGAGTACCTCGGCGCCACGGCGCAGCGTGCCGGTCTGCTTGCTGATCGACATGCCGCCGACCACGGTCGCCATCCGCAGGTTCACGGACGTCGCGTACGGCGTGAGGGCGTCGGTCACCTGCTGCGCGAGTTCACGGGTGGGGACGAGGACGAGCGCCAGCGGGGCGTGCGGCTCGGAGCGGCGTCCGGCGGTGCGCGCGAGCATGGCCAGGCCGAAGGCCAGGGTCTTGCCGGAGCCGGTGCGGCCACGGCCGAGGATGTCCCGGCCGGCCAGCGAGTTCGGCAGGGTGGCGCCCTGGATGGGGAAGGGTTCGGTCACACCCTGCGCGGTGAGGGTCTTCTGCAGCGCGGCGGGCATGTCGAGCTCGGCGAACGCCTCGACGGCGGGCAGCGCGGGGGTCAAGGTTTCCGGCAGGGCGAATTCGCCACCCTGCGACGGCGCGGGACGGCGGCGGGCCGGCGCCTTGGCGGAGCCTCTGGCGTTCACCTGTGCCCGGTCCGTGCCGCGCCCCCTTATCGGGCGGCTGCGGGTCGGTCGGTCCTGGCGTTCGGAGCGGGTCATACGGAATTGCCCTCCTGGGGGATTCCTGGGGTTACTGCCGACTGCTGTGGACTGCTTGATGTGCGCCCCAGGATGCAAGCACAGAGCAGGTGTCCCCGGAGACAGAGCAAACCGGAAACAGCACAAACCGGGGCCCGCACCTTCACGGTGCGGGCCCCGGCTGCGAGGTACGCGTCCGGCAATTAGGCCGGGACGATGTTCTCCGCCTGCGGGCCCTTCTGGCCCTGCGTGACGTCGAAGGAGACCTTCTGGCCCTCCTGGAGCTCACGGAAGCCCTGGGTGGCGATGTTCGAGTAGTGGGCGAAGACGTCGGCGCCGCCGCCGTCCTGCTCGATGAAGCCGAAGCCCTTTTCCGAGTTGAACCACTTCACGGTTCCAGTAGCCATGTCATTCTCCTAAAAGAGGTGCAGTGCCGGAAATCCGCACTTTACGAATTCCAAGTCGCCGCATTGAGCCCCATCCGGAGAAAGCCGGAAAACAATAAAGCGCCTGAGGAGGGTTCCCGTCAGGCGCACATAAAGTTCATGGGTACCAAAACTGCAACTGGGCAACCGTAGCACGTTCTGTCGTCCTGCGGCAGCTCCCGCCACGCCGCCGGAGGGAAAGGTTGGCTGACCAGCGGGGTCGCGGCAGCCGTTCGGCCCGGGTTCCGGAATCGTTCCCGGATGCTTCCCGGGCCGTTCTCCCAAGGGTTACGGGCCCTTGGGCGGCGGCGAGCGGAACCCCGTGGTCCGCCGGAGCCGCTCGAGCGGAAGTCATTCACCCGAATGACGCAGGAGTCGCGTCCGGCCCCGTGTCGGCCCGTGCGGGAATGCCGTCAGGAACCCGGTGCGGGTTGCGCCGGGCGGGTGACCCGACGGAACCGCGCGGCCGCCCGGCCGGGACGTCACATCTCGCGGGGCGGACTGTCGTCGTTGCCCCGGCGGATCGTGCGCAGCGCGTGGCCGGGACGCCAGACCTGTACGACCAGGTCGTCGCCGTCGAGCCCGGTGCGGACCACTTCCGCCGGCTCGGCGCGGAAGAGGAGGAACGGCTCCGGCGGGGTCACCGCCTCGACGAAGCGCGCCAGGACGGCGGGGTCGGTCACCTCCACGGCCCGGCCGGAGATCCGGACGTCGCCGTCGGCCATCTCGGCGTCGGGTCCCGGGTTGGCCTGGATGGCGAATCGCGGGTCGCGCCGCAGGTCGAGCGCCTTGCGGGAGCCCGGCATCATGCCGAGCCACAGCTCGTCCAGCCGGAACTCCGCCTCCAGGCCGGTGACGCGGGGGGAGCCGTCCTTGCGGAGGGTCGCAAGGACATGGTGCTTGTACTGCTGGAACCGCTTCTGCACGGTGTCGGCGAAGGCCGGCTCCGCAGCCCGGAAGTCTTGCCACGAACTCGATGTCATGGAGCCATCGAACCCCTCAATCCGGACACCTTCTGTCGGGATTCACCGGACGTCACCGGATCGGATGCCGCCTTGTTGCAATCGTGGTGTGCTGGAGGGGGTGATGCCGTCGCCCGGACGGCGGGGAGGACCCCGCCCGAGGTGATTTCAGATGGCAGTCTTCATGAAGGCCGTCCTGCCCGGCACCACGGTCGAGCAGTACGACGCCCTCAACGCCGAGCTGCAGGCACTTCCAGGTGACACCTTCGCGGGATGCCTGTCGCATGTGTGCGTGCCGACCGATGCGGGCCTGGAGATCTATGACCTCTGGGAGTCCCAGGAGGCCATGGACAAGTTCGGCGCGCTGATCATGCCCATCGCACAGAAGCACGGCATGCCCTCCGCTTCCGGGCCCCCTGCGGTCTCCCCCGTGCACCGCTACTGGGTGCCCGGCGCGTAGCCGTTCACCGACCGCTGTCACCCGTGCCGGGTGCGTGCTCCTTCACCGGCCCGGCAGGGTGACCACCACCGCGTAACCCCGCGTGCGCAGGACGCCCGGTGAGTCCCCGGTGGCCAGTACCGCGTCGTAGCAGGCGAGTTCGACGTCCTCGGTGGCGTTCTCGGCCACCGCACCGTCCTCGAGCGCGACAGCGACGACCGCGCCGCCGTCCGGCGGGGTCAGTCGTACGGTGCCGCGTACGACGGCGGTCGATGCCGCCTCACGGCCGCGGCGGTACATCACGTTGAGGTTGACGACCGGTCCCCCGAGGAGTCGGCCCTCGGTTTCCAGGTCGCCGGGGAAGTCGTGGGGCCACAACGGTTCGTCGACGATGTGGTGTTCGCCGCCGACCATCAGGTCCATCCCCTCGCCCTCGACGACGGTCAGGGTGCGGTCGATGCCGGGGAAGAACGAGAACGGGCCGTCCGCCGACACCTCGGCGAGGCTGATCCGCCAGTCGAAGGTGTCCGTCGTCGCGCCCTCGGGACCCGCGGCGATCTCCCGGGTGACTCCCCCGCCGTTGTGCCAGGGCGCAGCCGCACGGCCGGCCGCCCTCAGTACGCGCAAGGCCATGTCGCTCTCCGATCGGGGTTCCGGCTGCGGGACTTCCGAGACTACGGGCTGTCCCGTACCCGGATGTGCCCGTCTCCCCCGGCGTTCGCTATCTTGAGCGCCGCCGCCCCGGCGGCCCTCCTCCCCGCCCACGAATCTCCGCCCACGAATGAAGGAGCCGGCCATGGAGGCCGCAGCCACCTCGTGTTACCGCCACCCGTCGTACGAGACGTATGTGCGTTGCACGCGCTGCGACCGGTACATCTGCCCCGACTGCATGCGTGAGGCGTCGGTGGGCCATCACTGCGTGGAGTGCGTGAAGGAGGGGCAGCGCTCGGTCCGTCAGGCGCGCTCACTCTTCGGCGGTGCGGTGTCGGCGACCGCGGCTCCCGTGGTGACGTATGTGCTGATGGCGCTGAACATCGTCGCGTACGTCGTCGAGGTGGTGCGTTCCGGGACGGTGGACCGGTTCGGGATGCTCGGGGCGGTTCTCGTCGATCCGGCGGGCGGGCAGTACTACTACCGGGGTGAACAGGCCCCGGGGTTCGATCTGGTCGGGGTGGCCGACGGTGAGTGGTACCGGTTGCTGACCGGCGCCTTCCTGCATCTGCCGCCCGACACGTCGTTCGGTGTGATGCACCTCGTCTTCAACATGTTCGCGCTCTGGAACCTGGGCCGGGTCGTCGAGGGGCACCTGGGCCGGGCCCGGTATCTGGCGCTGTACCTGCTGTCCGCGGTGGGGGGTTCGGTGCTGGTGTACCTGGTCTCGCCGGAGACCACGGCGGTCGGTGCCTCGGGGGCGGTCTTCGGTCTGGCCGCGTCGTTCTACGTCATCAACCGGCGGCTGCGCAGCGACATGCACGCGGTCAACCGCTTCATGGCCGGTTTTCTGCTGTGGATGGTGATCTCGGCCGCGTTCACGTCGTGGGAGGGGCACCTCGGCGGGCTGCTGACCGGTGGCCTGGTGACGTACGGGCTCGCGTACGCCCCGGCGAAGTTGCGGACTTCGGCGATGCAGCTGGCCGGCGGTGTGGTGCTGGTCGCTCTGCTGGCCGTGGTGGTGGCCCTGAGGACGGCGTCGTTGACGGGCGCGGCCTGACGGCCCGTACGGCTGCGCCCCCGTCGACGTGCTCTGCGGAGTGCGTCCGGCGGGGCGAGGGGCCCGGGACGCGCCACGGCGCCCGCCATGGTCCGGTCGGGGACGAGGCGGGCGCCGTGTTCAGTTCCGTACGCCGTTGTACGGGACGTGTGTGTGCCGTGATCAGACCATCATGGAGCGGTCCGTCGGGCGGATCGGGGCCGGCAGTGCGCTGGCCCCGGTGAGGAAGCGGTCCACGCCGCGGGCCGCGGAGCGGCCCTCGGCGATGGCCCAGACGATCAGGGACTGGCCGCGGCCCGCGTCACCGGCGACGTAGACGCCGTCGACGTTGGTGGCGTAGTCCTTGTCGCGCGCGATGTTGCCGCGCTCGTCGAGGTCGAGGCCGAACTGCTGGACGAGGCCGTTGGCCTGGTCGGTGCCGGTGAATCCCATGGCCAGCGTGACGAGCTGGGCGGGGATGACACGCTCGGTGCCGGCCTTCTGCTCCAGCTTGCCGTCCTTGAACTCCACCTCGATGAGGTGCAGGGACTGGACGTTGCCGTCCTCGTCGCCCTCGAAGTGGGTGGTGGAGACGGAGTAGACCCGCTCGCCGCCCTCCTCGTGCGCGGAGGTGACCTTGTAGAGCATCGGGAAGGTCGGCCAGGGCTGGTTGGCGTTGCGGTCCTCGCCCGGCCTCGGCATGATCTCCAGCTGGGTGACGGAGGCCGCGCCCTGCCGGTGGGCGGTGCCGACGCAGTCGGCGCCGGTGTCGCCGCCGCCGATGACGACGACGTGCTTGCCCTCGGCGGTGATCGGGGTGACCGTCAGGTCGCCCTCCTGCACCTTGTTGGCGAGCGGGAGGTACTCCATCGCGAAGTGCACGCCGTTCAGCTCACGGCCCGGGACGGGCAGATCGCGGGAGACGGTGGCTCCGGCGGCGATGACGACCGAGTCGTAGCGACGGCGCAGCTTCGCGGCGTCGATGTCGCGGCCGATCTCGATCTCGGTGCGGAACTTGGTGCCTTCCGCGCGCATCTGCTCGATGCGGCGGTTGATGTGCGACTTCTCCATCTTGAACTCGGGGATGCCGTAGCGCAGCAGGCCGCCGATGCGGTCGGCGCGCTCGTACACGACGACCGTGTGGCCGGCCCGGGTGAGCTGCTGGGCGGCGGCCAGGCCGGCCGGGCCGGAGCCGATGACGGCGACGGTCTTGCCGGAGAGGCGCTCGGGCGGCTGCGGGGTGACGTCGCCGCTGTCCCAGGCCTTGTCGATGATGGAGACTTCGACGTTCTTGATGGTGACGGCCGGCTGGTTGATGCCGAGCACGCACGCCGCCTCGCAGGGTGCGGGGCACAGCCGCCCGGTGAACTCCGGGAAGTTGTTCGTGGCGTGCAGGCGCTCGGAGGCGGCCGTCCAGTCCTCGCGGTAGGCGAAGTCGTTCCACTCGGGAATGAGGTTTCCGAGCGGGCAGCCCTGGTGGCAGAACGGGATGCCGCAGTCCATGCAGCGGCTCGCCTGCTTGCTGATGATCGGGAGCAGCGAGCCCGGAACGTAGACCTCGTTCCAGTCCTTGACGCGCTCGCCGACGGGGCGGGTCTTGGCGACCTCGCGGCCGGTGGTCAGGAAGCCCTTGGGGTCAGCCATTGGTCGCCGCCTCCATCATCTTCTCGGTGGTCTCCTGCTCGGAGAGACCGGCGAGCTCAGCGGCGTCCTTGGCGGCGAGCACTGCCTTGTAGGTGGACGGGATGATCTTGCTGAACCGGGCCACCGCGGTGTCCCAGTCGGCAAGCAGCTTCTCGGCGACCGTGGAGCCGGTCTCCTCCTGGTGGCGGCGCACGACATCGTGCAGCCACTGCTTGTCGGTGTCGTCGAGCGGGCCGACGGCGCCGAGGTTGCCGGTGTTGACGTTGTCGGGGTCCAGGTCGATGACGTACGCGACCCCGCCCGACATGCCTGCGGCGAAGTTGCGTCCGGTCTCGCCGAGGACGACGGCGTGGCCGCCGGTCATGTACTCGCAGCCGTGGTCGCCCACGCCTTCCGAGACGACGGTCGCACCGGAGTTGCGGACGCAGAATCGTTCGCCCGTCCGGCCGCGCAGGAACAGTTCGCCGCCGGTCGCACCGTAGGCGATGGTGTTGCCCGCGATGGTGGAGTACTCGGCGAGGTGGTCGGCGCCGCGGTCCGGGCGGACGATGACCCGGCCGCCGGAGAGGCCCTTGCCGACGTAGTCGTTGGCGTCGCCCTCCAGGCGCAGGGTCACACCGCGCGGTACGAACGCTCCGAAGGACTGGCCGGCGGAACCGGTGAAGGTCACGTCGATGGTGTCCTCGGGCAGGCCCGCGCCGCCGAACTTCTTGGTGACCTCGTGGCCGAGCATGGTGCCGACGGTCCGGTTGATGTTCCGGATCGCGATCTGGGCCCGGACGGGCTGGGCGGCCTCCGCGCTGTCGGCGCCCAGGGCGTCGGCGGCGAGCTTGATCAGCTCGTTGTCGAGTGCCTTGGCGAGTCCGTGGTCCTGCTCGTTGATGCGGTGGCGCACCGCACCCTCGGGCAGCTCGGGCACGTAGAAGAGGGGCTCCAGGTCGAGGCCCTGTGCCTTCCAGTGCGTGATCGCACGGTCGGTGTCGAGGAGTTCGGCGTGGCCGACGGCCTCCTCGATCGTGCGGAAGCCCAGCTCGGCGAGGATCTCGCGGACCTCTTCGGCGATGAACTCGAAGAAGTTGACGATGTACTCGGCCTTGCCCGAGAAGCGGTCGCGCAGGACCGGGTTCTGGGTGGCGATGCCGACCGGGCAGGTGTCGAGGTGGCAGACGCGCATCATGACGCAGCCGGAGACGACGAGCGGCGCGGTCGCGAAACCGAACTCCTCGGCGCCGAGCAGCGCGGCGATGACGACGTCGCGGCCGGTCTTGAGCTGGCCGTCGGTCTGGACGACGATGCGGTCGCGCAGCCCGTTGAGCAGCAGGGTCTGCTGGGTCTCGGCGAGGCCGAGCTCCCAGGGGCCGCCCGCGTGCTTGAGCGAGGTCAGCGGGGAGGCGCCCGTTCCGCCGTCGTGGCCGGAGATGAGCACGACGTCCGCGTGGGCCTTGGACACACCGGCCGCGACCGTGCCGACACCCACCTCGGAGACCAGCTTCACGTGGATGCGGGCCGCCGGGTTGGCGTTCTTGAGGTCGTGGATCAGCTGAGCCAGGTCCTCGATGGAGTAGATGTCGTGGTGCGGCGGGGGCGAGATCAGGCCGACGCCCGGGGTGGAGTGCCGGGTCTTGGCGACCCACGGGTAGACCTTGTGGCCGGGCAGCTGGCCGCCCTCGCCGGGCTTGGCGCCCTGCGCCATCTTGATCTGGATGTCGTCCGCGTTGACCAGGTATTCGCTGGTCACACCGAAGCGGCCGGAGGCGACCTGCTTGATGGACGAGCGGCGTGCCGGGTCGTACAGCCGGTCGGCGTCCTCGCCGCCCTCGCCGGTGTTGGACTTGCCGCCCAGCTGGTTCATGGCGATGGCGAGGGTTTCGTGCGCCTCCTGCGAGATGGAGCCGTACGACATGGCGCCGGTGGAGAAGCGCTTGACGATGTCGGAGACGGACTCGACCTCGTCGATGGAGATCGGCTCGCGGCCGGACTTGAAGCCGAAGAGGCCGCGGAGCGTCATGAGGCGCTCGGACTGCTCGTTCACCCGGCCGGTGTACTTCTTGAAGATGTCGTACCGGCGGTTGCGGGTGGCGTGCTGGAGGCGGAAGACCGTCTCCGGGTCGAACAGGTGCGGCTCGCCCTCGCGGCGCCACTGGTACTCGCCGCCGATCTCCAGGGCGCGGTGCGACGCGGAGATGCCGGAGGCGGGGTAGGCCTTGGCGTGCCGGGCGGCGACCTCCTTGGCGACGATGACGAGGCCGGCGCCGCCGATCTTGGTGGCGGTGCCGTTGAAGTACTGCTGGACGAAGGCCTCGTCCAGGCCGACTGCCTCGAAGACCTGGGCGCCGCGGTAGGAGGCGACGGTCGAGATGCCCATCTTGGACATGACCTTCAGGACGCCCTTGCCGAGGGCGTAGATCAGGTTGCGGATGGCCTGCTCGGGCTCGATGCCCTCGATGAACGTACCGGCGCGGACGAGGTCCTCGACGGACTCCATCGCGAGGTACGGGTTGACCGCGGCGGCGCCGTAGCCGATCAGCAGCGCGACGTGGTGGACCTCGCGTACGTCACCGGCCTCGACCAGCAGGCCCACCTGGGTGCGCTGCTTGGTACGGATGAGGTGGTGGTGGACGGCCGAGGTGAGCAGCAGCGAGGGGATCGGTGCGTGCTCGGCGTCGGAGTGCCGGTCGGACAGGACGACCAGGCGGGCGCCGTCCTCTATGGCGGCGTCGACCTCGGTGCAGATCTCCTCGATCCGGGCGGCGAGGGCGTCGCCGCCGCCGCTGACCCGGTAGAGGCCGGCGAGGGTGGCGGCCTTCATGCCCGGCATGTCGCCGTCGGCGTTGATGTGTATGAGCTTGGCCAGCTCGTCGTTGTCGATCACCGGGAAGGGCAGCGTGACGCTGCGACATGCCGCGGCGGTCGGCTCCAGGAGGTTGCCCGCGGGGCCGAGCGTGGAGCGCAGCGAGGTGACGAGCTCCTCGCGGATGGCGTCCAGCGGCGGGTTGGTGACCTGGGCGAACAGCTGGGTGAAGTAGTCGAACAGCAGCCGGGGGCGCTCGGAGAGCGCGGCGATCGGCGAGTCCGTGCCCATGGAGCCCAGCGGTTCGCCGGCGGTGCGGGCCATCGGGGCGAGGAGGACGCGGAGCTCTTCCTCGGTGTAGCCGAAGGTCTGCTGGCGGCGGGTGACCGAGGCGTGGGTGTGGACGATGTGCTCGCGCTCGGGGAGGTCCTCGAGCTCGATCTCACCGGTTTCCAGCCATTCGGCGTAGGGCTGTTCGGCGGCGAGGGACGCCTTGATCTCGTCGTCCTCGATGATGCGGTGCTCGGCGGTGTCGACGAGGAACATCTTGCCGGGCTGGAGGCGGCCCTTGCGGACGACCTTGGCGGGGTCGATGTCCAGGACACCGACCTCGGAGGAGAGGACGACGAGGCCGTCGTCGGTGACCCAGTAGCGGCCGGGGCGCAGACCGTTGCGGTCGAGGACCGCGCCGACCTGGGTGCCGTCGGTGAAGGTGACGCAGGCCGGGCCGTCCCAGGGCTCCATCATCGTGGAGTGGTACTGGTAGAACGCACGCCGGGCGGGGTCCATGGACGCGTGGTTCTCCCACGCCTCGGGGACCATCATCAGCACCGAGTGGGGCAGGGAGCGGCCGCCGAGGTGGAGGAGCTCCAGGACCTCGTCGAAGGACGCCGAGTCGGAGGCGTCCGGGGTGCAGACGGGGAAGATCCGGTCGAGCTGCGCGGGACCGAAGAGGCTGGAGGCGAGCTGGGACTCGCGGGCCTTCATCCAGTTGCGGTTGCCCTTGACCGTGTTGATCTCGCCGTTGTGCGCGACGAAGCGGTACGGGTGGGCGAGCGGCCAGCTCGGGAAGGTGTTGGTGGAGAAGCGGGAGTGGACCAGCGCGACCGTGGTGGCGAAACGGCGGTCGGAGAGGTCCGGGAAGAACGGCTCCAGCTGCCCGGTGGTGAGCATGCCCTTGTAGACGATCGTGCGTGCGGAGAGCGAGGGGAAGTACACCCCGGCCTCACGCTCGGCGCGCTTGCGCAGGACGAAGGCCTTGCGGTCGAGGGCGATGCCGCTGCTCGTACCGTCCGCGACGACGATCTGGCGGAAGTCGGGCATCGTGGCCCGGGCACCGTTGCCCAGGAGGTCCGGGGTGACCGGTACCTCGCGCCAGCCGAGGACGTCGAGGCCCTCTTCGCCGGCGATCTTCTCGATCTGCTGGACGGACTCGGCGGAGTCGTCAGCGGACAGGAACGCGATGCCGACGGCGTAGGAACCCGCCTCGGGGAGGTCGAAGGCGACCTCTTCGCGGAGGAAGGCATCCGGTACCTGGAGCAGAATGCCGGCGCCGTCACCCGAGTCGGGCTCGGATCCGGTGGCGCCGCGGTGTTCGAGGTTGCGCAGTACGGTCAGCGCCTGCTCGACCAGCTCATGGCTGGCCACACCGGTCAGAGTGGCCACGAACCCGACGCCACAGGCGTCGTGCTCGTTACGGGGGTCGTACATCCCCTGCTGAACGGGGCGACCGTCCATGGGCGACCAGGCGTCGGAACGCATCGGCTCTCCCGTCGTCGTCGTGGCATGTGCTGTGCCGAGGGACGACGTTGGCCCTCTGCGAAATTTCGTGCAGGTTACATGATGGAACGCTTCTCAAAAAGCGAATAGTCCGTTCCAACATGCGGACACCACGGAGTCGTGGTGGAGGTGGGTCGCGATCGGACGGATCCTTGTGGATCACCGTCCGGGGAGACCGCAGAGAGCAGGCGTCGTTGCCCGCGGTGTGTACGGCTCTTGCCCGGCGGTCATGGAATCGAAACCGCAGAGTAACGGCTACTTATGTGTAGCGCTGCATAGTGTCTCATTTTACGGCTCGGGGAGCCCATCCGCCCAGTGACGTGCGTCAAGACGTATGTCACACCGGATCCACGCCCTTGCGGCGGGTGTTCACCGAAGGTCGCCGGGCGGACACGTTCAGCAGCAGTCCGCAACCCGTCACGGGGGTGGCCGCGCCCCTGCGGACGGAGCGCTCCATGGAGCCGCTAATACGTTGGTGAGGGCGCCGTTAACGCTGTTAGGTTCGGGGCGTTTGTCGACGCACAAGTGGGGGGAACACATGCGCAGAACAAAGATCATCGCCATCGCTCTGATGCCCACGCTCACGCTGGGCCTTGTCGGAGCGGGCGTCACCACGGCGCTCGTGGTGGGGACGCAGGCGGCCTCGGCGGCCGAGCGGGGGTGGGAGGCACCCGGCGCGCTCACCGACGAGGCCGGTGCCAACTCCGCCGCGGGTGTGAAGGTCACCTCGGACGGCACCGCCGTCACGGTATGGACGCGGGGCACCGGGGAGGGCCCGCAGGAGCTGTGGGGCGCGACCCGCCCTGCCGACGCCACCGCGTGGAACGCCCCGGTGCGCATAGCCGCCGATCAGAAGTACCTGAAGGACGTACACCTGGTCACCGGCAAGGACGGATCGGCCACGGTCTCCTGGGGCCGCTTCACGACGGAGCGCTTCGACTCGCACAGCACCTCGACGCTCCTGGCCGGCGCCGGGGCGTGGACGGCGCCCGCACCGATCACGTCTGCGCCTTTCGCCAACGACCTCAAGCTGGTCAGCGGGCCCGGCAGCCGGCTCACCGCCGTCTGGAACGGCAACCCGACCCCCGGTGAGGACGAGACGGACGTGGGGGTGTACGCCTCCGATCTGGCGGCACCGGGAGCCGCCTGGTCCGAGGCGGTCCACGTCGGCGGCGGCAGCGTCTACGAGCTGGCGGCGTCAGCGGCGGGCGACGGCGCCGTGACCGTGGCCTGGCAGGCCGACTTCGGGACGCAAGCCCTGCGGGTGTCGACCCGAGCGGCGGGCTCGGCCGATTGGAGTGCCCCCGAGACCATCAGGACCAGCGACTCGTCCGTGTCGGATCTCGACGTACAGACGACTCCCGACGGTGCGGCAATGGTCACGTGGTCAGAGATCAGCCTCACCCGCCCCTTCGCCTACCGCCCGGCCGGCAGCACGACGTGGGGCAGGACCGAATACCTCCCCGCCGACCCGAACAGGGGCACCACCTCACCGCCGCAGCTGGAACCCGACGGCCGGGTGACGGCGTTGTGGCGCAGCGACATCGCCCTCATCCAGACGGCGACCCGCGAGGTGAACGGCACGTGGTCACAGCCCCGCACGGTGGCCGAGAAGTCCATGTTCAAGTTCTGGGACCCCAGCATCGGCCACGACGGCTCGCTCGCCGCCGTGTGGACAACGCTCGAGGGCGAGCTGTGGGCCGTGGTGCGCTCCGAGGGCACCTGGGGCGCACCAGTACACGTGGGCCAGGTCGACCTCCACGCGCAGGGCTCCGTGGCCACGGGTGCGGACGGCCGTGCCGTCGCCGTGTGGAACAAGGAGCTCGGGCTGACGGACGACTACTACTCCATCGACCAGGTCTGGACGACGGCCACGGGTGCCGCGAAGCCGGGAGTCCCGGCCGCGCGCCGGGACTACGTCGGCGACGACGGTTTCCCGGACCTGTACGCACGCCGGACCGACGGTTCGCTGCTCGTGTACCAGGGCAACTCGGCCGGGAAGGTGTCGGCGACGGCCGACGGCGGGACCTGGCCCACGACGTCCACGCTGGTCCCCTTCGGAGACCTCAACGGTGACGGGGCGAACGACACGCTGGTCACCGACGAGGCGGGCAACCTGTCCCGCTACAGCCCGCAGCGGGGCACCGCAGTGACGCCCCGGTCCCCGTTCGTGAAGTTCGGGGGCGGCTGGACGGCATTCGACGGCCTGACCTACTCGGGCGACCTCACCGACGACGGCATCCCGGACCTGGTGGCCCGGCAGACGGCGACCGGTGACCTGTACCTGTTCGCCGGCACCGAGGCGGGCGGCCTGACCCGCACCGGCCGGATCGGCACCAGCTGGAAGAGCCTGACCATCGTCGGCGCGGGCGACCTCAACGGCGACAAGCACGCCGACATCGTCGCCCGCACCACCAACGGCGATCTGTACCGGTACTACGGCACCGGCAAGGGCACCATCTCCTCCGGCACGAAGATCGGCTCCGGCTGGGGCGGCATGGCCGACTTCGTCGGCATCGGCGACCTCACCGGCGACGGCAAGGACGACATCCTCGGCCGCACGACCACCGGCGACCTCTACCGGTACGCCGGCAACGGCACCGGCGGCGTCGGATCCGGCGTCAAGATCGGCACCGGCTGGAAGAGCTTCGCCGGCATCCAGTAGCGGTTCGCGCGCGTACGGCGAAGGCACGGCCCCGTGACGGGGCCGTGCCTTCGCCGTATGCCGGTGGAACCCGGCCGGAGGACGGCCCGTCAGCCGACGGCCACGCCGAACAGGGTGCCGAGACCGTACGTGATCGCTGCGGCGGCCCCACCGAGCACGAGCTGGCGCAGTCCGCTGAACCACCAGGTGCGCGCCGTCACCCGGGCCACCACCGCGCCGCAGCCGAACAGGCCGATCAGGGCGAGGAGCACGGCGGGCCACAGCGCGGTGGCGCCGAGCAGGAAGGGCAGCACGGGCAGCAGGGCACCCAGTGCGAAGGCGCCGAAGGACGAGACGGCCGCGACGAGCGGCGAGGGCAGGTCGCCGGGGTCGATGCCGAGCTCCTCGCGGGCGTGGATCTCCAGCGCCTGCTCGGGGTCCCTGGACAGCTGCCGGGCGACCTCGCGGGCGAGCGCGGGCTCGACGCCCCGGGACTCGTACAGCCCGGCGAGCTCCCGCATCTCGTCCTTGGGGTGCTTACGCAGTTCCCGCCGCTCGACGTCGAGCTCCGCCTCGACGAGCTCGCGCTGCGAGGCGACGGAGGTGTACTCGCCGGCCGCCATCGAGAACGCGCCCGCGGCCAGTCCGGCCAGGCCCGTGATGACGAGGGTCTGCTGGGAGACCGCCCCTCCGGCGACGCCGGTCATGAGGGCGAGGTTGGAGACGAGGCCGTCCATGGCTCCGAAGACCGCGGGCCGCAGCCACCCACCGTTCACATCGCGGTGGGTGTGGTTGTCCCGGTGCGCCTCGTGCAGTACGGCGTCGGTCTCGATGATGGACACAGCTCTCCCCTTGTCCGGAGCGGACCCCATGCGTCCCGCCCCCCGTTCAACAAGCTCGAAAGTACGCACGAAAAAGGGCTCCCGCCAGCAAGGAAGGCCGTACTTACCTGCCTCAGAGCCCTCCTTCGCGGCGTCATCCGTGTGGCCCTTTTGTGGTCGTGATCCGCCTCGTGCGGGTCTCGGCGTGGGACAGATCGCACAGGTGGTTCGCACAGGCGGTGAACTGCCCTGTGCGAACGAAGGGTCGACGCGATGGAGCTGATGGCAGGCAGTCCGGCGGAGCCGCCGGCGGGCAGGGGTGCCGGGGAACCCGGTTCGCCCGGCGGTACGGGTGACCGGGCCCGTGGGGCGCTGCTGGGGCTCGCGGTGGGCGACGCCCTCGGTGCCCCGGCGGAGAACATGCGGCCCTCCGAGATCCGTCGCCGTTGGGGCCGGATCGAGGGTTTCGTCAGCGACGACCCGGCGGGGACGGACGACACCGAGTACGCGATCTTCTCGGGGCTGCTGCTGGCCAGGCACGGTTCGGCGCTGACGGTTCCGCACGTCGAGCGCGCCTGGCACCACTGGATCGCCGACCTCGACGAGGGCCCTTTCCGCGGTGCCGGGTTCAGTGAGCGCGGCACGCTGGAGAACCTGCGGCGCGGGCTCGCCGCCCCGATCTCCGCCCAGCACCGGCATGCCTGGAGCGACGGCCTCGCGATGCGGGCGGCGCCGTTCGGCGTGTTCGCGGCGGGCCGGCCGGCGGAGGCGGCACGGCTGGTGGCGGTCGACGGCCGGGTCAGCCATGAGGGGGAGGGCATCTACGGCGGCCAGGCGGTCGCGGCGGGGGTGGCCGCCGCGATGGTGGGGGCCGGGCTCGCCTCGGTGATCGCGGCCGCGCTCTCGGTCGTACCGATGGACTCCTGGACCGCCCGTTCGCTGCGGCGCGCGGTCACGGCCGCGCAGCGCCCGTACCCGGACCGGCTGGCGAGGGAACGCGCGGTGCGCTCCGCGGTGGTGATCGGCGGCTACCCGTGGACGGACCTGGCACCGGAGGCGGTGGGGCTGGCCTTCGGCGCGTTCACGGCGGCGCGGGGCGACTTCCGTACGGCGGTGCTGACGGCCGTGAACATGGGCCGGGACGCCGATACGACGGCGGCGGTGGCGGGTGCGCTGGCCGGCGCCCTGCACGGGGCGTCGGCGATCCCGCAGGAGTGGGCGTCGAAGATCGGCCCGGTGCGGGGCAGCTGTCTGCCGTCGATGCGGGGGTACCACGTCCTGGACATTGCGGAGCTGCTGACCCCGGACGACACGGAGGACACGGAGGGTGCGCCCGCACCGGTCCGGGACCGCCCCGCCCCGGCCTCCTCCTGGTACGAGCCTGCCGGGTCGCCTCCACGGGACGAGACCGGTACCCCGCGGACCGGACCGGCAGCCAGGCCCACGTCCCCCTCCGTCGCCACCGGTCACGGAGCCACCCGATGACCGCCGCGGACGGGGCCGCCGGGGACACCTCGCCCACCCCGGGGCCCACGGTCCCGGACTCGGCCCCGCCGGACGCGGCCCCCCACCGCGTCGCCATCCACATCACGGCCGAGCCGGCCGCCCGTCCCCCCGCCGGCAGGCCGTCGGCCAAGGGCCCCCGGGCGCGCACCGCACCCGGCCGGCAGGCCCGGATCGAGGGGCTGCTCCTCGGCCTGGCGGCCGGGGACGCCGCCGGGTGGCCCGCCGCGCGGCACCGGGCGGCGCGGATGCCCGAGTGGACCCGGCGGCTCACCCGGGAGCTGGACACCTTCGCCGAACAGAACGCGACGACGACGCTGCCCGTACCCATCGCCCTCAACCAGCCGCCCGAGCCCCTCAGGCTCGGTCCGTCCGACGATGCCGAGTGGGCGGCGTTCGCCGCCCGGACGGTGCTGGCCGCCGCGGCCGACCACGCGCCCGGCCTCTCCCCCGGCCACCGGATGCGGGACGCGATCGACCGGTCCTGGAACGCCCTGGCGGCGAAGGTCGCCGCCGCGAGTGCCCGGGCGCCGGAGGTCGAGTCCGCCGTTCTTCCGCTCCGCGCCCGGATCTCCGTACGGGCCGGACTCGGCAACCTCGCCGCCGGACTGCGCCCGCCCGCCACCGGGCACGACAACCCGCACTACTTCGACGACGCGGCCTGCGTCAGGGCCGCCGTCCTCGCGGTCGTGCACCCGGGCGATCCCACCGCGGCGGCCGGACTCGCCGAGTTCGACGCCCGGTACACGCAGGACGGCGACGGCGTGCACGGCGCCCGTGCCGTTGCCGCGGCAATCGCCGAGGCGCTCGCGGGGGCGGACGTCGACACAGCGGTGAACGCCGCGCTCGAACAGCTTCCCGAGGGGACCGAGATCGCCCGCAACGCGGTCCACGCCGTGCGCCTGGCCCGGGAGTTCGCCGACGAGACGGCGGGCGCCTTCGCCCTGGTCCCCGTTCTGGAGCACCAGATCGTCGACCACGTCTACAGCTACGGGATCGCCGCGGCCGAGACCGTGCCCGTCGCCCTCGCCCTGGCGACCGCCGCCCGGGGCGACATCGCCCAGGCCGTGCCCGCGGCCGCCTGCCTGTCCCGGGTCGCCGACTCCGCGCCCGCCCTCGCCGGGGCGCTGACCGGGGCACTGGGCGGGGCCGGCACGATTCCCGCGGGCTGGCGCGAGGCCTGCCGCACGCTGGCGGGGTGTGCGCTGCCCCGCCTCGCCGGCACCGATCTCATCGAACTCGCCGGGCTGCTGGCAGCCACGGAACCGGCCACCACGGGTGGACAATCCCGGCATGACACTCAAAACACCCGCACCGTTCTCGGCAGATACGACCACCACGACGCTCACCCTGGATGAGCGGATCACCGGCGCACTCGTCGGCGCCGCCGTCGGTGACGCGCTCGGCGGCCCCGTCGAGGGCTGGACCCCGGAGCAGATCGCCGAGCGCCACGGCGGCCGGGTGAACGGCATCGTCGGCCCCTGGCACGGCGACGCGTGGCGCACCGCGCGCCCCATCGCCCCGTACCACAAGGGCGACGGGCACGTCACCGACGACACCCTGATGACGCATGCGCTGGTGCGGGTCTACGGCACGGTGCGCGATCACCTGGACGCGTACTCCGTCGCGGACCACCTCGTACCGGATCTGATGTCCCGTCCCCGCTGGATCCCGGAGCTGGAGGCCGAGGCGCTGCCGCTGCAGCGGATCTTCCTTGCGGAGAAGTGGATCGTCACGCGGCTGCACTACGGCCACGCCGACCCGCGCGAGGCGGGCTCGGGGAACATCGTGAACTGCGGGGCGGCGATGTACATGGCGCCGGTCGGCCTGGTGAACGCCGCCCATCCCGAGGCCGCGTACGCGGAGGCGCTGGATGTCGCGGGGGCCCACCAGTCCTCGTACGGACGGGAGGCGGCCGGGGTCCTCGCCGCCGCGGTCGCCGCCGCCTGCGTCCCGGACGCCACGCCCTCCTCCGTCGTCGGAACCTGTCTCGCCCTGGCGAAGGACGGGACGCGTGCGGCGATCGAGGCGGTGTGCGACGTGGCCGCCGGGTACAGCGACTTCGAGTCCGCGCTGGTGCCCCTGCGCGAGGCCGTGGCCCCCTTCGACACGGTGGGCCCCGACTACCGCGACCCCTCGCTCGGTGCCCGGCGGCCCTCCCGGCTGCACTCCATCGAGGAACTGCCGGTCGCGCTCGGCATGCTGCTCGTGGGCGGGGGCGACTACCGCCGCACGGTGCTCGGTTCGGTCAACTACGGCCGGGACTGCGACTCGATCGCGACGATGAGCGGCGCGATCGCGGGCGCGCTCCACGGCGAGCAGGCCATCCCTACCGCCTGGGTGAAAACGGTCGCCGACGCCAGCCGCCTCGATCTGCACGCCCCGGCACGGGTCCTGACGGAGGTGGCCCGCGAGGTCTTCGTACGGGACACGGCGCGCCGCCGGGCCCACGAGTCGGCGTTCGCGACGCTGGCCGGCCCGCGATGACCGTACGGCTGACGTGGGTTCAGCCCGAGGACCTGGTCGGGCACGAGCTGCGGCAGGCGGCGCAGGACGGCCGGGACGCCCGGGACATCGAGGAGCGCTGGTACGGATCCGGCGGCGCCCCCGCTCCGGAGCGCGCCGGCGCCTCGGAACTTCCCGCGGTGCCCCGGATGCGCGCACTGGCCGCACAGCTGCTCGACGAACTCGCCCTGCTGGAGAGCCCGCTGTCGGACGTCGAGCCGACGGGCCTGGCGGCGATCCGGGACGCCTGCCCCCGCTGGCCGGCCCCCCGCACCCGGCCCGTCGTTCTCGGACCCGAGCGGCTGCACGCTGCCTGGCTGGGCCGGGCCGCGGGCTGCCTGCTCGGCAAGCCCGTGGAGAAGCTGCCCCTCGCCGGCATCCGCTCCCTCGCGCAGGCCACCGGCAACTGGCCTCTCACCACCTGGTTCACGGCCCGTGGCCTGCCCGGCGAACTGGCCGCCGCCTACCCGTGGAACCGCCGCTCGGCCACCACCTCCCTCGCCGAGAACATCGACGGCATGCCCGAGGACGACGACCTCAACCACCCTCTTCTCGCCCTGCTGTTGCTCCAGCGCCACGGACGCGCTTTCAGCACGGCCGACCTCGCCCGGCTCTGGCTCGACGCACTCCCCGCCGGCCGGCTCTTCACCGCGGAGCGCATCGCGTACCGCAATCTCCTCGACGGCATCGAGCCGCCGGAGACGGCCCGCTACCGCAATCCCTTCCGCGAATGGATCGGCGCCCAGATCCGGGCCGATGTGCACGGCTGGACGCACCCGGCCGACCCGGCCGCCGCCGCCGAGCAGGCGCACCGGGACGCGGTGCTCACCCACACGGCCAACGGGGTGTACGGGGCGATGTTCACCGCGGCCGCACTCGCCGAGGCGGCCGGCGGCGAGACGGATGTGCACGGGTGTCTCGCGGCCGGACTGCGCGTCGTGCCGCCCCGCTCCCGGTACGCGCACGCGGTGCGCCTCGGGATCGCGAGCGCCCGTGCCGAACCGGACTTCGACACGGTCGTGGACCGGCTCCACGCCGCCTACGGGGCGACCCACCACTGGGTGCACGTCCTGCCCAACGCCGCGGTGCTCGCCGCCGCGCTCACCCACGCCGACGGCGACTTCGGCCGCTCCATCGGCTGCGCCGTGTCCGGCGGCTGGGACACCGACTCGAACGGTGCGACGGCCGGTTCGCTCGCGGGGCTGCTGGCCGGGCGGCCCACCGCGCTTCCCGACCACTGGACCGGCCCGCTGAAGAACCGGCTCGCCACATCCGTCCCCGGTTTCGACTCCATCGGCTTCGACACCCTCGCCGAACTGACCCACCAGGAGGTATGCCGCCCATGACAGCGATCGCGGTGCTCGGCAGCACCAACATGGACCTAGTCACCTACGTCGCCCGCGCGCCCGCGCTCGGGGAGACCGTCACCGGACGGGAGCTTCGGACCGTGCCCGGCGGCAAAGGGGCCAATCAGGCCGTCGCCGCGGCCCGCGCGGGCGGTGAGGTGGTGATGATCGGCGCGGTCGGGACCGACGAGTTCGGCTCGCGGCTGCGGACGAATCTGGAGCACGCGGGCGTGGACACGGACCTGCTGCACACGGCCGCCGGTCCCAGCGGCACCGCCCACATCGTCGTCGACGACGAGGGTGCGAACGCGATCGTGGTGATCCCCGGCGCCAACGGCACCGTCACCGCGCTCGGCCCGGGAGAGCACGCCGCCATCGCCGCCGCGGGTCTGCTGCTCCTCCAGCTGGAACTCCCGCTCTGCGCGGTGACCGAGGCCGCGCGGGCCGCGAAGGCCCGGGGAGTACGGACGATCCTCACCCCCTCCCCCGTACAGCTGCTGCCGTCCGAACTCCTGGACGCCGTCGACCTGCTGATCCCCAATGAGCACGAGGCGGCGGCGCTCTCCGGGTGCGACGAGCCGCACGCGGCCGCGGAGATCCTGCTCCGGCAGGTCCCGGAGGTCGTGATCACGCTCGGCCGGAAGGGGTGCCTGTACGCGGCCCGGGGAGGCGAAGCCGTCCTGTTCCCGGCGCCCGAGGTGACCGCCGTCGACACGACCGGTGCGGGTGACACGTTCGTCGGGACGCTGGCCGTGGCGCTCGGCGAGGGCAGGGCCGTCCCCGAGGCGCTTGCCTGGGCGTCGTCGGCCGCGGCGCTCTGCGTACAGAGACCCGGTGCCTCCACGTCCATGCCGTACCGCAGTGAGATCGATGCCGCATGAGTACGACGACCGCACCTCTCGCCGGCCTGCGGGTCCTGGACATCGCCACCCTGTTCGCCGGACCGCTCGCGGCCACGATGCTCGGCGACTTCGGCGCCGAGGTCATCAAGGTCGAGCATCCGCGCAAGCCCGACCCGTCGCGCGGGCACGGTCCCGCGAAGGACGGGGTGGGTCTGTGGTGGAAGCTGCTCGGCCGCAACAAGCGCACCCTGACGCTCGACCTGTCCTGCCCGGGCGGCCGGGACGTGCTCCTGCGGCTGGCGGCGGACACCGACGTGATCATCGAGAACTTCCGGCCGGGGACGCTGGAGCGCTGGGGGCTGGGCTGGGAGGAACTGCGCGCCGTCAATCCGCGGCTGGTACTGGCCAGGGTCACCGGCTTCGGCCAGTTCGGCCCGTACGCGCACCGGCCGGGCTTCGGCACCCTCGCGGAGGCGATGAGCGGCTTCGCCGCCGTGACCGGTGAGCCGGACGGGCCGCCGACCCTGCCGCCGTTCGGGCTCGCCGACTCGATCGCGGCGCTCGCCACGGCGTACGCGGTGATGACGGCCCTGGCCGGGCGCGACCGCACCGGGGCGGGACAGGTGGTCGACATGGCGATCATCGAGCCGATCCTGACGGTCCTGGGGCCGCAGCCGCTCTGGTACGACCAGCTGGGCTACGTCCAGCCGCGTACGGGAAACCGCTCCCGCAACAACGCCCCGCGCAACACCTACCGGACCTCCGACGGCCACTGGGTCGCCGTCTCGACCTCGGCCCAGTCGGTCGCCGAGCGCGTGATGCGCCTGGTGGGCCGCCCGGACCTGATCGACGAACCGTGGTTCGCCGCCGGGACCACGCGCGCCGAGCACGCCGACGAACTCGACGAGGCCGTCGGCCACTGGATCGCCCGGCGCACCCGGGAGGAGGCGGTGTCGGCGTTCGAGAAGGCGGAGGCCGCGATCGCTCCGATCCAGGACGTCCGGGACGTGATGGAGGATCCGCAGTACCGGGCGCTGGGCACGATCACCGAGGTCGACGACCCCGAGCTGGGGCCGCTGCGGATGCAGAACGTGCTGTTCCGGCTCTCGGAGACCCCCGGGGAGATCCGCTGGGCCGGGCGTCCGCACGGCGCGGACACGGACGAGATCCTGGCCGGGCTCGGCCTGTCGGCCCCGAGCATCGCGGCCCTGCGGGACGAGGGGGCGCTGTGAGCACCAGGGCGGTCGCGCTGACCTGGCTGTACGTGCCCGGGGACCGGCCGGACGTGGTCCGCAAGGCGCTCGGCTCGGGCGCGCACGTGGTGATCGTCGACCTGGAGGACGCGGTCGCTCCGGACCGCAAGGAGTACGCGCGGGCGGCGACCGCGGAGCTGCTCACCGATCCCGGTACGGCCGACGCGTCGGCCGTACCCGTCCATGTCCGGGTCCACGGTGAGGACGACGTCAAGGCTCTGGCAGGGCTTCCCGGGCTGTCCGGGATGAGGCTCCCCAAGATCACCCATGCGGCTTCAGTGCACCATGTCGCGGCGCTGGCGCCGGGGGTTGCGCTGTATCCGCTGCTGGAGTCGGCCATGGCGATCGAGCACGCGTACTCGATCGCCAGCGCCCATCACGACGTGCGGGGTGTGGCACTGGGCGAGGCGGATCTCCGGGCCGACCTGGGGGTACGGGACGATGCCGGGCTCGACTGGCCGCGCAGCCGTCTCGTGGTCGCCGCACGGGCGGCGGGGCTCGATCCGCCCGCCATGTCGGTGTTCACGGACGTCAAGGACCTGTCCGGGCTGCGGTCGTCCTGTGCGCACGGGCGGGGCCTGGGACTGCTCGGACGTGCGGCGATCCATCCCCGGCAGCTGCCTGTCATCGAGCGGGCGTTCCGGCCGACGTCGCGGGAGGTCGAGGCCGCGGAACAGATCGTGGAGGCGTCGCGGGCGCAGGCGGGGGCGATGGCGCTGCCGGACGGGAGGTTCGTCGACGCGGCGGTGGTGGCGACCGCGCAGCGGACGCTGGCGCTGGCGGGCCGCGTGGCATGAGGCCCGGTCGGCCCGGGTGCCGGGCCGCCGGGGGCACGCGAAGGGGCCGCCGGACCTGTGCGGTCCGGCGGCCCCTTCGGGTGGCTCCAGGTGCGTCAGCTCTTGTCGGCCGTCTGCGGGGCGTCGTCGCCCTCGGGCTCCTTCGCCTGCGCGTCGGGGGCGTCGGACGTGTCGGCGGCCTCGGGCCTGTCGGCACCCTCGGCGGAATCAGCGGTCCCGCTGTCCTTGCCGCTGTCCTTCGACAGGTCGACCGCGGCCGGTTCGACGATCTCCTCGCGTCCGGGGCGCAGCTTCGCCGAGATCACGAAGTACGTCACCGCGAGGACGAAGACGATGATCGCGGTCCATACGTTGAGCCGCAGTCCGAGCACGTGGTGCGCCTCGTCGACGCGCATGTACTCGATCCAGGCACGGCCCGTGCAGTAGGCCGCCACGTACAGCGCGAACGCCCGTCCGTGTCCGAGCTTGAACCGGCGGTCCGCCCAGACGACCAGGAGCGCGACACCGATGCACCACAGCGACTCGTACAGGAAGGTCGGGTGGTAGGTGTCCGCCACCCGGTTGGGGCCTTCGCTGATCTTCACCGCCCACGGCACGTCCGTCTGCTTGCCGTACAGCTCCTGGTTGAACCAGTTGCCCCAGCGGCCGATCGCCTGGGCGAGGGCGATACCGGGTGCGAGCGCGTCGGCCCAGGCGGGCAGCGGGATTCCGCGGCGGCGGCAGCCGATCCAGGCGCCGACGGCGCCGAGCGCGATCGCGCCCCAGATGCCGAGGCCGCCTTCCCAGATCTTGAAGGCGTCGACCCAGTTCTCACCGTCGCTGAAGTACAGCTGGTAGTCGGTGACGACGTGGTAGAGCCTGCCGCCGACGAGGCCGAAGGGCACGGCCCAGACGGCGATGTCGGCAACGGTGCCGGCTCGGCCGCCGCGGGCGATCCAGCGCTTGTTGCCGAACCAGACGGCGACGAAGACACCGATGATGATGCAGAACGCGTAGCCGCGGAGCGGGATCGGGCCGAGCTCGATCACGCCGGTCGACGGGCTGGGAATGAAGGCAAGGTTCATGACGGGGTCGACGCTACCTTGCCGGACGGGACGTGAGGCAAGCCGTCCGGCAACTTCTGGGTAACGGGCCGGGCCCTCAGGACGGCTCGGAGCCCGAGGGCGTCGCCCCGACCGTGCCCGGTTCCTTGCCCTTGTTGGCCTCCGCCACCCACTTCTTGAGATTCGCCACGGAGATCTCCTCGTCGCCCTTCTTGGGGAAGATCGACTCACCGTTGAGCAGCGCGGTCGGAGTCCCCTGGAACCCGCCCTTGCCGAAGGCGGTGTTCGACTTCTCGACCCAGCTGTCGTGCGTGCCGTCCTCCACGCAGCTGCGGAAGGCGGGCGTGTCCAGTCCGTCCACGGTGCCGGCGAGCTCGATCAGCTTGCTGTTCTCGCCGAAGGCGTCATCGGTCTCCGGCGGCTGATTGCGGTAGAGCACGTCGTGGTACGGGGCGAATTTGCCGACGTCCTGGGCGCAGGCCGCTGCGTTGGCGGCCCGCAGTGATCCGCTGCCGCCGAGGTTGCCGTCGATGATCGTGGCCAGGTGGTACTCCACCTTGATCTGGCCGCTGTCGGCGAGCTCCGCGATCGTGCCCCGGAAGGCCTCCTCGAACTGGGCGCAGACGGGGCAGCGGAAGTCCTCCCAGATCGTGAGCGTGGACGGCGCGTCGTCCGCTCCGACCTGGAGGGCCAGACCGTCCTTGCCTGACGCGCCGGACGGGGTGACCGCGGGTCCGGCCTCGCTGTCCGTGTCGTTCTTGCCCGCGTTGGCGGCGATCAGGCCGATCACGGCAGCCAGCGCCAGCACGCCCACCACGGCGGTCGCGACGATCAGCGTGCGCCTGCGGCGCTCCCGCGCCCGGTCCAGCTCACGCTGCTGTACGAGCCGGTCGCGTGCGGCTCTCTTTGGCTCATGGTTCTTGTCGCTCACACCGCGCAAACGAACCGGGGAGGCACGTGAGCGCCTCCCCGGTCCCATGTCCACCCGTACGGATGACGACTACCGGCGCTTTCGAACACCTTCGGCCAGCTCGCCGGCCAGGGCGCGGACGGCGGCGAGTCCGGCTGCCGCGTCGGGGGCGTCCAGCATCCTCTTGACGAAGGCCGAGCCGACGATCACGCCGTCGGCGAAGCCGGCGACCTGTTCGGCGTGCTCGCGGGTGGAGACCCCGATCCCGACGCAGACCGGCAGGTCCGTCGTGGCGCGGGTGCGGCGCACCAGCTCCTGGGCCTGCTCGCCGACCGACTCACGGGTGCCGGTGACCCCCATGAGGGAGGAGGCGTACACGAAGCCCGAGCCCGCCGCGGTGATCGTGGCGAGGCGGGCGTCCTTGCTGCTCGGTGCGACGACGAAGACGGTGGCGAGACCGTGCTTCTCGGCGTGCTCGCGCCACAGTCCGGACTCCTGGACCGGCAGGTCGGGCAGGATGCACCCGGCTCCGCCGGCCGCGGCGAGTTCGGCGGTGAAGCGGTCCACGCCGTACCGGTCGATGGGGTTCCAGTACGTCATGACGAGGATCGGGACGCCGGTGGCCTCGTAGGCCTCACGGACGGTGCGCATGATGTCGGCGATCTTGACGCCGCCCTTCAGCGCGATGTCGTCGGCGGTCTGGATGACCGGCCCGTCGAGCACCGGGTCGCTGTGCGGGAGGCCCACCTCGACGATGTCCGCCCCGCCCGCGACCACGGCCTTGACCGCCTCGATGCCGCCGTCGACCGTCGGGAAGCCACCGGGCAGGTACGCGATGAGCGCGGCCCTGTCCTCGGCTGCCGCCCTGGCCAGTGCCGCGTCCAGAAGCTCTCGGTTGCCGCTCACTTCTCCCCCTCCTGGTCGTACAGGCCGAAGTACCGCGCGGCCGTGTCCATGTCCTTGTCGCCCCGGCCGGACAGGTTGATCAGGATCAGCCCGTCCTTGCCGAGTTCCTGCCCGACCTCCAGCGCACCGGCCAGCGCGTGCGCGCTCTCGATGGCCGGGATGATCCCCTCGGTGCGGGAGAGGAGGCGCAGCGCCTGCATGGCGGCGTCGTCCGTCACCGCGCGGTACTCGCCGCGGCCGACGTCCTTCAGGTAGGCGTGCTCCGGCCCGATGCCCGGGTAGTCGAGGCCGGCCGAGATCGAGTACGGCTCGGTGATCTGTCCCTCGTCGTCCTGGAGGACGTAGCTGCGTGAGCCGTGCAGGATTCCGGGCTCGCCCGCGGTCAGGGTCGCCGCGTGCTCGCCGGTCTCCACGCCGTGTCCGGCGGGCTCGCAGCCGATCAGCCGGACGCTCTCGTCGGGGATGAAGGCGTGGAAGAGGCCGATGGCGTTGGAGCCTCCGCCGACACAGGCGACGGCGGCGTCCGGCAGCCGGCCGGCCCGCTCCAGGATCTGGCGGCGGGCTTCGACGCCGATCACCCGGTGGAAGTCGCGGACCATCGCCGGGAAGGGGTGGGGGCCCGCGACGGTACCGAAGAGGTAGTGCGTGCGGTCCACGTTGGCGACCCAGTCGCGGAACGCCTCGTTGATGGCGTCCTTGAGGGTCCTGGAGCCGGACTTCACGGCGATGACCTCGGCGCCGAGCATCCGCATGCGCGCCACGTTCAGCGCCTGCCGCTCCGTGTCGACCTCACCCATGTAGATGGTGCATTCGAGCCCGAACAGGGCGCAGGCGGTCGCGGTGGCGACGCCGTGCTGACCGGCGCCGGTCTCGGCGATGACCCGGGTCTTGCCCATGCGCTTGGTGAGGAGCGCCTGGCCCAGCACATTGTTGATCTTGTGCGAGCCGGTGTGGTTCAGGTCCTCGCGCTTGAGGAAGACCCGTGCGCCTCCGGCGTGCTCGGCGAAGCGCGGGACCTCGGTCAGCGCGCTGGGCCTGCCCGTGTAGTTGACCATGAGCTCGTTGAGCTCGGCGGCGAAGGCCGGGTCGGCCTTGGCCTTGTCGTACTCGACGGCCACCTCGTCCACGGCGGCGACGAGCGCCTCCGGGATGAACTTGCCACCGAACGCGCCGAAGTACCCCTCGGCGCTGGGAATCAGACCCTCGGGGTCCGGAATGAAGAAGTCGGACGACATGCGACGTGCTCCTCGACCTTGCAACGGGTGGGTTCACCGTATGCGCCGTGGGCGGAGCACCGCGCCGGCCGGTGAGCGGTCGGTGCGGTAGGACGTGCGGACCTCCCGGTGGGGGGAGGGATGCGACGGCCGGGGCTCGCTACGGCGCGGACCCCGTGCGCCATCGCATGCCGTTGACCTGTCCCGGTTCGTCGCCGATCACATAGCGGACGCGGCGGCCGTGCACCCGCCGGGCGGGGGCGCGGCAGCCCCGCGGCCGGCAGCCGCGGGCCAGGGGCGCGTGGGGGTCCCGGGCCGTCGCCCCGGCGGGGCGCAGGCCCGGCCGGATGCGGGGCGCGGGACGGTCGGACACGGTGCGGGTCAGCCCCGTCCGTGCCGGAGGGCCGGGTGGGCGCCTGCGGCGACCAGGTCGGCGACGGCGGACCGCGGGTCCCGGCCGGTGACCAGGGACTCGCCGACGAGCACCGAGTCGGCGCCCGCGTTGGCGTAGGCGATGAGGTCGTGCGGGCCGCGGACGCCGGACTCGGCGACCTTCACGATGTGGTCGGGGATCTCGGGGGCGACGCGCTCGAAGGTGGAGCGGTCGACCTTGAGGTCCTTCAGGTTGCGCGCGTTGACACCGATGATCTTCGCTCCGGCGTCCACGGCACGCTCCGCCTCCTCCTCGTCGTGCGCCTCGACGAGCGGCGTCAGGCCGATCGACTCGGCGCGCTCGATCAGGGAGACGAGGGCCTCCTGGTCGAGGGCGGCGACGATCAGCAGGGCGAGGTCGGCGCCGTAGGCGCGTGCCTCCCACAGCTGGTACGAGGTGACGATGAAGTCCTTGCGCAGGATCGGGATGTCCACCTTGGCGCGGACGGCCTCCAGATCGGCGAGGGAGCCGCCGAAGCGGCGCTCCTCGGTGAGGACCGAGATGACGGACGCGCCGCCTGCCTCGTAGTCCGCGGCGAGCGCGGCCGGGTCGGCGATCGCGGCAAGGGCCCCCTTGGAGGGGCTGGAACGCTTGACCTCGCAGATGACGGTCACGCCCTCGCCGCGCAGGGCGGCGACTCCGTCCTTGGCCCGAGGAGCGCGGGCTGCGCGTTCCTTGAGCTCGTCGAGGCTGACGCGCGCCTGCCGCTCTGCGAGGTCGGCGCGAACGCCATCGATGATCTCGTCGAGCACACTCACGCGAGCGGCCCCCTTCCGGAACGGTGTATGAGGGAACAGGATCAGCCATCTCGATGGTATCCGCAGGAGGGCGATGGGCTCGCATCCGGCGGCGGTACGTCCCACTACCTGGGCATTCAGGGCGCCAAGCCTGACCCGAACGGCAGATTCCGGACGACGGAGAAGATCAGCAGGGCCGCTCCGACCCCCCACCAGTAGGCGGGGGCGAGGGCGATCCGCAGCGGCTCGCCCCGGCTTGCGCGGACCATCCAGAGCAGCCACACCACGGCGAAGACGGCGTAGCCGACGACGGCCAGGGCGTTGGAGCCGAGGGCTGCGGCGATGTCGCCGTGGGCGAAGGCGTGGGCGCTGCGCAGCCCGCCGCAGCCGGGGCAGAACACTCCGGTGAACCGGAGCATGGGGCAGACCGGGTAGTGACCGGGTTCGTTGGGATCGACCGTGGCCACGTAGCCGAAGGCGCCGACGACGACGGCCATCGCACCGGCCGGGGCGGCGAGCCGCCTGAGCCGGCTCACGGGCGCGGTGGCAGGGGCGGACACGGGCTCGGGTCCGGCCGCGGCAGGGCGGGGGTGCGGCGGTCCGGGGGTGCCGGGTACGGGGGCCGGGTCCGGGGCGGCGGGAGAAGCTGAGGCGTCCACGCGCTGATTGTCCCCGCTCGTACGCGGAGGCGCAGCCCGGTCCGGGCTGCGCCTCGTGTCGTGTCTGTGGACCGGCGTGCGGTCAGGAGGTGGTCTGGGCCTCTCCGGCACGGGCCCTGGCCGCCGCCAGCTCGGCCGACTCCTTCGGCATGCCGAGGCCCGCGGCCTTCATGGCGAGACCGACGAGTCCGCCGACGGCGATGACGGCCAGTCCGGCCCAGAAGCCGAGCGGGTTCGCCGCGACCATGAAGACGCCTGCGATGCAGAAGCCGATGAAGGCGATGATGACACCGGTCCAGGCGGCCGGGGTGTGTCCGTGGCTGCTGCCCGCCATGAGTTGCTCCTCGTTGGTGTTGCGCTGAAGGTATCGCTGTACAGAAAGCTCGCTGCCATTGTCCCGTACGTGCGGGTGGAGCCGAGCCTGGGGGTCATGCCTCGCGCGTCGGGTCCTCGCCGCGGTCCAGGGCCTTCCACAGGTCCTCGGGCCGGTCGGGATCCGGGGCGGCGGGGGCGGCCTTGCGGGGGCGCGGGGTGCCGTCGCGCTCGTACCGTCCCGACATGGCGGGCCACCGGCTGCCGTACCGCAGGGCGAGCAGCCCGGCGAGCAGGATCAGCAGTCCGCCGACGGCCGTGACGTACGGCCAGGCGGTGTGGCTGAGCGCGTCGATGGTGGCCGAGGTGTTGCCGGTGGTCCGGGCGGCCTTCTCGTCGAGGGCGGCGCTGTCGGAGGCGCCGATGTAGGAGCTCAGCCCGGCGCCGAGGCCGCTGAGGGCCAGCAGTCCCGCGACGATCGTCCGGCCGCCGCCCCGGACGGCGAAGACGGCTACGAGGGCGGCCAGGCCGACGACGGCCAGGGCCGCCGGGAGGCCTGTGACGTCCTGGCCGTCCGCGGTCAGGGGCAGGGTGCCGCCGCCGACGGCTGCCGTGCCCTCGGCCCATTTCTGCCCTGAGGCGAGGAGGACGACGGTGGCGCCGGCGGCCCCGAGGAGCAGGCCGGCGCCCAGGCTGCGGCGGCTTCCTGCGCTGTCGGGCGCGGAGGCGGCACGGGCACGGGGCTGGGGTACGGGGACAGCACTCACGTACCCCACTATCCCTTACCGCCTCAGTGGGACCGGAGCCGGTTCGCCGTATGCACGGCGCGGAGCACCGCGGCGGCCTTGTTGCGGCACTCGGTGTCCTCGCCGACCGGGTCGGAGTCGGCGACGACGCCCGCTCCCGCCTGGACGTACGCGGTGCCGTCGCGGAGCAGGGCGGTCCGGATGGCGATGGCGGTGTCGGAGTCGCCCGCGAAGTCGAGGTAGCCGACGCAGCCGCCGTACAGCCCCCGGCGGGTCGGTTCGAGTTCCTCGATGATCTGCATGGCGCGCGGCTTGGGTGCGCCGGAGAGGGTGCCCGCGGGGAAGCACGCGGTGAGGACGTCGAAGGCCTTGTGGCCCTCGGCGACGCGCCCGGTGACGGTGGAGACGATGTGCATCACGTGCGAGTACCGCTCGACGGACATGAAGTCGACGACCTCGACGCTGCCGGGTTCGCAGACCCGTCCCAGGTCGTTGCGGCCGAGGTCGACGAGCATCAGGTGCTCGGCGCGTTCCTTCGGGTCGGCGAGGAGCTCGTCGGCGAGCGCCTGGTCCTCCTGCGGGGTGGCGCCGCGGTGCCTGGTCCCGGCGATGGGGTGGACCATGGCCCGGCCGTCCTCGACCTTGACGAGCGCCTCCGGGCTGGAGCCGACGACGTCGAAGCCGTCGAAGCGCAGGAGGTACATGTACGGCGACGGGTTGGTGGCGCGCAGGACCCGGTAGACGTCCAGGGCACTTGCCGTGCAGGGCGTCTCGAAGCGCTGGGAGGGCACGACCTGGAAGGCCTCGCCGGCCCTGATGCGCTCCTTGATGTCGTCGACGGCGTCCTGGTATGCGGGGCCGCCCCACAGCGCGGTGTACGGCGGGAGCTCGGAGGGCGGCAGGGCGGCGGGGGCGTTCTCCACCGGCCTGGACAGGTCCCGTTCCATGGCGTCGAGCCGGGCGACGGCGTCGGCGTACGCCTCGTCGACCCCGGTGTCCAGGTCGTTGTGGTTGATGGCGTTGGCGATCAGGAGGACCGTGCCGTCCCCGTGGTCGAGCACGGCGAGGTCCGAGGTGAGGAGCATCGTCAGCTCGGGGAGCTTCAGGTCGTCGCCGCCGTGCTCGGTGATCTTCTCCAGCCGGCGCACGATGTCGTACCCGAGATAGCCGACCATGCCGCCGGTGAACGGCGGCAGGCCGTCGTCGCCGACCAGGTCGCGCGGGGTGTGCAGGGTCTCGACGGTGGCGCGCAGGGCCTGCAGCGGGTCCCCGTCGACGGGGACGCCGACGGGCGGGGTGCCGAGCCAGTGGGCCCGGCCGTCCAGGGTGGTGAGGGTGGCGGCGCTGCGCACTCCGATGAAGGAGTAGCGGGACCAGGTGCGGCCGTTCTCCGCGGATTCGAGGAGGAACGTGCCGGTGCGCTCGTCCGCGAGCTTGCGGTAGAGCCCGACCGGGGTGTCACCGTCCGCGAGGAGCCGGCGACTGACGGGGATGACGCGCCGCTCGACGGCGAGCTTGCGGAAGGTCTCGAGATCCATGGCGGCTGACCTTACTGGGACGGGGTGAGCGGAAGGACGTCCGCGTCGAAGCAGGTGCGGTCACCGGTGTGGCAGGCGGCACCGGTCTGGTCGACCTTCACCAGGACGGTGTCGGCGTCGCAGTCCAGGGCTACGGACCGGACCTGCTGGATGTGGCCGGAGGTGTCGCCCTTGACCCAGTACTCCTGGCGGCTGCGGGACCAGTAGGTGCAGCGGCCCGTGGTGAGGGTGCGGTGCAGCGCCTCGTCGTCCATCCAGCCGAGCATGAGCACCTCGCCGGTGTCGTACTGCTGGGCGATGGCCGGGACCAGTCCGTCGGGTCCGCGCTTGAGGCGGGCCGCGATGGCCGGGTCGAGGTTGCTGGCGGGGGTGGTGCCGGGCGTGCTGGTCATGCGCCCCATTGTGCCGCGCCGGGGACGGCCGTCCGGGTGTGCGTCCACTGGGCGGACCATGGGCGTCGGTCGTACGCTGGCGGGCATGTCGACCCATGCGAAGCGTGAACGTCTTCTGCTCGCCGACCTGTTGGAAGCGGCGGGCCCCGAAGCTCTGACCCTGTGCAACGGCTGGAAGACCCGGGACCTGGCCGCCCATGTGGTGGTACGTGAGCGCCGCGCGGACGCGGCGGGCGGGATCGTGCTGGGCGCGCTGAAGAACCGGCTGGAGCGGGTGCAGGCCGAATTCGCCCAGAAGCCGTACGAGGAACTGATCCAGCTCATCCGTACGGGTCCGCCGCGGATGTCGCCCTTCGGGCTGAAGCAGCTGGACGAGGCGGCCAACACGGTCGAGTTCTACATCCACGCGGAGGACGTGCGCCGGGCCCAGCCCGACTGGTCGCAGCGGACCCTGGACCCGGTCTTCGCCGATGTGCTGTGGTCGCGCACCGAGAAGTCGGCCCGGATGCTGGGCCGCAGGGCCCCGGTGGGACTGGTGCTGCGCCGCCCGGACGGCCAGACGGTGGTGGCCCACAAGGGCACCCCGGTGGTGACGGTCACCGGGGAGCCGGGTGAGCTGCTGCTGTTCGCCGCGGGCCGGCAGGACGCCGCGCGGGTGGAGCTGGAGGGCGACAAGGACGCGCTGGCCCGGTTGCACACGGCGGAGCTGGGGCTGTAGCCGGCCGGGTCAGGCGTCACGTCCCGCCTGTACGGGGACCCAGCGGGCCCGGTGCCGGGGGCCTTCCCGCGGGGTGTCCGGCCGGGGCCTGGATCCGAGCAGTCCGAGGAGGAACCCGGCGGGGATCGTGATCAGGCCCGGTGTCTGGAGCGGGAACACGTGGAAGTTCCATTCGGGGAACAGTGCGATGGGTGTGCCCGAGAACGCGGGTGACAGGACCATCAGGCCGACGATCAGCGGAAGCGTTCCGTACACGGTCCAGCGCACCCCGCGTGCGTTGAACCCGGGGCGGAAGAGCGCGTACAGCAGGACGGGCGGCAGGATCGAGGCCGCCGCGGCGAACGAGAGGGAGAGCAGCACCTGGGGGTTGCGTTCGTGGGTGTACGCCGAGAGGAGGACGGCGAGCGCGCCGATCCCGAGCACCGCCAGGCGGGCACGGCGGATCTCCCTGCCGGACGCCTTTCCGGCGCCCTGGGCGCCCTTCGCCGCGAAGTCGCGGGCGAGGGTCGAGGCGGCTGCCAGGGTGATGCCGGCCACGGCGGCCAGGGTGGTGGCGAAGGCGGCGCAGGCGACGAGGGCGAACAGCGGGCTGTCGCGCGGCCCGTTCGCGCCCGGGTCCAGCACGCCGGTCACCATCAGCAGGGCGGTGCCTCCGGCCGGGTCGGCGGCGCGCAGGGTGTCCCGGCCCAGCAGGGCGGAGGCCCCGAGCCCGACGATGACGATCCCGGTGCACAGGACGGCGACCGGGGCCACGGACCAGACGGCTGCGCGGCGCGCGGTCCAGGCGTCGCGCAGCGGGTGCAGCCGCATCATGATGTGCGGCATGCAGGCAGCGCCGAGTACGAGGGTGAGCTGAAAGCCGATCAGGTCGAGGCTGCCGGCGAACCCGTGGCCGAACTGGAGCCCGGGGCGCGCGTAGGCGCCGCCCGCCTTGCTGCCTTCCTGGGCCGCGTCGAAGAGAGCGAACGGGGACCAGCCGAAGCGGGCGAGCACCAGGCCCGCGAGCAGGGTGACGGCGGCCAGCACGACGGCGACCTTGAGGATCTGGATGTAGCCGGTGCCGCGCATGCCGCCGAAGGCGGAGTAGCACACCATCAGCGCGCCGCTGGCGACCGTGCAGCCGGTGAGCGCTCCTTCGGGGAGCCCGAACATCGCCGTCATGACGTGTCCGGCGGTGGTCAGCTGCACCAGGAGGAGCGGGGCGAGCACGACGAGGGTGGCGACGCCCAGCGCCCGGCGCACGGAGCCGTCCCCGAGCTGGTCGGCGAGGAAGTCGCCGAGGGTGAACACGCCCTTGCGGCGCAGGCGTTCGGCGAAGACCCGCATGACGAGGACGAGCGAGGCGACGGTCGCCAGCGCGAAGAGCACACCGTCGAAGCCGGCGAGCGCGACGGACCCCGTGGTGGAGAGCAGCGTGGCGGCGCTGACGTAGTCCCCGGCGATGGCGAGCCCTCCGCCGACGGGGCCGAGCGAGGCTCCGCCGCCCGCGTAGAAGTGCTCGGGGTCGTCCTGGTCCGCTGCGGCGAGACCGCAGAGCAGCAGGGACACGGCGACGAACGCGAGGAAGATGACCACGGCCAGGGACCGGGCGTCGACCGCGCCGCTCACCGCGGTGGCTCCGCCGGTAGGGCCTTGAAAGGGGCAACTGATGGCATGGGCCCAGGGCATCAGGTGCGGCGGGCGGGGAACAGGCGGCGGGTCCGGGGCGCGGCGCCCGTACAGCCCTCGCGGGGCGGATCTGTGCTTCCGCACAAGGTGAGGGGCGGGGACCGGAGTCGAGGGGGCGGGGCCCGCGCAGGGCCCCCGCCCCCTCCCCCGCGTCTCAGCCGCCCAGCAGCCGCCGCGCCGCCAGCGCCAGGGACACCTCGACCGCGTCGGAGGGCCGTGTGAGACAGCGGCCCGTCAGCTGTTCGAAGCGCCGCAGCCGGTTCAGCACCGTGTTGCGGTGGCAGTACAGCCGCGCCCCCGCCCGTTGCGCCGAACCGTCCGAGTCCAGCCATGCGGTCAGCGTCTCGATGAGCACGTCCCGGTCCGCGGGGTCCAGCCGGTCGAGCGGGCCGAGTACCCGGCCGGCGAGGGCGGTGCCGAGTCCGGGCGAGGAGACGACCAGGGCGGTCGGCAGGTGCTCGTCGAGCAGGACCGTGCCGCCGGACGCCGGGCAGGCGCGCAGCGCGGTCTCGGCGAGGCGCCGCGCGTCACCGACCGACGCCAGCCCGTCGACCACGGAGCTGATCCCGATCCGGGTCCCGGGCGGAGCCGTCAGTTCGGCTGCCACGGAGGCGAGTTCGTCCGGTCCCGGAGCCTCGGACATCCCGCCGTCGGTGACAGCGGTCTCCGTGTCGCCCTCGCGCGGGACGGCCGGGTCGGCCGCCACCGGCCCGGCTCCCAGCGGCAGGATCGCGAGTTCGGCGTCGGCCCCCGCGTGCCAGAGCACCGGTGTCCCCTCGGGGAGGGTCAGCGGCGGCTGGGACGTACCGTGCGGGGCGCGGCGCGCGGTGGCGACCGCGAGCACCGCGTACCGTCCGTGCACCGGCAGTCCCAGCATGGCCGCGGCGTCCGGGAGGTCGGCTATCCGGGCTGTGCCGTCCAGCAGGGCCGACGTCATCAGCCGCTGCTGGTTCTCGCGGCGCCAGGTGAGGCGCCGTTCGGCCTGACGGTACGCCTCGGCCACCACTCCGCAGTGCTCGTCCACGAAGTTCCAGACGTCCGCCGCGACATGGACGAGCAGCCGGATGTCCTCGGGGTGGCGCCGCGCCGTCTCGTCGACCAGGTCCTGCCAGACCATCGCCCCGCCCATCCGGAAGGCGTGCAGGACCGCGTCGAGCGGTACGCCCTGTTCGGCGCGGGTCTCCCCGATCCACCGGGAGGTGCGGTGGGCGGCCTCGCGGAACTCCCGGGGCTGGATCAGGGAGGCGACGTTGTGGCGCAGGGAGTGGTGGACCTCCTGCCAGATCTCGGCGGGGTCGCTCTCGATGGCCGTGCGGTAGGCCGGCTCCTGTTCCCGCAGCTGCTCGACGAGCCGGTCCGTGAGCTCCGGCAGCGCTTCCAGCAGCACGTGGGCGGCCCTGTGGAGTACGGCGATGGCCTCACGGTCGGCCAGGGAACGGAAGCGGTGCGGCAGCGGTGCTACGGGGGGCGGCCCGTGCAGCGCCCTGATCCGTGAACGTACGACCTGTGGCATGGCGGCCTCCACCGGGAATCGGCCGACTGCGGAAATGCCGGCCCGGTGCGCGCCCGGCCCGCCATTGGGCGGGCGCACACCGAATGATCCTGACGCCCGCAGAATGGCATACCGCCCGGTCGGTACCTAGGGGTCTGCGGCGTTCTTCTCATCACGGTCCTGCAACCTCGACGTCGCACGGGCGGTGCCGGCACGCCCCGCCCGGCCCGCGACATCCCTCGGACCTGCGGCGGGACCGCCACAAGCGGCCCGGCATGATCCGGACGAGCGGTCCTGGCGGTCCACGGTCCTAGCGGTCCAGCAGCCTGGCGAGCTCGGTCCTGGACCTGACCCCCAGCGCCGCGAACACGTTGCGCAGGTGGTGGTCGACCGTCCGCGGACTCACCGAGAGCCGCACCGCCACCTCGCGGTTCGTGGCACCCTCCGCCACACAGCGGGCGATCCGCTGCTGCTGCGGGGTCAGTCCGGCGAGCGGCCCCGCCCCGCCCTGGTCGGGCACGTCCACCGCTTCCCCGGCCGCCCGCAGCTCCCCGCCCGCCCGGTCGGCCCAGGCGCGGGCCGAGCAGCGTTCGAAGGCGACCAGGGCGTCGCGCAGCGGGCCGCGGGCCTCACGGGTGCGGCGCCTGCGCCGCAGCAGCTGGCCGTGGAGCAGTTGGGTGCGGGCGCGCTCGAAGTCGCCGCCCGCACGGTCGTGGTGGGCCAGAGCCTCCTCGTACCGCGCGGCGGCCTCCTCCTGCGGTGCCAGGAGGGCCCGGCAGCGCGCCAGTTGGGCGGGGGCCTGCGGGTCGGTGGTCCGGGAGGTCCACAGTGCGAACTCCTCGACGGCCTCGGCCAGGCCGTCCGTGCCGTCGTCGGCCCGGCCGGAGAGGGCCACCGCCTCGATGTAGCAGGGGATGGCGAGCATCCGGACGGCGAAGTGCCCCATCCGCGGTCCGGGCCGGACCAGTGGCCCGAGCCGGGCAGCCGCCTCGCCGGGCCGTCCGGCCGCGAGGTCCGCGCGGGCCACCGCCCAGGTGGCGAGGGTCGCCGCCTGGGTCAGGCCGTGCGGACCGGCGCCGGCCAGTGCGGCGTCGGCATGGGCCGCGCATGCCTCCGCGGGCCCTTCCACCGAGGCGGCGAGCGCCAGTACGGCGTGCAGATGGGTGGCCGCGTTGGGCTGCCCCGTGCGCCGGGCGGCATGCAGGCCCTCCAGTGCGTGGGCACGGGCCCTGGCGTGCCGTCCGGCCCGCAGTTCGGCGTACGCGAGGTTCTCCAGGGCGTGCGGCAGCAGGGCCTCGGGCCCACGGGTGCGTACGGCGGCGAGCGCACGGGCTCCCGTCCGGCAGGCCGCGTCGACCTCGCCGAGCACCAGGGCCGAGACCGCGGCCCTCAACAGCTCGTCGGGCTCCTCGGCACGGTCCGCCCCGTCCAGGCAGCACCGCAGCAGGGCGTGGCCCGCGACGGTGCGCCCGCCGAGTACGGCGCACATCCCTGCGCGGTACTGGACCGTGGCCCGGTCGGCCGGGGCGACGGGGATGCGGTTCATGGCGTCCAGATAGGCGATGGCGTCCCCCATGGCCCACGCGGCCTCCGCAGCGCCGAACAGGGCGTCCAGGGTGCGGCGCGGATCGTGCGGCGCGAGCAGTGCCGCCGCGTTCAGGAGCGCCTCGCGCGCATCGGCCGCCGGTCCGTCGCGCAGGGCGAGCATGCCGCGTACGTAGGGTGCGACGCCCCCGGCGGGGTGGGCGCCGACGCGGGCCAGCATGGCGCGGGCACGGCCGGTGTCGCCTGCGAGCCGGGCCTGTTCGGCGGCGGCCGCGAAGAGCGCGCCGCGCTGCGCGTCGTCGGTGGAGAGCGCGGCGGCGCGCGCGAGCGCGGCCGACCGTTCCGCGTGCGGGCGGGGGGCGACGGCCGCCGCCACGAGTTGCCCGGCGAGTGCGGTGTCGGGCCCGGGTGCGGCGCAGGCCCTCTGGACGAGCGCCGGCAGCGGGGGCGATCCGGGCCCGGTGAGCAGGGTGGCGAGCAGCTCGTGCACGGCCCTGCGCCGGGCCGTCGGCGCCCTGTGCAGGACGGCGCGGCGCAGCAGCGGGTGGCTGAAGTGCACGCGGCTGCCCGCTCGTTGGAGTGCACCCGCGCTGCCCGCGGGCGCGAACAGGACGCGGTCCAGATGGGCGGGGACCAGCCCGGCGCGGGCTCCGGCCCGCAGCAGCAGGGCGGCGTCCGCGCCCGCCCCGTCGGGTTCGTGTTCCTCCGCGGCCGCGGCCAGCAGCAGGAGGGTGTGGGTGTCCGGGTCGAGTCCGTCGAGATGGGCGGCGTGGGCGTCGAGGACGCTCTCGCCGCCGGGCAGCGGGTAGGGCAGCGCGGTGCGCCCGGCCAGCTGGTCGGCGGTCAGGCGGCCGACGAGGCCGGCGAGCAGCCGGGGGTTCCCGGCCGCTTCGCGCAGGAGTTCGCTGCGGACGACCGGGTCGACGTCGCCCGTGGCGTCGGTGAGCCGGTCCAGGAGTGCGGCAGCCGCGTCGTCGTCGAGCGGGCCGAGGCGCAGGGCGGGCAGTCCGGCGAAGGTGGTCTCGTCGGCGGCGCCGATCACCACGGCGACCCGGCTGCCCGCGCCCAGTCTGCGTGCCGCGAAGCCGAGCGCGGCCCGCGAGTCGGGGTCCCAGGCGTGGGCGTCGTCCACGCAGACCAGCAGCGGCCGTTCGGCACCGAGGCCGCGCAGCAGGCCGAGCAGGCCGCCGGGGGTGATGCCGGTGCGCAGGACGCGGTCGGGGGAGACGGCCAGCGGGCCCTGCGCGGAGCAGAGCAGGGCGTGCAGTCCGCTGTAGGGCAGGCGTTCCTCGGCGGGGGCGGCGGAGGCGTACAGCACGGGCCCTTCGCATCGTGCGAAGTAGTCGGCTGCGGCCCGCCGCAGGAGGGCGGTGCGGCCCAGGCCGGGGGGCGAGGTGAGCACGAGTGCTCCACCGTCCCCTGCCCGCAGCCGCCCCAGGAGGGTGTCCAGGATGGCGAGTTCACCGCTGCGGCCGTACAGCCGGAGCGGACTGTGCACGGTCGTCGTTAGGGTCACGCTCTTCACGTTACTTCCGCGTAAACAGCGTCGGAAGGTTCGCGTCCGCTCCCCCGCCCGGGGCGGCCCGTAGCGGTGCGGGCTCCCAACAGAACGCGGTGCGGGCTGTGCGGGGGCACAGTCCCGGGCCGGTGTGCCGCACCCGCCCGTAACGTCGGTGCATGACTGATGAATTCCGTACACACGACGGTCTGACCCTTCGGTACTGGTCCTGGTCCGGGAGCCCGGCCGGCGCACTGCCCCCGGTGGTGCTCCTGCACGGCTTCGCCGCCCATGCCCGGCTGAACTGGGAGGGCCCCGGGGTCGTCGAGGCACTGGTCGCGCAGGGCCGCCGGGTGTACGCCCTGGACGCGCGCGGTCACGGCGACTCGGACAAGCCGCACGGCGACACGTACTACGGCGAGTCGCTGATGGCCCGTGATGTGCGCCTGCTGATCGACCGCATCGGCGCGGAAAGGGTGCATGTCGCGGGCTATTCCATGGGTGCCGTGGTGGCGCTGCTCACGGCGGCCGACGACACGCGGGTCAGCCGCCTCGTGGTCGGCGGGATCGGTGCGGGCGCGGTGGAGGTGGGCGGTCTGGACACCCGTGCGATGCCTCCGGAGCTGGTGTCCGCCGCGCTCACCGCCGAGGACGTGTCCGATGTCCCGGAGCGGACACGGGCCTTCCGGGTGCTGGCCGACGTGTCGGGCTCGGACCGGTTCGCGCTGGCGGCGCAGATCCGTTCGGTGCACCGGGACGCGCTGCCGCTGGACCGGATCAAGGTCCCCACGCTGGTCCTTGCCGGGGAGGACGATCCTCTCGCGATACGTCCCGGGGTGCTGGCCGACGCGATCGCCGGGGCGGAGCTGACCGTGCTGCCCGGCGACCATCTGACCGTCGTACGGGATGCGGGTTTCGCCGGGGCCATCACCCGGTTCCTGTCCGAGGGCTGAGGCCCGGGCAGCACGACGAGGGGCCGGACCGCGGTACGCGCGGCCCGGCCCCCGTCGTCCCCCCGTCGGTTACGAGGTGTGCGGGCAGTTGCCCCTGTACTCGGCGATCGTCAGGCTGGTCGACGGCAGCGGGCACAGGAACTGCTCGTAGCGGGTGTCATTGTCGATGAAGCGCTTCAGCCACGAGATGCTGTACTTCGCGATCGTCGTGTTCGACGAGTTCGGGGTGAAGTGCGTGGCTCCCCGCAGCTCCAGGTACGCCTTGTCCAGCGAACTCGGCAGCGAGTTGTAGAACGGCTCCGAGTGCGTGGCGACGGGGGCGATCGTGTCGCCGTCCGCACCGATCACCAGCGTCGGGGTCTTCACCTCGGGCCAGGACTTGTCGGTGTTCCAGCCGGTCAGCGGGATCGCCGCCTGCAGCGACGGACGGTCCTTCGCGGCCTCCAGCGTGCCGCCGCCGCCCATGGAGTGGCCCATCACACCGAGCCGGGAGGCGTCGACCCGGCTGCGGACCGAACTGTCCTCGGTGAGGTAGTCCAGCGCGGCGAGCAGCTGGTCACCACGGCTGGCGGGCTGGTCCAGGGTGGTGTTGGTGTCGATGGTGAAGACGACGAAGCCCTGCGAGGCCAGGCGCGTTCCCAGCCAGGCGATGCTCGACTCGTAGGCGGTGAAGCCGGGCGAGATGACCACCGCGCCGAAGGTGCCGTCGGAGGTGGTCGTCGGGTAGTAGATCGTGCCGCCGCCGAAGCCTCTGACGCTCAGTGAGGAGACAGAGGTCTGGGACGTCGCGTACGAGCCGCGGAGGGCTTCGATACTCGAGTTGCTCGGTGCGGGACCGCGCTCGTACGGGTTGGCGGCGGCCTGCGCTCCGCCGGGGATGAGCGCGGTGACCAGACCGGCCGTGGCAGCAGCGGCTGCCAGGCCGAGCCTGATGGTGCGGGAGCGGCTCTTCGACATCCGGTGGCGGCGCGGGGAGATGTCGCCGGAGGGGAGGTGCTGCTGCACTGGGGATCCTCTCGGTTGTGGCGGAACCACCGCGACAGCCGACGGCCCCTCGTCCGGGGGCCTTCGGGGGGTGCACCGCGTGGGTAGCGCCGTCATTCGCTGACGTTCGCCACTTTCGCGGTGCACCCCCTGAGCGCACATCGGCGATATCACCGGTCTTCGTGACGGGCTGCCGGCGGGCGGGTGCGGGCAGCACGAAGGGCCGGGCCGCGTGACGCGGCCCGGCCCCTGGTCCTGTCGGTCAGGAGGTGTGCGGGCAGTTGCCCTTGTACTCGGCGATCGTCAGGCTGGTCGACGGCAGCGGGCACAGGAACTGCTCGTAGCGGGTGTCATTGTCGATGAAGCGCTTCAGCCACGAGATGCTGTACTTCGCGATCGTCGTGTTCGACGAGTTCGGGGTGAAGTGCGTGGCTCCCCGAAGCTCCAGGTACGCCTTGTCCAACGAGCTCGGAAGCGAGTTGTAGAACGGCTCCGAGTGGGTGCCGACGGGGGCGATCGTGTCGCCGTCCGCACCGATCACCAGGGTCGGGGTCTTCACCTCGGGCCAGGACTTGTCGGTGTTCCAGCCGGTCAGCGGGATCGCCGCCTGCAGCGACGGACGGTCCTTCGCGGCCTCCAGGGTGCCGCCGCCGCCCATGGAGTGGCCCATCACACCGAGCCTGGAAGCGTCGATCCGGGTGCGGACCGAACTGTCCTGGGTGAGGTAGTCCAGCGCGGCGAGCAACTGGTCACCACGGCTGGCCGGCTGGTCCGACGTCGTGTTGGTGTCGATGGTGAAGACGACGAAGCCCTGCGAGGCCAGGCGCGTTCCCAGCCAGGCGATGCTCGACTGGTAGGCGGTGAAGCCGGGCGAGATGACGACCGCACCGAAGGTGCCGTCCGAAGTCGACGTCGGGTAGTAGATCGTCCCGCCGCCGAAGCCCCTGACGCTCAGCGAGGACACGGTCGTCTGGGACGTCGCGTACGAACCGCGGCTTGCCTCGATACTCGCGTTCGTCGGAGCCGGACCACGCTCGTAGGGGTTCTCGGCGGCCTGGGCACCCGGCATCAGAGCGGTGACCAGACCGGCCGTGGCTGCCGCGGCGGCGACGGCGAGCTTGATGGTGCGGGAGCGGCTCTTCGACATCCGGTGGCTGCGTGGGGAGATGTCGCCGGAGGGGAGGTGCTGCACGAGGGGGGTCCTCTCGGTTGTGGCGGAGCCACAACGCGGCAGCCTTCGGCCCCGTCGTCCCGGGCCTTCGGGGTGCACCGCGTGGGTACCGCCGTCATTCGTTGACGGTCGCCACACTCGCGCCGCACCCCGTACGCACACATCGGCGAGATGGCCGGTCTTCGGGACCGGCCCCTCTGCGCCCCCGGGTCAGCGGACCGGGTGTCCGGCCTCCCGGAGAGCACCCTTGACCTCGGAGATCCGCAGGTCACCGAAGTGGAAGACGGACGCGGCCAGGACCGCGTCGGCACCCGCCTCGATGGCAGGCGGGAAGTCGGACAGCCGGCCCGCACCACCGGAGGCGATGACGGGGACGGTGACGTGCGCCCGTACGGCCTTGATCATCTCGGTGTCGTAGCCGTCCTTCGTACCGTCGGCGTCCATCGAGTTGAGCAGGATCTCGCCCGCGCCGAGCTCGGCCGCCCGGTGGGCCCACTCGACGGCGTCGATGCCGGTGCCCCTGCGGCCGCCGTGCGTCGTCACCTCGAAGGTGCCCTCGGGGGTGCGGCGGGCGTCGACGGAGAGCACGAGCACCTGGCGCCCGAAGCGTTCGGCGATCTCCCGGATCAGCTCCGGGCGGGCGATGGCCGCGGTGTTGACCCCGACCTTGTCGGCCCCGGCCCGCAGCAGCTTGTCCACGTCGTCGGGGGTGCGGACACCGCCGCCGACCGTGAGCGGGATGAAGACCTGCTCGGCGGTGCGCCGCACCACGTCGTACGTCGTCTCCCGGTCGCCGCTGGAGGCGGTGATGTCGAGGAAGGTCAGCTCGTCGGCGCCCTCGGCGTCGTACAGCTTGGCCATCTCGACCGGGTCGCCCGCGTCGCGCAGGTTCTGGAAGTTGACGCCCTTGACGACGCGGCCGTTGTCCACGTCCAGGCACGGGATGACCCGTACGGCGAGCGTCATCGCTCACCTGCCCGGTAGGCCTCGACCTCGACCTCGACGACCAGGCTGGGGTCGACGAAGCCGGACACGATGATCATGGAGGCGGCGGGGCGCACGTCGTCGAACAGCTCCTTGTGGGCGCGGCCCACCTCGTCGACGTCCCTGGCGTGCGTGATGTACATCCGGGTGCGGACGACGTCCTCGCGTCCCAGGCCGGCCTGCTTCAGCGCGTCGAAGGCGACCTGGAAGGAGGTGACGGCCTGCTCGTACGGGCTGCCGGCCGAGATCTGGCCGCCCACGACCGAGGTGCAGCCGGAGACCAGGACGAGGCCGCCCGGGAGCTCCACCGCGCGGGAGTAGCCGAACTTCTCCTCCCAGGGGGCGCCGGAGGAGATGCGGCGTACGGAGTCCGTCATACGGAGACCGCCTCCAGTGCCTCCTCCAGGGTGAACGCCTTCGCGTACAGCGCCTTGCCGACGATCGCGCCCTCGACGCCTTCCGGGACGAGCAGGGAGATCGCCCGCAGGTCGTCCAGCGAGGAGACGCCGCCGGAGGCCACGACGGGCTTGTCGGTGGCGGCGCAGACGTTCCTCAGGAGCTCCAGGTTGGGGCCCTGCAGGGTGCCGTCCTTGGCGATGTCGGTGACGACGTAGCGGGCGCAGCCCTCGGAGTCGAGGCGGGCGAGCGTCTCGTAGAGGTCGCCGCCGTCGCGGGTCCAGCCGCGGCCGCGCAGTGTCGTACCGCGGACGTCGAGGCCGACCGCGATCTGGTCGCCGTGCTCGGCGATGACCTTGGCGACCCACTCGGGGGTCTCCAGGGCGGCGGTGCCGAGGTTGACCCGGCGGCATCCGGTGGCGAGGGCCGCGGCGAGCGAGGCGTCGTCGCGGATGCCGCCGGAGAGCTCGACCTTGATGTCCATGGCGCCGGCCACTTCGGCGATCAGCGCGCGGTTGTCGCCGGTGCCGAAGGCGGCGTCCAGGTCGACGAGGTGCAGCCACTCGGCCCCGGAGCTCTGCCAGGCGAGGGCGGCTTCCAGCGGCGAGCCGTAGGAGGTCTCGGAGCCGGACTCGCCGTGTACGAGGCGGACGGCCTGGCCGTCGCGGACATCGACGGCGGGGAGCAGTTCAAGCTTCGGCATTACAGCGTCTCGATCCAGTTGGTCAGCAGCTGGGCGCCGGCATCGCCGGACTTCTCGGGGTGGAACTGGGTGGCCCACAGCGCGCCGTTCTCCACGGCCGCCACGAACCGCTCTCCGTGCGTCGCCCAAGTGACCTTGGGGGCACGGATCTTGGCGTTGGTGACTTCGAGGGACCAGTCGTGCGCGGCGTAGGAGTGCACGAAGTAGTAGCGGGACTCGGGGTCGAGTCCGGCGAAGAGCTGGGAGCCCTCGGGGGATTCGACGGTGTTCCAGCCCATGTGCGGGACGACGTCGGCCTTGAGCGGTCCGACGGTGCCGGGCCACTCGTCGAGGCCCTCGGTCTCCACCCCGTGCTCGATGCCGCGCTCGAACAGGATCTGCATGCCGACGCAGATGCCCATGACGGGACGGCCGCCGGACAGCCTGCGGCCGATGATCCATTCGCCGCGGGCCCGCTTCAGCCCGTCCATGCAGGCCGAGAAGGCGCCCACGCCGGGGACGAGCAGCCCGTCGGCGTTCATCGCGCGGTCGAAGTCGCGGGTGATCTCCACGTCCGCGCCGACATGGGCGAGGGCCCGCTCGGCGGAACGCACGTTGCCGAAGCCGTAGTCGAAGACGACGACCTTCTTGCTTTCGCTCACAGTCCTGCCCTCAGTCCCAGATTCCCTGGATCCGCATGATGCCTGCGACCAGGCACATCACGGATCCGATCCCGAGAAGCACGACGACGCCCTTGGGCATCCCCTGCTTCCAGAAGGAGTAGACGCCGCCGGCCAGGAAGAGGCCGACGACGATCAGCACGGTGTTGAGGCCGGTCACAGGGCGCCCTTCGTGGACGGAAGAATCCCGGCTGCGCGCGGGTCGTGCTCGCTGGCGTACCGCAGGGCGCGCGCGAGCGCCTTGAACTGGCACTCCACGATGTGGTGGGCGTTGCGGCCGTACGGGACGTGGACGTGCAGGGCGATCTGCGCCTGTGCGACGAAGGACTCCAGGATGTGCCGGGTCATCGTCGTGTCGTACTCGCCGATCATCGGCGCCATCTTCTCGGGCTCGGTGTGCACCAGGTACGGGCGGCCGGAGAGGTCGACGGTGACCTGGGCGAGCGACTCGTCCAGCGGGACGGTGCAGTTGCCGAAGCGGTAGATGCCGACCTTGTCGCCGAGCGCCTGCTTGAAGGCGGCGCCGAGCGCGAGCGCGGTGTCCTCGATCGTGTGGTGCGAGTCGATGTGCAGGTCGCCCTCGGTCTTGACCGTGAGGTCGAAGAGGCCGTGGCGGCCGAGCTGGTCGAGCATGTGGTCGTAGAAGCCGACCCCGGTCGCGACATCGACCTTGCCGGTGCCGTCGAGGTTGATCTCGACGAGCACGGAGGTCTCCTTGGTGGTCCGCTCCACCCTGCCTACGCGGCTCATGCGTCGTGCTCCTTCTTCAGTTCGCGCACCGCATCGAGGAACGCGTCGTTCTCTTCCGGGGTGCCCGCGGAGACCCGCAGCCACCCCGGTACGCCGTTGTCCCGGACCAGGACGCCCCGGTCGAGGATCTGCTGCCAGGCGGTGTGGCTGTCGGCGAAGCGGCCGAACTGGACGAAGTTGGCGTCCGAGTCGGTGACGGCGAAGCCGAGCTCCCGCAGGCCGTCGACCAGCCGGTCGCGTTCACGCTTGAGCTGCGCGACGTACCCGAGCAGCGTATCGGTGTGCTCGAGGGCGGCGAGCGCGGTGGCCTGGGTGACGGAGGACAGGTGGTACGGCAGGCGCACCAGCTGGACGGCGTCGACGACGGCCGGATCGGCGGCGAGGTAGCCGAGGCGCAGGCCCGCGGCGCCGAACGCCTTGGACATGGTGCGCGAGAGCACCAGGTTCGGGCGGCCCTCGATCAGCGGCAGCAGGGAGGGGTGGTGGCTGAACTCGCCGTACGCCTCGTCGATGACGACCATCGAGGGACGTGCCGCCTGGGCGGCGTCGTACAGAGCGAGGACGGTGTCCGCGTCGACGGCGGTGCCGGTGGGGTTGTTGGGCGAGGTGATGAAGACCACCTCGGGGCGGTGCTCGGCGATGGCCTTCTTCGCGGCCTCCACGTCGATCGTGAAGTCCTCGTTGCGCGGTCCGGAGATCCAGCCGGTGCCGGTGCCGCGTGCGATGAGGGCGTGCATCGAGTACGAGGGCTCGAAGCCGATCGCGGTGCGCCCGGGGCCGCCGAAGGTCTGCAGCAGCTGCTGGAGCACCTCGTTGGAGCCGTTGGCCGCCCAGACGTTGGTGTACCCGACTCCGTGCCCGGCGGTGCGGGTGAGGTAGCGGGCGAGCTCGGTGCGGAGCTCCACGGCGTCGCGGTCGGGGTAGCGGTTGAGGTTCCGGGCGGCCTCGCGGACGCGCTCGGCGATGCGGTCGACGAGCACGTCGGGGAGCGGGTAGGGGTTCTCGTTGGTGTTCAGCCGGACCGGTACGTCGAGCTGGGGCGCGCCGTACGGGGACTGGCCGCGCAGCTCGTCGCGGATGGGGAGGTCGTCCCAGGCGTTGCGCGTGGCGCTGTCGTTGCTCACTGCTGCGGAACCTTCCAGCCGAACCTGGCCTTGAGCGCGGCGCCGTGGGCGGGGAGGTCCTCCGCCTCGGCGAGGGTCACGACGTGGTGGGTGACCTCGGCGAGCGCGTCACGGGTGTAGTCGACGATGTGGATGCCGCGCAGGAAGGACTGCACGGACAGGCCCGAGGAGTGGCAGGCGCAGCCACCGGTGGGCAGGACGTGGTTGGAGCCGGCGCAGTAGTCGCCGAGGGAGACGGGCGAGTACGGGCCGACGAAGATCGCACCGGCGTTGCGGACCCGGTCGGCGACGGCGGCCGCGTTCTCCGTCTGGATCTCCAGGTGCTCGGCGGCGTACGCGTCGACGACCTTGAGGCCGTCCTCCAGGTCGTTGACCAGGACGATCGCGGACTGCCGGCCGGCCAGCGCGGGTTCGATCCGGTCCGAGACGTGCTTGGTCGCGGCGACCTGGGGCCGCAGTTCGGCCTCGGTGGCGGCGGCCAGCTCCTCGGAGTCGGTGACGAGCACCGCGGCGGCCATCGGGTCGTGCTCGGCCTGGCTGATCAGGTCGGCGGCGACGTGCGCCGGGTCGGCGCTCGCGTCGGCGAGGATCGCGATCTCGGTGGGTCCGGCCTCGGCGTCGATGCCGATGCGACCCTTGAGGAGGCGCTTGGCGGCGGCGACGTAGATGTTGCCGGGGCCGGTGACGAGGTTGACCGGCAGGCAGTCCTCGGTGCCGTACGCGAACATCGCGATGGCCTGGGAGCCGCCGGCGGCGTACACCTCGTCGACGCCGAGGAGGGCGCAGGCGGCGAGGATCGTGGGGTGCGGCAGCCCGCCGAACTCCTTCTGCGGCGGGGAGGCGACGGCGATGCCCTCGACGCCGGCCTCCTGGGCCGGGACCACGTTCATGACGACGGACGAGGGGTAGACCGAGCGCCCGCCCGGCACGTACAGCCCGACGCGCTCGACGGGCACCCACTTCTCGGTGACCGTGCCGCCGGGGACGACCTGGGTGGTGTGCGTGGTGCGGCGCTGCTCGCGGTGGACGAGGCGGGCGCGGCGGATCGACTCCTCGAGCGCGGCCCGTACGGCGGGGTCGAGCTGCTCCAGCGCCCCGGTGATCGTGGCGGCCGGGACCCGGATCGAGTCGAGCCGCACGCCGTCGAGTTTCTCGCCCCACTCGATCACTGCCGCGGAGCCACGATGGCGTACGTCCTCGCAGATGGGCCGCACCGTCTCCAGGGCGGCTTCCACGTCGAACTCGGCACGGGGCAGCAGGTCGCGCAGGGCGCCGCCCTCGGGGAGGGCGGTACCGCGCAGATCGATTCGAGAGATCACCCCGCAATTCTCTCAGACCGGTTCCGGCGTCCGGTCGTCCGTATCACTGGCTGATACATGTCCCGGCTGTCACAGCTGACTACTAGCGTTCACGTCGTCACACAGAGGGAAGAACGGTTGTACGAAGCGCGGGACCAGCTGCGCAGGCGGAGGTATTTCAGTGACCGAGCCGCACGACGGCGACATCCCGGACGGACTCAGCGCGGCGGAGCTGGGCATGTGGCAGTCCTTCCGGAACGGCACCACCTACGATCTGCGCTCCCACGACGCGATGCGCGACGATCCGTTCGCACCGCACCTCTGGGGGCCGGAGCGGAGTGTCGGCGCCCGGACGGTGGCGCGGCTGCTGCTCAGCGGGCCGCCCGCGCGGCCGGGGCGGGTGGCCGCGCTGAAGCTCCGGGGCGTGCGCATCACGGGAAAGCTGGACCTGGCGGGCGGCCGGGTCGCTCCGTACGTGGAACTGACGGGTTGCCGCTTCGAGCAGGAGGTCGTGCTGCCCGAGTGCCATTTCACGACGCTGCGCATGGTGGGCTGCGCGGTGCCGAGACTGGACGCCGCCCGGCTGCACACGGAGGGCGACCTGCATCTGCCGCGCTGCCGGGTCGACCGCGGCATCCGGCTGACCGACGCCCAGATCGGCACGGATCTGCTGATCAGCCAGATCAGCGTCGGCCCCGACCGGCGCGGCCGCGCCTTCGTGGGCGACGGGATGTCGGTGGCGCAGGACCTCCAGGCGGAGATGATCGAGACACGTGGTGAGCTCAGCCTGCGCGGGGCCAAGGTCGGCGGCTCGCTGAGCCTGCGGGGCAGCCGGCTGCGCGCGACGGACGGGCGGCGGGCGCTGAACGCCCCGCAGCTGAGCGTGGAGCGCACGCTGTACATGACCGAGGCCTGGGTGAGCATCGACACCGGGAACCAGGGCACCACTCCCCCGTTCGGCATCATCCGGGGCATCACCCCCGCGCGCGGGACCCGTGCGCAGGTCTTCGAGTGCAGGGGCGCCGTACGGCTCGACGACGGGCGTTTCGGGGACGCGGTGGATCTGCACAAGGGCCGGTTCGTACTGGCCCCGCACGAGGAGCTGTCGCTGCGCCGGATCGTCACGCCGGAGCTGCGCTTCAACGCGGAGCGCCCGCAGGAGGGCCGGGTCGTCCTGAACGGCGCGCGGGTCGTCACGCTGATCGACCTGTCGACCAGCTGGCCCGGCCCCGGCGGGCTGGCGATGGGCGGTTTCGTCTACGAGAACCTCGTCCCCTACGGCCACTTCCCGCTCTCCCGGCGCCTGGAGTGGGTGCAGGCAGCGACGCCGGAGTACGTACCGGAGCCGTACGAACGCCTCGCCACGGTGCTCCGCAACTGCGGCGAGGACGCGGATGCCCGCGAGGTGCTGCTCGCCAAGCAGCGGCGCCGGCGCGAGACGCTGCCGCCCGCGGCCCGGCTCTGGGGCTATCTGCAGGACTGGACGGTGGCGTACGGCTACCGGCCGGGGCGGGCCGCCGTGTGGATGGCGGTGCTGTGGGCGGCGGGAGCGGTGGCCTTCTCGCAGTACCACCCGGCGGCCATCAAGGCGGAGGAGCATCCCCAGTGGAACGCCCCCCTGTACGCACTGGATCTGCTGGTGCCGGTGATCAATCTCGGACAGGACGGCTACTGGCGCATGGAGGACGGCTGGCAGTGGGCTGCGGCGGTCCTCGTCATGCTGGGGTGGATATTGGCCACGACGGTGGCGGCGGGCGCCTCCCGGATGCTGCGCCGCGGCTGACCGGATGACTTCTCCGATCCGGCCGGATCTCCGGCGGACACAGTGATCGAAAGGTCTGTCGAGCCACGGCCGCACGGTCGGTTCTTCACAACAGGACAGTCGGATTCAGGCCAGCCGCAGCTGTTTCCTTTGCCCTTTCTTGACCCCCTCCAGGGCAACCCTCCCACTCCCTACAGAAGCTTCACAGTGGCCCTCTGGCGCGGCCCCGACCAGGGCTTTTCAATGGTCTGCACCATGGCTTCCCTCCGCGCGATGCTGACTTCCGCGTGCACGCTCCGACGCGGCCCCCGGCTGTCCGCCGGGCTGCCCGCCGACGACGCCGTGCTGCTCGACGCGCCCGACGAGCGGCTGTCGCCCGCTCTGGTGGCCGCCGCCCTGGGAGAGTTCGAACCCGCGGCCAAGCTCCTCGCCACCACCCGGGACGCCGCCGAGTGGGAGACCCGCGACCGCTGCCTCGCCCGTCTGGTGGCCTTCGCCCGCAACCGCGACGGCTGGCTCACCGACTGGCTGGCCGCCGCGCCGCGCGACCCGGACGCCCTGCTCGTCAAGGCCGAACTGGCCGTACGCCGCGCCTGGGAGTCCCCCGCCCACGCCGAACTGCTGCGTGAGGTGGCCCCGCTCATCACGGCGGCGGCCGAGGCCGATCCCCGCGACCCGGTGCCGTGGCGGCTCGCCCTGGACCACGCCCGTGGCACGCACGCCACCCACACCGTCTTCGAATCGCTGTGGGAGCAGGCGGTACGGCGCTCGGCGCACCACTACGGGTGCCATGTCGCCGCGCTCCAGTACCTCTCCGCCGCCTGGTACGGCTCGCACCGCGAGTGCTTCGACTTCGCCGAGCGGGCGGCGGAGGACGCCACGCCGGACTCCCTGGTTCAGGCGCTCCCCGTACGGGCCGCCTTCGCGCTGCTGCACGACGAGAGGGCCGAGCGGCGGACGAACTCCGTGCAGGAGGACCGGATCGACGCGGCGGCCGATCTCGCGATCTCGCTGTCCGCCGCCTATCCGCCCGGCGATCCGTGGCCCGCCGAGGTCCGCAACCTCCTCGTCCATGTGCTGGTCGCAAGGGGGCGATGGGAGGAGGCGCTGGAGCAGTTCGAGCTGATCGGACGGTATGCGACGTCGTTCCCGTGGGCGTCGGTGTCCGACGATGCGCTCAGTGGATTCCTCGACGCGCGAGCGGATGTGCGGCTCCGGGTGGCCTCTTCCACGCCCTTGCGCGGCCGGGCCGGACACGGCGGGCTCCGCGGCCATTAGGCTTGACCGTTGTGACCACCGCTCGTCTCCCCCTGTTCCCGCTGAACGCGGTGCTGTTCCCCGGCCTCGTGCTGCCTCTCAACGTCTTCGAGGAGCGTTATCGCGCCATGATGCGCGAGCTGCTCGAGATCGACGAGGACGAGCCGCGCCGCTTCGTCGTGGTCGCGATCCGCGACGGCCGCGAGATCGCCCCCACGGCCACCGGGATGCCCGACGCGGTCGCCGCGGCCGGCCCCGTCGAGCGCGCCCCGGCGGACGGCTTCGGCCCCGACCCGATCCAGAGCTTCCACCGGGTCGGCTGCATCGCCGACGCGGCGAAGATCCGTGAGCGCGTCGACGGCAGCTTCGAGGTCCTCGCGACCGGCACCACCCGGGTCAAACTCCTCTCCGTCGACGCGAGCGGCCCGTATCTGACGGCCGAGGTCGAGGAACTGACCGAGGATCCGGACGACGAGGGGGCGGACAGCGGCGACACCAAGGCCGCCGAGGAGGCCGGCGCGCTGGCCGAGGGCGTCCTGAGGGCCTTCCGCAGCTACCAGAAGCGGCTTGCCGGGGCCAACGAGCGCTCCCTGACGACGGGTGCGGACCTGCCGGACGATCCGTCCGTCGTCTCGTACCTGGTGGCCGCCGCGGCCGTTCTCGACATCCCGTCGAAGCAGCGGCTGCTCCAGGCCCCCGACACCGCGACCCGGCTGCGCGAGGAGCTGACGCTCCTGCGCAAGGAGACCGCAGTCATCCGTCATCTGCCGTCGCTGCCCGCGATCGACCTGACCCGCGGACCCACGCACCCCAACTGACCCGAGGACCCTGCCGGTGGCGAAGAAGGCCAAGAAGCAGCAGCAGCCCGGCGGCACCCCGGCCACGGTCGCACTGACCGCGGCGGGCACCGCGTTCACGGTCCGCTCCTACGATCACGACCCGGCGTCCCCGTCGTACGGCGAGGAGGCGGCCGAGGCGCTCGGCGTCGCGCCCGACCGGGTGTTCAAGACCCTGGTCGCCGATGTCGACGGCGAACTGGTCGTCGCGGTCGTCCCCGTCGCCGGGTCGCTGGACCTCAAGGCGCTGGCATCGGCGGTGGGCGGCAAACGGGCGGCGATGGCGGATCCGGCGGCGGCCGAACGCACGACGGGCTATGTGCGCGGCGGCATCTCTCCACTGGGCCAGCGCAAGCGGCTGCGTACGGTCATCGACGCCTCGGCCCGCACGCACGCCACGATCTGCGTGTCGGCGGGCCGGCGGGGCCTGGAGGTCGAACTGTCGGCGGACGACCTGGCCGTACTGACGAACGCGGTACTGGCCCCGATCGGCCGCGGGTAGCTCCTCGGCCCCTCCGCCTGCCGGGGCCGCACCGCTACGACTGCTTCGGCCCCTCCGTCGTCCCGCCGTCGGGCCACTGCCCTCCGGCGGAACCGGGCGCGGGGCCGGAAGCGGGACCGGCGGCCGGCCAGTCCGTCCCGTACCCGTCCTCCCACTCCGGCTCGGGGTCCCGCGGCCCGAACAGCGCCGTCAGACCCAGGTGCACGGCCATCGCCGCAACCGGCCAGGCGAGCATCCCCGCCCCCACCGCGTGCAGCTCCAGCGGCGCGTCGAACGTCACGCCCTTGCCGACCTCCTTGGCATGGGCGACCACATCCGACGTCGGCCCGAACCACGTACCGATCCCCCACGCCAGCAGAGAGCCGAGCAGTCCGCCCAGGGCGAGCGAGACCACCAGCGCGATCCCTCCGCTCCTGCGGAAGAGGAAGACGGCGGCCGCCGACACGAGGCCGAACGCGAGCGCCAGCAGAACGAACGTACCGTCCGCCCCGATGGCCTCCTCGCTCTCGCTGTTCTTGAGGAACACCGCCGTGTCGTCGGAGACCAGCGGCACGCGAGGCGCCAGCCACAGCCACAGCAGCCCGAGTGCCACACCGGCCACCGTCAGCAGCCCGGTGACCACGGCGGCCCGCCGCACATCGGCCACGAGATCGGTCCCGTGCAGCGGCTCCTGGCCGCCGGGCGCGGCATGGGATCCCGACGGCGTGGCCTGCCAGGGATCATCGGACGGGGGCTGGTGAGGCGGCGTCAACGGTGCGGTCACGCTGCCATCGTGCCAGGCCCCCCGGCGCGCCGCCTCACCGGACCGCCGGCAGGGCTACCGGACCGCCGCGCGCCGGTACGCCCAGGTCGCCACGGCCAGCGACAGGACACCGACCACCGCGCACACCCCGAGGTCGAGGGCGACGACCGCCCAGTCCGGGTGGGCGTCGAAGGACCTGGCCAGCGCCTCGACCCCGTACGTCGACGGCAGCAGGTCGCGGGCCCATCCCACCGGCCCCGGCAGCCGGTCGGCCGGCAGCACGCCGAGCAGCAGCGCGGCGGACATGCCCAGCTGTCCCAGCAGGGTCGCGAGCTCCTGCCGCGGCGCCAGCAGCCCGAGCGCGGCGCCGAGCCCCGAGAGCGCGGCCCCGGACAGCGGAATGACGGCGACGAGCACCCACAGGTGGGTCATGGGCAGCCCGAACAGGACGCTCCCCGTGACGGCTGTGACGATCGTGCCGGGCACGGTGAACGAGGCGTACGCACCCGCAGCGCCCAGCACCACCGCCGCGGGCGGCACCGGCAGCGTGGCGTAGTGGTCGAGACCGCCGTCCGCCCGCAGCCGTCCGAAGTACTGGGCCAGCAGGTTCAGCGCCACGAAGGCCACGACCAGCACGCTGGAGCCCGCGACCACGGCCCGCGCCTCGGCGCCGCCGTCGACGACGCCCCGCATGAGCACCATGATTCCGATGGACTGGAACGTCGCCACGAAAAGCAGCGGAATCCGGGCGACCCTCGCCCGCGACAGCTGCGCCCGGTACACGGCGGCCAGCGAGGGCAGCAGCCGGGCCCGCGGAGCGAGCGGGGCCGGGGTGGTACGGGCGGCCCGGGCCGCATCCGTCCGTCCGGCCGCCGGCCTGGACACCTTTTCCGCGGACTCCACAGGAAGGATGCTCGTCACCTGGCGCTGCTCCCCTTCGTCACGTTCATGATCACGCCTTCACCAGTCCCTCGGCCGCCCTGGCCGCATCCCCGCCCAGCGCCAGATAGACGTCCTCCAGGCTGGGCGTGGCCAGCGTGAAGTCGTCCAGCGAGGAGAACGCCGCCCCGCCGGTCACCGCGGCGACCGCGGCCCGTGCCTCGTCCGGCCCCAGCCGCAGCACCCAGCGACGCCCGGACTCCTGGGCGGAACCACGTAGTGCGGCCACCTCGGGAACGTCCAGGGGCGCCCTCTCGCGCCACACCAGCTCGACCCGGACCTCGCCGGCCACCTGCTCCTTGAGCCCGGCCGGGGTGTCGCAGGCGATGACCTTGCCGCGTTCCATGACGGCGACCCGGTCGAGCACGGTCTCCGCCTCGATCACATTGTGGGTCACGAGCAGCACCGTCGCGCCGTTCTCGGCCCGGCGCCTGTCGACGGCGGACCACACCGCACGCCGGGCGACGGGGTCCATGCCCGTCGTCGGCTCGTCGAGGACGAGGACGGGGCGCTCCCCGACCAGGGCGGCCGCGAAGCAGGCGAGCCTCCGCTGGCCGCCGGACAGGTTCCTCAGGGGCCGCCCGGCAAGTTCGGTGAGGCCGAGTTCCTCGAGTACGGCATCGCGTTCGGCCCGCGCCGCCCGCACCGGCAGGCCCCTGAGCCGCCCGGTGGTCTCGGCCGCGAGGGACACCGTCAGCTCGTCCAGGGCGGTGGACTCCTGCCCGAGGTACCCGATGAGCCGGGAAGCGCGCTCGGGGTGGCGTACGAGATCGTGCCCCAGCACCTCGACGCTGCCGGAGTCGGGGCGCATCAGCCCCGTGAGCTGGCGTACGAGCGTGGACTTGCCCGCACCGTTGGGTCCGAGCAGCCCGAAGATCTCGCCGCGGCGGACATCGAGGCTGATCCCGTCGGTGGCCCGCACCTCGGGGGTGCCGGCCCGGCCGCGTCGGCCGCGGACGGCGGGATAGGTCCTGACCAGATCACGCACCGCGCACACGGTCCCGGTCCCGGTCTGTGCCTGTGCTGTGCCCGTACTCACGAGGTACGAGAGTACGGGGTCGGATGCCCCGTAATGCGCCCGGGGGCAAGCAGGGCCCCGCCGCTGCCGCCGCGCCTACTCCGCGACGGGGGCAGGCTCCGCGGCGGCCCGCACATCGATCTCGCGCCAGAAACCCGCCCGGATGGCGTAGCGGTCGTGCTCGTCGATCTGGTCGTCCTTGTGGGCGAGCAGCCCGAACCGTGCCGCGTACCGCAGCAGTTCCCCGTCGATCCGGTGCGGGATGCGCGGGTACATGGTGGCGAGCTTCTGCAGGTGGACGGTCTCGGGCAGCCGCTCCATCCAGCGCCGGGCGAAGACCTGGCCGACCTCGAAGGGGTCTCCGCCGACGGTGGTGATGTCCTCCTCCCGGTCCGCCCAGCGCTGCTCGGCGCTGGTGAGCTGGGCCAGGGTCGGCAGGGACGCGGTCTCCGCGGGTTCGCCGAGGGGTCCGCCGCGCTCCACCCAGCCCCTGTCGGACGACCAGCGCAGGGTCGCGTTGGGGACGGGAGGGTGTACGGGGTGCTGGGCGGCCTGCGAGCCCGGGGCACGCAGGCTGGCCAGGTCCTTGGGGGTGGGAACGCCTTTGTGGCCGGCGGCGGGCGGCGGATGTGCGGCGGCCTCGCCCACCGGTGTGCCGTTGCCGTTGCGGGCCGCGGCGGCCTGGGCCTCCGACGCCCGCTCGGCCGAGGCGGCCAGCGCGGCCTCGGGCAGCGGCGCGGAGAGGATCGCGGCGATCTCCGGGCGCGGGACGGGCGGCGGGGCGCACACACCGCCGGTCTCCTTGGCCCGTACGGCCTTGGTGATCCAGGCCCGGTCGAGCACCCGGCGTTCGTCCGCCTCGGCGACAAGGTCCTCGGACTGGTTGTAGTCGCCGTCGGCGGCCTGGACGGCCCAGAGGTGGACGGCCACGCCGTGTTCCTTGGCGGACATCAGTCCGGGCAGCAGGTCGCCGTCCCCGGTCACGAGGACCACATCGGAGCAGGCGCGGTTTCTGGCCAGTTCGGTGAGCTCGGCGTGCATCGCCGCGTCGACGCCCTTCTGCGCCCACCGGCCGTCACTGCGGGTGAGGGCCCCCAGCCGAACGGTCACCCGCGACATCACCCGGAGCCGGCGGTGTTCGGGCTGCGGTACGCGGTCGGGGGCGCCGTCGAACCAGTAGATCCGGAGCAGGGGCTGTTCCGTGTCGGCCTCCGCGCGTTCGCGCAGTCCCTGGATCAGGGCGGCGTGGTCGACGGTGATGCGGGAACGGGCGGGCTCTCCGGCCAGCAGACTCGCGGCTGCGCCCAGCAAGTAGCCGGCGTCCACCAGGACGACGCAACGGTCCACGCGTTCCACCCTCTTCCAGGATTTCGGGAACGGATCAGCGGACCGGGTCGTGGGGGGTGGGTCCGCTCGCTCGGGGTTCGCTTACTCAGGGTTTCCTTCGAGTCTGCCCGACCGTACGAGGGTTAAGGTCCGGAACTCGATCATCGGCGTGGCGGATCCGGGAAACGGCGCATGATACCGCCCGGACTACGCTGGGTAATGATCCAACATGCGGCTTATGGGGTGGTATGTGAGTCTGGCATCGGTCCTGGCCCCGAGATTCCCCACAGGAGGCATCACCATGGCCAAGAACAAGAACCGTAAGCAGGGCAGCCAGCACGACCGCGCGTCCGCCGCGGAGCGTGGTGCGGAGGAGGCGAAGTCGACGGCCTACGAGTCGCAGACCCAGCCGCAGTCGCAGGCCCAGGGCAGCCCTTCGGATGTTGCCCGTAAGCACCAGCGGCGCTTCGGCCACAACTGACGGTTCCTTAGGGCCGACAGGCCGAGAGGGGCGCCCCCCCCCCGGGGGGGGGGGGGG